>JBBRFA010000010.1:0-51082 GCA_038225185.1 Chthoniobacterales bacterium
TTTTACGGCTCGGGTTTGATGCGGTAATCGACGCGGCGACTGTTTAACCACGCGACTCCAAACATGTCGGTGGTGGCTTTGATGGCGCGATTGCCCAAACCATATTTACTGACCCCAAATTGACGGTGCCGATGGTTGACCGGGATTTCGACGACGCGATACCCGGCATTTTTAATAAGGGCCGGGATGAAGCGGTGCATTCCGAAAAAGGGGAGCAAAGCGCGCCGACATTCGCTGCGGAGTGCCTTAAGACTGCAACCAGTGTCGCGCACGCCGTCGCCAATGAACCGGCTGCGCACAAAATTGGCGACGCGGCTGGTGATGCGTTTGACCACGGTGTCGCGGCGTTTGGCGCGGTAACCGCAGACGAGGTCGGCCCCTTTTTCGATCTCGGAGACGAGTAACATAATGTCGGCTGGATCGTTTTGCAGGTCGCCGTCGAGGAGAATAATGATGTCGCCCCGGGCAGCCATGATGCCGGCATACATGGCGGCGCTTTGTCCGGCGTTTTTTTCAAATTCGAGCACGCGGACGTTGAGTTTGCGCTCCACTTTGGCGACGGTCTGATCTTTCGAACCGTCATCGACAAAGAGGATTTCGTAGTTTTGACCGGCGAGACCGGCTTCCAACTGCTGTTGCAGGGGTTGGATGTTTTCTTCTTCGTTGTAAAGGGGGATGACGATGGAAAGGTGTGGGGTCATGAAAAAAAATGGCGGGGTGCTATAGAGGCAGAGTCTGGTAATTGGTGCAAATGAAAAAGCGCAGGGTGCGGACGAGGAGGCCATTTTTACGGATTTCGCGGTCGCCGACGAGTTCCCAGCGTTCGAAGCCGCGGAGGAGGGCATCGGCGGGTTTACCCTCGGGCCGGTCGGTGATGTAAAGGGCGTTGCGCCCGGCAAAGCGGTTGATGCCGGTGGCTTCGGTATTGAAGGGGTCGAGTTGCTCGGGGGTGGCTTCGTCGAAGGTGTCGTAGCTGGGCCAGAAGGAGTATTGATTTTGAATCATTTGCGATTCGGGGATGTAAACGGGCGGATCGCCGGGGCGAAGGACAGGTTTTTCGGGCAGATACCAGGCGAGGGCGGCGGCGGTCTGATATTTGTTGCCGATGAGAAAAAGAGGGGAGCCGGTTTTTTTCTCGAGTTCGCGGCGCACTTCGGCCACGATCTGGCCGGACTCGGTCCAGCCTTGGAGGCGTCCGCCCGGGTCTCTTTGGTAGGACCAGGGGACGCCGAGTCGGCGGAGGGATTCGGAGCCGAGAAGAATGATGGAAAGGGTGGCGCCGAGGACGAGGGCGGCGAGAGCCCAGGGACGGAAGCGGGGGCGACGTTCGAGGCGGCGCAACCAGTCGCGAGTGGCGAAGATGGTGAGGGTGACGATGGCGGGGGCGGTCCAATTGGCTTCGCCGGCGTTTTTCAGGGAGAGAAAGAAATAGAGGAAGATGAGGGGTGCGGCGAAAGAGATGAGGAAGGTGGTCTTGCGATGATCGCGGAAGTGCCAGAGGCCCACGCCGAGGCTCAGGAGCAGGGCGAGAAAAAGGAGCGGGGAATAGACGCCGAAATGGGCGCCGAGAAAGACGAAGGGTTGTTCGAGACGAATGGAGAATTTGGATTCGAGACCGCCGCGTTCGCTAAGGTGGATGAGGGTGATCCATTGGTGCCGCTGGTTCCAAAGCAGGGGGGGGATAAGGCAGCCGAGGGTGATGAGGAGGGCGAGATAAAGGCCGGGACGCCGCCATTGCCTGCGCCAGGCGGGGACGAGGGCGAGGATGAGGGCGATGGAAAGGTAAAGGGCGAGGTTGGTGTATTTGCAGAGGGCACCGAGACCGATGGCGAGTCCGGTGAGGAGCCACCAATGGGAGTAAGCGGGGGTTTTTTCCAGGGCCCGCCAGAAGGCATAGACGGCGAGGAGCCAGAAGAAAATGGAGAGTGGGTCGATGGTCATGAGGAGCGAGCCGACATTGAAAATGGGGAGACATTGGGCGAGGACGGCGGCCCAGAAGCCGACGCGTTCGTCGTAGATGCGACGGGCGAGGGCGAAGACGAGAAGGGAGGTGCCGAAGCCGAGGAGGGGACTAAAAAAGCGCACCCCAAACTCGGTCGCGCCAAAAAGGTTGGTGGAGGCGAGAATGGCCATGGCGACGCCGGGCCCCTTGGAGTAGTAGGAGAGATCGGGACGTTGGGACCAGAGGTAGTAATAGGCTTCGTCGGGCGAAAGCTCGAAGCTTCCGCAAAGAAGGAGGCGCAGGAGGGTGAGCACGCCGAGGAGGATGAGGAGGATGTGGAGGCGGTTTTTCATGCGAGGAGATGAGGATGCGCGGCAAAGAGGCGTGGGGTGAGGCGGGGGCCGATTTTTTTCCAGAGCCAGCAGAAAAGGGCGAGGATGAGAAGGGTCTGGCCGACGGCGAGGAAGATGGAAACCAGGACATCGCTGGGGTAATGGGAGCCGACATAGATGCGGGAATAGCCGACGAGTGCGGCGGGGAAAAAAACGAGCCAGCCGGTGCGGCGAAAGAAGGCAGCGGCGAGAGTGGCGAAGGCAAAATTATTCACGGTATGAGAGGAGGGGAAGGAGCGTCCGGCAACGGTTTTTTCGGAGGCTCGCGACATTTTAATGCGGAGAGGTTTGCCGAGAGCAAAAATGCGTGGGGAGGCTTTGCCCAGATCGACGATGCGGATGTCGTTGCGCACGTCGTTGGGCCGGGGCCGACCCACTGTCTGCTTGAGGAAACGGGCGCTGAGGCCATCGGAAAAGGCGAGGATGAGAGCGGCGCAAAGAATGAAGCTGCGAGCGCGGAACCCACCGAAAATAAGGGTGAGCCCGGCGGCAAGAATCAGAAAAGGCAACCAGACACTGGCGCTGGAGGCGGTGGCCATGATCCAATCCAGCGTGGGATGGGTCCAGGTGCGGTTGAATAAAATAAGTAACTGCTGGTCCATTAATAAAATTACGGCAGGTTATGGTATGACTCATCAGATCGGCAAACAAGCACGGAAAATAATGGTTTTCATGGTCGGAATGGTCACTTTGCTGGGTGGTGCAGGGTTGCGGGCGGAACCGGGCGGAGCGGAGATTTTGCAGCGGGCCCGCGAGTTGGTGCAGGCCCAGGAATTGGTGATGACGGGGCAGATTCGCACCGGGGGAAAAACGGTGCCGTTTCGTCTGGAGCAGGGTGGGGGGGTGACGCGGTATATTTTTACGGAGCCGCAGGAGGTGGTAACGGTGGAGTCGGGCGGTGACGAGGTAAAAATCGGCGGGGTGAAAGATGTCGGGGCGCGGGTGCGCGATTCGTTGCTCACGTATGAGGATTTGACGTTGCATTTTTTGTTTTGGAAAGACGTGCAGGATCGTGGGGTGGAAAAAATCCGCGGATTGCCGTGCTGGAAAATCCGGGTGGCGACGAGTGATCGATCGTCGGCATCGGCGGTAGTTTTGTTGTGGGTTAACCGGCAGAGTGGAGCGTTGATCCGGGCACAGACGTTCGATTGGGAGGGGCGATTTGAGAAGCAATTCGACGTGATTGCGACGCAATCGGTGGGGGGCCGTTATTTTTTGAAGCAGATGAAAGTGCAACTTCAGAAAAAGGGGGCACCGAATGAGGAGACGTTATCGTATCTGGAGATGGACCGTCCGCAGTGAGCGATTCTTGGTGACGCAGAATCTTAAAAACTGCCTTTTTTAATGGCAATGATGCCGCGGGCAATTTCGGAGGCGAGACGTTCGCGGTAACTGGCGTTGAGTGCCAGCCGGGCATCGTAGCGATTGCTGAGGAAGCCGCACTCGACGAGGACGGCGGGCACCCGGCAATTGCGCAGGACGTAGAAGCCGCGAAATTTCACCCCGCGATCTGCGGCGGCGATGACGGCGATCCTGCGGTTAATGGCATAGGCGAGGATCTGCGATTCGCGCGAATAATAGAAAGTCTCCACGCCGCGGGCCTCGAAATTGGAGGCGGAGTTGAAATGGATGGAGACGAAGATGCTGCGGGGACGGGAATTGGCGGCGGCGACACGGGCACTGAGCGGGATGAAAACGTCGCTGGTGCGCGTCATGACGGTGCGGATGCCAGCGCCTTTCAATTTGCGCTGGAGGCGAATGGAGACATCGAGGGCGACGACTTTTTCGGGCACATACTGGCCGGGTAAACCACCCCGGTCGTGTCCGCCATGGCCGGCATCGATAATTACGGTATCGAAGGCGCGAAGCGGAAGGGCGTGCAGCCCACCGGGATTCGGGCCGATTAAAAAGCCTGCAAAAAAAACGAGGATTAAGAAGCGTGCACGGTTCATTTTTAACAATTCCGAACAGCCGTGCCGCAGGAAGATTTATCTTATCCTGTCGAAAGGGTGGAGCGTCAAGCTGGGAATGGCATTTTTTGCCGCAAAATCGGCGGAGTTGCCTCCGAGGTGAAAAACGCAGGCCGGCCCGAGGCCTGGTAGTGTCCTAATTCGAAACAGGGTTTTTAGCGGCCTCTAAATTTTTTTGGTGGATCGTCCTTGCACACCGTAGGGGCGTAGGTTGAAGGTCGTGACACTAGGCTGATTCCTTCGCACATCGTCGGAAAACGCGATTCTTACCCGCCGAAGTCGTCGATACCGAGAAAATGATTATCCGTGGAATGCCTGACATTCGCCTCGTTTCCACTTTGAACATCAAGAAGCAGAATCACATCTTGCGGATGCATTGCCGCCGCCTGACTCGCCTTACCAATGCCTTTTCAAAGAAGCTGGATAATTTCAAAGCTGCGGTCGCGCTAAATTTCGTGTGTTACAAATTTGTGAAGATTCATGGAGCCATCCGTTGCACGCCAGCTATGGCGGCTGGAGTGAGTAAGAGCATCTGGACGGTTGCTTACTTGGTGGAACTGACATGAACCGCCCTGATTATCTAAGATTGCTGGCGATGACCTTTCGCGACCTCCACACTTGCGAAGCAAAGCATATTGAAATCGTGCTGGTGCATGAACGCTTTCAAGGCAAGACGGTGTGGGAAGGCGAGGTTGAAGTATTCGCCCTCGCGGGCCACAAGAAGGCAGAAAGGGGCTATGCGTGGGCGTATGAGTAAGACGGTGGGAGTCAAGATCACAGCCGTGCTTGAGGTTCCACCAGTCGATTCTGCAGAAACGGCTGTGAAAGCAGCTATCGATAGTTATATTGGTGCCATGGGAGTTGAAATTGGCATCCGAAATGTTTTTAACTCGCAAACCAATTTCAATGGATTTAAAATCAAATTCTGCCTAAATAAGCTGAAACAGCATTAAATAGGCTAATTGGCCATTGATACCTGACAATATTACACTACGTTCAACACTAATTTTATGGCCGATTCCAATGACACAACAATTGTTCTTGAGGTTCTGAGGGTTGCATCTCGCGATGTCCTTGGGGCAACTCAACCGCTTTCCGTCGCCTCTCCCTGCCGATTCAGCAATGCTAAAGGCGATCTTAGAGAAGTGGAAAGTCTTGCTGATGTCTCTCGCACAGCCGCCGCTTCCGCGCGTGGATTTATGCAAGCGTTGAGGTCTCCTCAAGCGATTTTTTAAGAAATGTCATTTAATATCCTCTACCAGGAGGGTGTTGATGTCACCGCAACACTTTCGAGTATCGCTGTCTATGTTGACTCCTTCGCCAAAGAACTAGGGCTCAAAGAGCTTCAAATTGACCCTCAGGCTTTCATATCGGTAGCGGGCGCTTTACACCGCCCTGATTTCCCTCATTCCGACGGCCTTGGAAAGGCTAGTCCATTTAAGAAAGCCGCAAACTTTTTTGTTTGGTTTGTGGCGCAAAAGCCGATTATCGAAGAGCTGCCGCTTTCAATTATTGGTGAAAAATTGAGGAGTATTACCAATCATCAAAATGTGATTGTGGCCTACCTAATGGCAGTAGATTGCCTGCATGGTGCAAAAATATATAGAGACAACGGAGAAATAATCACGTTGGAGAACAGGATTAAGGTATCCATGCATTTTTTCAGAGATTTTGTGGAGGCATTTTCAACCGCAATGCCTAACTACCATTTCAAAATAGTGTCTATATTTTTTGAGCAGCTTGCCTACAAAGACAACAGAAACGCGTCATATCCCGAACTGGTTTAAGCTTCCGTAATTGTATTGGGATCAATGATTAGCCTACGGCGGTAAAGGTGGTTATCGCCTGCTGTTTACACCAATAACGAGTTGTTTAATTGCTGGATTTAATTTAACTGGTGGAGCAATTATGGGGTGAGTCACCATGTTCTCGGCCTATTGTTGTCGCCAGATTACGAATCCGCATACGTGATGCTGCGAATTTCCGCGTGTTGCTTCCTTGTAGGGATCATTGCGCATTGCATTGATAATCCACAACAAGCTTTACCTGGATTCTTTTACTAAACCCCGATTCAAATTAGGAAACTACCCCAAAGCCGGGCGCAAGGTTAAATACCGGCGGGCCGGTCGGAGAGGCGCGGCACGTTGGGGCGTTGTCCCGGTGGGATTGGGGCGTCCACCTTGCCGCCGCGCACGCTAACGAGTCCGCTTTCCTTTTTTTGCAGGCGGGGATTGGATTTGCCATCGACATAGGAAACGCGGGAGAGGATTTCGCCAGTGGGCGAGACTTCGGTGTAGAGATAGGCTTTTGGTCCGATCATTTGGAGAATGTGGAGGTTGTTTTGGCCGTCAAGAATATAAGTTGGCGGAGCGAAGGTGACGATGCGTCCCACGGAGAAGCAGGAGACGACGCGGCCACCGGTTTCGTCGATGATGCGGACATAAAGACGATTTTCCCTGGGCAGCCGATGGGAAAGAAGGGAGTAGGTGTGAGTGCTGTTGGTAGCAGGGACACCGACGCTTTGTTTCCACAAGAGCAGGCCTTCGGTGATTTCGAAGGCGCGACGTGTCGAGGTATAATATTGATCTTGTTCCTGATTGTAGAGCACAGCTTTGACACTGTGGGGACCGTATTCCTGCAGGCTGTAAAGCGGGGTGAGGTTCATGTTGCGGGAGACGGTTTTGCCCGCTGGCACGTAAAGATCGCCGAGTTGATAATCGGGGTTGTTGGGCGGAATGAGTTTATTGACTCCAGCGAATATTTCGAAGCCAAACCAGGGGCGTCCCGGTCGGCTGGTGAAGTTGTGGTCTTTACCGCTGAGGTTGGTGATGGAGATTTTGGCCAGGATCGGCTCGTGCACCATGTAAAGGGTGCGAGTCATTTGCAGTTCGACGTTGAATTGTGCCTGGAGGGTCGGGAGCAGTGCAAATAGGAGAAAACAAACGGTAAGCAGACGGCGAAACATGATGTGGAAAATTTATTTGCTGGGTGGAGTATCGGAGACGGTGCGGAAGCCGAGGGAGAGTTGGGATTGTTCCTGGAGAAGGTCGGTCCGACGCCGGGTAAGTTCGTAATCGGGCAGACGGAACGATCCACCACGAATGATGGGGGTGTCAAACCCCATCACGCGCTCGGTGGAGGCGGTCCATTCGGCGACGTTGCCGGTGAGGTTGCGCACGCCAAATTCGCTGGTGTCGCCGGGATGTTTGTCCACGGGAGCCCAGCGGTTGTGGCCGTCTTTATCACCGACTTTTCGCGGATCGGGGTTGTAATCGACGGAGGAGTTGAGTTTTTTGACATCGAAATCGTTGCCCCAGGCATAGGTGCGTCCATTTTTGCCGCGGGCGGCTTTTTCCCATTCCTGCTCGGTGGGAAGACGGCGTCCGGCCCATTTGGCGTAGGCGAAGGCGTCATACCAATCGACATTGAAAATGGGGGTGTCGAGATTGATCGGGGCGAACTCGAAGGTTTTGCCGCTTTTGGCTTTGGTATAAAAACGATCCCAATCGCGGGGAATATGCGTTTTACCTTTGGGCTGGTCGGGGGAGTCGTAATTGGTGGTGGGGTTGGATTCGAGAGCTTTGAGGAATTTGGCGTAATCGGCGATGGTGACTTCGTATTTGTCGATCCAGAAAGCGGGGAGATTGATTTTTTTTCCTTCGGTGCCGTAGAGGAATTCGCCTGCGGGGATTTCCACCAGTTCATTAGTTACGAAAGAGGCTCCGCGGAAGAATTTGAGATAAACCGCGGTGGCGACGATCCAGAAGAGTAGGAAGATGCCGATGGTGGAGTAGATCATGCTGCGTTTTTGACGCTTTTTGGCGTCGTCCACCGCTTTGATCGCGGCGCGGTCGCGCTCGTTCATTTTGAAGGCTTCGACGGGGACGACGTTGGGTTCGAGGGCTTTGACTGCCTGGAGTAATGCGCCGTAAGAGAGGTATCCTCCACTGCCGTCGATCCTCATGCGGGAAAGAAGAGCGCGCATCCCATGGGAGGCTCCCACGGCTCCTTGCATCGAGGCGCTGACGATGCGCGAGAGTTCCTGGATTTCCCGTTGCACGGCAGCTTCGGGTTCGTGTTTAAGCTGGGCGAGATTGGCGAGACGGGGACGGCCATCGCTGGAAAGGTAGATGCTTTTGGCATTGAGAAGAGTGCGCGGGACTTTGCCTTGGGAGAGATAAGACAGGGCTTCGGCCACGACGCGGATGATGCGGAGGGCAGTCTGGTCGTCGATGACGGCTCCCTGGGCCTGATAATCGGCCAGGGTGGCGCCGTCGATGTATTCGCGGGTGTAAAAATAAAGACCGCCCGCCTGGCCGGCTTCAAAGACGGAGATGATGGAGGGATGCTGAACGTTGGCCTTAATGCTGGCATCGGCCACGAATTCCTGAACGAAAGAAGCTTCGTTGGCGAGGTTTGCACGGAGGACTTTCATGGCAACGGGACGGCGCACCGATGCCTGGATGGCTTCGTAAGTTTCGCCCCATTCGCCCTCGCCGAGTTTACGCACGACTTCGTAGTCGCCAATGATTTTACCGGCCAGGCTGCGTTCGGCTTCGGAGAGGGAGCTGGTATCGCTGGCACCACTTTCGTCACGGCGCCGGACGCCTTCCATGACGAGATGTTCCCAGCCTAGGGAGATGGTTTGTTCGTCGGGTTCGAGGCCGTATTCAAAGGTGAACTGACCGACATCCCAGGAGATGATTTGATAGACGGCGTCTTCTCCTCGCAGTTGCCCGGCGATGCCATGGGTCATGTTGCCTTCTTTAAGGTAAATGACGCCGCTTTCGACACCATGAGAAACGCGAAGCCGCCCGGTGCGTCGGCTCATGCAGCACATTTGGATGATATCGACGAGTTGAAATTGATCGAGCTGACCAGTAAAGCCTTGTTTTTGCACCAGGTTGCGGAGATCTTCCTCGCGGGCGGGCATGGGGGCGGGACGATCTATGGGAATCAACTGGGAAGTGCTGGTGGGAGTGGCAAAAATCGCTGTCGCAGGGGTAGGTTGAACGGAGCCGGCACCGAGGCCTTCGATTTGTTCCCAGAGGCGATGCACTTCTTGCAAGATGGCCGTGGATTGGATGGGTTTGGCCAGAATGGTCGCTCCTCCGACGTTGGCGGCGTAATCGCTCAGGTCGTAGCCGGTGACGAAGATGACTTCGACCAAAGGGTGGGAGGCGCGCAGGGTGTCTCTAAGAGCGAAGCCATCCATGCGGTCCATCACTACATCGGTGATGAGCAGATCGATGCCGCCCATTTTTTCGACCATGGCGACGGCATCAGGACCACTTAAAACGCCTTCGACTTGGAAATCCCCGTAGGAGCGGATGATTTCGACGAGAGATTCGACGATGATTGATTCGTCATCAACAACTAGTATTTTCATTGGGGGATTTCCTTTTGGAGGGTGAAAGGTGGGGGATAGCTTTGGAGGAGTTTTACGGGTTCTGCGAAGACATCTTGAAGTTCATTTTCGTAGTAAAGACGGATAATGTAGCCGAGAAACTTACGATCTAAAGCAGGTTTCCCGCCTAATTCGCCGGAAGTTTGCGAATAAAGGACTCGGAGCACTTCGATGCCTTCATCGAGCCAATCGGCGGGTAGGGTGGCCCATTCGGAGGTGACTTTGGCCTCGGTGATTTCCACTTCGCTGTTATTGACGAGGTCGTAAAAATTTACCTGGATGTTTACCCGACCTGCGTCCACCTGGGATCCCTGGCGTGCTTTTATGGGGAGGCGAAGGCTGATTCGTTCGGTCTCATCTGGAAGCAGGTTGTAGTTTTTAACGATTTCGCCCATGCCCATGACTGAACCGATTTGCAGGCCTTCTTCGTCGCGACCGCCGGGTGGATCGCGGGGGATGACCCCGAGACGCACTTTTTCTGCGGCGACACCGTAGAGATCGCCAGCTTTTTCGCCGCCATCGACCACGCGTTTCCAGAAGACCAGTGCTTTATCGACCAAGCCCATGGCTTCGTAAGTGGAGGCAAATTCAGCAAGAATTTTCGGATGATCGGGAAAGATTTTCTGAGCGTCGCGCAGGCTGGCGAGAGTGCCGCTCATGTCGCCTTGATCACGAGCGGCATAGGCACGCTGGAGAACGATATCAACCTCGGAGACAGGTGCAGGATTCGACTCGGAAACGACGGCAGGAGGCGCGGGCTTGGAGACGCCAGGAGGAGGATTGGGAGCGAGGGAAGTGGGGCGATTGGGAAGAGGAACGGGGGTTGCCTGCGGGGTAGAGACAATGGCATTAACATCGGTTTTTTGGTTGACAGCAGGTGCGGTAAAAGCGGGTTTTTGTCTGGTTAAAACCGTAAAAACCACCGCCAGTTGCAACGCGGCAAGCACGGACAATATGGAAGCTGCAATGACGACGCTTTTTTGTGAAATGGTGGACACGTGGGTTGGGAACGCTAAAAACTTCCTCTACGTAGCCATGCGCGCGGGCAACGTCAATCTTTTCGGGATAACTTACCCGATTGAAATTGCTTTTACTGGGGAATAATCAAGACCTGCCCCACCTGAAGTTTTCGCGGGTCGGGCAGATTGTTGATATTGGCATCCTGAATGTCTTTGCTGCGATTTCTGGATTTGTAAAATCTGAGCGCGATTTTGGCGAGGGTGTCACCCGGCTCGACGGTGTAAGTGCGCCCACCCATTTTTTTGATCAATTCAGGATCGGGTGGAGTGTTCCTGGCATTTTTATCCACGGGTGGACGTGGCATGGCTGCCAGTTGCGCTTTTAACTGGGCGATCTGCTTCCGCAGGGCTTGATTTTCATTTTTCAAACCCGCTGCATCTCTTTTGGAAATCATGCCATCATCGGCAAAAGAGGCCATCAGCAAAGGTTCCAGCCGGGCCATCGACTGCCTGGCCTCCGAGGCATGGCGTCCTTGGGGTGCGATGCGTTCGCAACGACGAAAGTGAAAAAATGCCCCCATCAAATCATGCACCTTCGACTCACAAATCAAGGCCATCTGAAAGTGAATCTCCGCCGCTTCTGGAGAATCTGTCAACGCTGCTTCAAACAAAGACAATGCCTCCGGGTATTTCCCCTGGCGGCTGGCATCGTAAGCAGCTTCCAATTGTCTGGACTCATGCTTTTGCACGACTTGATCGCACGCCGTCGAAGTGAATAAAATCCACGCACAGCAAGTCAGCTTGAGCAAAATCAGGTGCCCTTGTTTTTCTTTCATCGTATTTACCCAAGGCATGGCACTGTGCATTACTTCTTGCATTCGCCCCATGTTACTCAAGATTTCTCATTCCCGCCAAGTGTCTATTCCAAAAAATCCCATCCTCCACGTGTTCGTCATCGTTCTATTTGCGGGATGCCAGGCGACACTTTCTCCACCCGAATCCGCCCGAACCTCCCCGATCATCGCCGCCGCAACCCAAAAAAAATCAGTGAAAAGCGCGCTGTCCACCCCTGCCAGAGGCTCTCAGCCACGGGAAATAGCGTCACAAAAAGTCGAATCACCCGCCACTCCTCCCTCGATTTCCGAGGAATCTCTGGCCCCGGCTCGCCCGGTTACCCGCGCCCTGGAGTTGCCCGACACCCTTTCCGACTGGCGCATCCGCCCTTCCGGCTCGAACCAATGGCAAGCATCACCAACCCGTCGTCCGCCTCTCGTCAAATCTGCCTCCCTTATGCAGGACGCCATCATTACCTCGGCGATTCATCAGAAAATCCAATCCGTCCCAGGCCTTCGCCGGCTAGCCCTTCGTCATAACACCCGGGCTGGTATCGCCAGGATCCAAGCTTCACAGCTCACCCGCGAGCAAGCCATTTTTGTCCTCGACAACCTTCTGACTCTCGATTCCATCCGCGAAATTCATTTATCCACCCAGCTTTTGCCATGAAATCCCGCATCGACACCTCCGCAGCCTCTCGAACCAGCAGCCAGCAACCCTTCGCCGACCTAGCACTCGCCGATCTAGCCCTCAGCGATCTACCTCCCGGTCCCATCGCCCCGGCATCCATCGATCCAGAGTGGAAAATGGGGCGCGTCGTTCTCCAGCGCGAAACAGCTCATCGCGGCGGAAAAACCGTCATTGTGATCCACGATTTTGCCACGCATCTACCCGAAAGTGTCATCGCACGCGTGGCAAAAAAACTGCGGGCCGCGTGTGGTTGCGGTGGCACGGTGAAAAATCGCCGCATCGAAATCCAGGGCGATCAACCCGCAAAAATCCGCGCTTTATTAGAAGCCGAGGGATTTCAGGTAGCCGGGATTCGATAGTCGGAATGCACTAACGCAGAGACAAATGCGCTGGGTGAAACGATGAGGTCCGAGTCCGCAGTTAACAAATACGACCGCGCTTGCCGGACGTTGAGTGGCCGATGGGATTTTCGCCGATCCACCGCTCGTCGGCTGGTTCAGACACGGGTTGATAGCGCGTATCTGTCGAGACACGCACGCGGTCGGACGGATTGTCCAAGCTGGCGTGGATCATATTCATGGGAAAAGTGAGCAAATCGCCCGCACGGAAAGCGGTCGTGAGCCAGCGGCCCCCAAGTTTTTCGCGGAGCGAGACCGGATTTGAAGTGAGCGAGCCGTCCCACTCCCACATCTTCGTTCCCGCTTCGATTGCCGCCGCGTGCCGGCCGTTGGTGCAATAAGCATCCACATCGCGATCGAGATAGGCGCTGATGCGCTCGCTCTGCTGGTGGGATCCCTCGAGAACCATCAAGCCTCCCACCTCGATTGGCACGTCGCCCATTGGCACCCATGCGGTGTAAAGTCGTTGACGTGTGCCCCGACCCATATACACGACGTCGCAATGCGGGCGCGTGCCCCTCCCTGGCCCCACCGTGCGAAACCAGATGCTGTCAAAATGCAAAATCTCCTCACCGAAAAACGAGCGATAGAAATCCATCAGCCGACCGCTAAAAAGCAACGTATCCAGTGGAGGCATGTTTTTTCCAAGATCCGGGGAGAAGCTTTGATTAAAGCCTTGCCGTGCGATCCCGAGCATTTCGTCCGATCCCGGCTCGAGATATCCGGCAGCAGCCATTCGCTTCATCACTGTCCTGCGCACTGCCAGCACATCTTCGCGTTCAAAAAATCCGCGGATAAAGAGGTGGCCATCCTCCACCATCCTACGCCGTAAAGCCTCCACATCGCCGAGGAGTGCCGCCGAACATTTTAACTCGCCGAAAGATTCCGGACGCGAGTCGAGTTTAAAGCCTTGAGAATGCGGAGCAAAGGAGCAAGTGGTCATATTCATAAGGCAAACTGTAGCAATTCTTTTCACCGATGGAATGGACAGGCTGGGAAAAAACATGTGTTATTTGGTATTGATGATCGGAGATTTCAAGACAATTTTAGTGCCCATGAGAAATTCGATTGGCTATATTTCTTTGGCAGGATTCCTAGAAACCAGCCGGGGGATCTCATTTTCTTCCATGCGGATTTTGGGAAGCTACGCTTTGGTTTATTTGACGGCGGGGGAAGGGCACTATCAGTTGAAAGGGCAGGCGAGAATGCCTTGCCGGGCGGGCGATCTCCTGATTGTTTTTCCCGAGATTGCCCATGCTTACGGACCTCCGAAGGGCGGCAAGTGGAGCGAGATCTACGTCGTTTTCGAGGGGCCGGTGTTCGATCTTTGGCGAAAACAAGGGCTGCTCTCCCCCTCGCGTCCGCTCGTGAGCCTCCCCCCCTCGCCGATTTATGCGAAACGGATGAGGGAGATCGCGCAACCCGAAAAAGGGTTGGGACCGGCAGATCGCCTCTTTCGCGTGTGCCAACTCCAGCGATTCATGGCCTCTGTGCTTCTCACAAACGCCATCTCCGACGATTCGGAAACAGCCCCCGCATGGCCACCGTGGATCGATGCCGCCACGCAGATTATGCGAGCGGAGCCGGGTCTCGATCTTTCCGCAATCGCCCTCCGCGTTGGCATGGCCTACGAGACATTCCGAAAATCTTTTCGCGCCTTCACTGGCGAGTCACCGGCAAAGTTTCGCAATCGGATTATTTTCGAAGAGGCGCGCAAACTCATTTACGAGCAAAGGCTTTCAAACAAAGAGTTGGCCGACCGGCTCGGTTTCTGTGATGAGTTCCACTTCTCGCGCCGCTTCCACCTGGCAGTTGGCCGCACACCAAGCCAATTTCGCCGAGGCCTGCCACGATAATTCCCAGGCCGCAACTCCCGGTTTCCTCGAAAAATCAGGCACCAGAGTGCAGGCTATTAGGTTGGATGCCTGCCGGTCTTTTCTTTCTATCAGCGGCTAGTGTTTTGTAGCAGACAAGCTCACGCGAAGGTCCAGTCCGGGCAGAAAATTTGGTGATGCGGAAGCGCACATTTTAAGCCCAGCGGAGCCTGTCGTCGCAGCCATCCGTGACAACATGGTGCAGAAAATCCAGACACACGACCTTTTTCAGGTCGATTGAAATTGGTTTGACCATTGAACCATATTTATGCACTTTGAAGACCACCATTGATCTTCTTGACGAAATCTTTCATAAAGTGAAGATTCTTGCCGCTGAAGGCCGCACCCCCTTGAAGGACCTCATTATCCTGGATGCCAATCTCCACATCTACGCCAGTTCCAGCGCCGCTGAGGATTCGTTGAAGCGGCACTTTGTCGTTGAGTGATCCTTAATACTTCTTTTGCCCTCTCAACCTAGGTCCTCCAGGAGTTCATTTCCAACACCCTGCGGAAGAAGGCCCTTGGCATCTCGGAAAGCCAGATTGATGCTACCCTAAATCTGGCCGCCATGGTGCCTGTTCAACCCGTCACCGTTAAGCTAGTGGTGGCCGGTGTCACCATCCGCCGCCAGCACCGCACCTATGCAGACGGGGGGCTCTGGAGGAGGAGTTAGATCTGGCTATCCAGGCTACCTAGCTCCTCAAAAAAAAGACCAAACGAGGGAGAGAAACAGTTCGTGAATGATCTCGATGCCTTCTGCAAAACCGATGCCAAAGGGTGTCCCCGCCGAAACCGAGCTGTATCTGCTCCGCAACCACAGCTCCTACAAAGGCGTCAGCTTTAAGCGTGATGACATCCAACTTAAGTCGCTTCTCTTCTTCAAGACTTTGGTAGCATTCCGCTTACCTGTTTTTAAGGCACTTTCTTTTTCAATTTACTGATCAAATTCTTATCCTCGGCGAATTTTAATCCTTCCTGCCAGGCTGCCCTGGCTTCGCTCTTTCGTTTGCGCTGTTGCAATGACACACCTCCAAAATAATAAATCGCCCCGCGTTCGTCGGGGGTCAACGTGTGGTCTTTTTCTTTGATCGCCACCAGCAAAATGTCGAAGTCGGCATGGGCGACGGCGCGTTTGCCAAACACTGTCGGAATTTGCAGGAAATTCACCGCCCGAATGAGACGGACGAGCGGATCTTTCGGCGCAGCGACGACAGCGGCATCCATCAAATCGCCCCCCAGCCGCAGGGTGCTGAGTTTTTCGGGGCCGTAACCGAGGGCACGGCTGCGCAAGGTCTGGCTGCTGCCGAGATAAACGCGGGCGAGGGCGTTGGTCGGGGTGCGGACCAGCACGTCTTCAAATTGCCGGATGGCTTTGTCGGCCTCGGCGAGTCCCCCTTTTTCGGCGGCGACATGCCATTTTTGCATTTCGGCCAGCGATTGACCTGGGAGTTGGGAAAACAAGCCGGTCAAAAGAAATGTCAGCGTGCAAATAAATAAACCGGCCCTGGCCATGGCGCAGATTTATTTGCCGAGGGCGGCGCGAATTTCGGGGATTTTACCGGCGGAACCGAGTTTGATCCCACGGCTGACGATGAATTTGGCGTATTCTTCGATGAAAATTTTACCGGGTGGACGGAAGTCGAATTCGGCGGGTTTATCGCGGAAAAATTCGCGATGAACGCGGGTCCAGACGAGGCGTCCATCGGTGTCGATATTGACCTTGGTGACTCCGAGACGGGCGGCGGGGAGATATTCATTTTCGTCCACCCCGACGGCCGAGGGATCGATTTTGCCACCGGCGGCGTTGATGCGGGCGACTTCGTCGGCAGGCACGCAGGAGCTGCCGTGCATGACGATGGGGGTGGGGGGGAGACCGGCGGCGGCGATTTTATCGCGGATGCCTTCGATGACGTTGAAATGGAGTGATTGCTGGCCTTTGAATTTATAGGCGCCGTGGCTGGTGCCGATGGCGGCGGCGAGGGAGTCGCAGCCGGAGCGTTGAATAAAATCGACCACTTCGTCGGGGTTGGTGAGGCAGGCGTGACCTTCATCGACGACGATATCTTCCTCGACGCCGCCCAGTTTGCCGAGTTCGGCCTCGACGCTGAGGCCTTTGGCGTGGGCGCGATCCACGACGCGTTTGGTGATGGCGATATTTTCCTCAAAATCTTCGTGAGAAGCATCGATCATGACGCTGCTGTAAAAGCCGGAATCGATGCAATCGTAACAAGTCGTCTCATCGCCATGGTCGAGATGGACGGCGTAGATGGCTTCTGGAAAAATCTCCTCGGCGGCGCGAATGATGGCTTCGATCATCCGTTTATCGGTGTAATTGCGGGCACCTTTGGAAAGTTGAATAATGAAGGGGGCCTGGGATTCGATGCTGCCTTTGAAGAGGCCCATCGTTTGCTCGGCGTTATTGATGTTGTAAGCGCCGATGGCATATTTGCCGTAGGCGAGTTTGAAGAGTTCGGCGGTGGTGACGATCATTTGCGGTTGTTATGAGGATTTGCGCGGGGAAAAGCAAGCCACAATTCGCTTTTCGCCACAGAGAGTGCTTTATTCCCGATCCCTATGGAAAATGTCATTATCGTTGGAACCGGTTGCGCCGGTCTTACCGCAGCTATTTACACGGCGCGCGCCAATCTTTCACCTCTCGTCCTCGAAGGCAAGGAGCCGGGCGGTCAGTTGACCACCACGACTTTGGTGGAAAATTTTCCCGGTTTCCCCGAGGGAATCGATGGGCCGGATTTGATCACCAACATGAAAAAGCAGGCGGAAAAGTTCGGCGCCCGCTTTCAATACAGTTACCTCTCCGATTTTGAGCCTGGGAATGGGCACGATCTGCCTCACCGCGTGAAAATCGACGACGAATGGGTGGAAGCGAAAACCCTCATCGTGGCCAGTGGCGCCTCCGCCCGCTGGCTGGGGCTGCCCAATGAGTCCAAGCTGGTCGGGCATGGGCTTACTTCCTGCGCGACGTGTGATGGAGCTTTTTATCGCAATGTGCCGGTGGCCGTGGTGGGTGGGGGCGATTCCGCGTGTGAGGAAGCCCTTTTTCTGACGCGATTTGCCTCGAAAGTTTATCTGGTGCATCGCCGCGATACTTTGCGCGCGTCGAAAATAATGGCAGATCGGGCGCTGGCCCATCCCAAAATCGAGCCGGTCTGGAATAGCATTCCGGTGGAATATCTGGCCGATGCGCAGGGCGAAATGCGGGCATTGAAAATCCGCCATGCCGACACCGGCACGGAGAGCGAACTCGAAGTGGCCTGCGTCTTTGTCGCCATCGGGCACACGCCCAATACCAAGCCGTTCCTGGGAAAACTGCCCACCGACGAGGCGGGTTATCTTTTACAGACAAAAGGCACGACCACGGAGGTGCCGGGAGTGTTCGCAGCGGGTGACGTCGCCGACACGGTGTATCGTCAGGCCATTACCGCCGCCGGGCAGGGCTGCGCTGCCGCCATGGATGTGGAACGTTTCCTGGCCGATCAGGAATAAATGCATTTATCTGTCTCCAGGGGCGACCCAAGTTCTTCATTTGAAAATTTGCGATCTCACCCAGTTTTACTCCCCCGTGGGTGGAGGGGTGAGGCGTTACCTCCAGGAAAAAGTCGATTATCTTCGTCGCGAACGCCCCGATTGCGAGCACGTCCTCATCATTCCCTCCGATAAAACGGAGTGTCTGGTCGAGCCGCAACGCCGCATTTACACGATCAAATCGCCGCTCGTCTCCCGCACCTCGCGTTACCGCATGTTGCTTAATCTGGGGGCCATCGAATCGATTCTGGAACGTGAACGACCGCACATCATCGAATCGGGCGATCCCTATCAGGTCGCCTGGAAAGCGATTGCCTCGGGCGCGGCCCTGCGCATCCCGGTGGTGGGCTTCTATCATTCCCATTTTCCCGAGGCCTCCCTGCGCAGTGTGGAAAAATTTCTCGGTCCCACCGCCGGCGAGGCTTTGCTGGATCTGGCCGAGCGTTATGTGCGCCAGGTTTACAATCGTTTTGCCCGCACGCTGGTGCCCTCGGAGGGATTGCGTCAATTGTTAGACGGATGGGGGATCGATAACACCGTTCTCTCCGAACTGGGTGTTAACACAAGATTGTTCCGACCCGGATCGAGGGTTGCCGGCTTTCGGAAAAAACATTCCATTCCCGAGGAGGCGACGCTCCTTCTTTATGTCGGGCGTCTCGCACCTGAGAAAAATGTGAAGACACTTTTTCGCGCGTACGAGTTGCTAACCTCATCGTCTCCCAAAGCCTCGGGTGCCTGGCATTTGCTAGTCGTGGGCGATGGAACCACGCGCGACAGCCTGGAGAATCTTGCCTCCAGAAACGGCGCCGTCACCTGGCTGCCTTTCACCTCCGAGAGCAGGGAACTGGCCAGTCTCTATCGGGAGGCCGATATTTTCGTGCATCCCGGCGTGCTGGAAACTTTCGGATTGGTAACCCTGGAGAGTCAGGCCTGCGGAACCCCGGTTGTGGGGATTCGGGGAAGTTACATGGATCGGATTGTCTTTAGCGACCAGACGCATTGGGCGGATGAGAACAGTCCCGCCAGCCTGGCCCAGGCCATCGAGCGCACCTCGCGGGAGGATCTAAGCAGCATGGGAAAACTAGCCAGCGAACGGGTGCTGCTACGTTACGATTGGGAGAGGGTCTTTGCGCGGCTGCTTTCCATTTATGAGGAATGTCTTTGAGGCCACGGCTGGAAAAATGAATCGTCCGGGGGTCTCGTCTGGCAGGTTTCTACAAGGGCGGACGGGCAAGATGCCAGCCGGTGGATTGTTCGTAGGCGTGGGCGATTTGCAGGAGACGCGGTTCGTCGAAGGAGTTGCCTAGCAATTGCAGGCCGATGGGTAGTTTTTTTCCTTCCACCTCTGCAAAACCGCAGGGAATGCTAATGCCGCAGATGCCTGCGAGATTGACGGCGATGGTGAAGATGTCGGCGAGATACATGGCGAGGGGATCGTCGGATTTTTCGCCGATTTTAAACGCCGGGGTGGGCGAGGTGGGGCAGATGAGGGCGTCCACTTTTGCGAAGGCGTCGGTGAAGTCGCGCCGGATGAGGGTGCGAACTTTTTGCGCCTGAAGATAATAGGCGTCGTGATATCCGGAGCTAAGAACGTAGGTGCCGAGGATGATGCGACGTTTTACTTCCGGACCGAAACCGGCGGCGCGGGTTTTAAGATAATGATCGAGCAGACCGCTGGGTTGAGGGGCGCGCTGGCCGTAGCGCACGCCATCGAAACGGGCGAGGTTGGCGGAGGCTTCGGCGGTGGCGATGATGTAATAGACGCCCACGGCGTGTTCGGTGTTGGGCAGGGAGACTTCCACGATTTCCGCCCCGAGCGATTGGTAATGAGCGACAGCGGTGCGCACGGCATTTTCCACCGCGGGATCGATCCCGGCGATGAAGTATTCCTTGGGCAAACCGAGGCGCAACCCGCGAATGTCGCGCCCGAGGAGTGCGGTATGATCGGGCACCGGGAGATCGAGCGAGGTGGAGTCGAGCGGATCGCGTCCGGCAATGGCGTTGAGAATAAGGGCGGAATCTTCGACGGTTTTTGTGAAGGGACCGATTTGATCGAGCGAGGAGGCGAAAGCGGTGAGTCCGAAGCGGGAGACGCGTCCGTAGGTGGGTTTAAGTCCCACGCAACCGCAGAGGGCGGCGGGTTGGCGGATGGAGCCGCCGGTGTCGGAGCCGAGGGCGGCAAAGGCTTCGTCGGCGGCGACGATGGCGGCGGAGCCACCGCTGGAGCCACCTGGGATGCGGGTAAGATCCCAGGGGTTGCGGGTGATCTGGTAGGCGGAATTTTCCGTGGAGGAGCCCATGGCAAATTCGTCGAGATTGGCCCGTCCGAAGGGGATGGCACCTGCGGCGCGAAGTTTGTTAATGACGGTGGCCGAGTAAGGGGCGCGGTAACCTTCGAGAAAACGGGAGGCGCAGGTGTTTTGTTCGCCCTGGACGGAGATGACGTCCTTGATGGCGATGGGCACGCCGCCAAGGGGAAGATCGAGGTCGGCATTTTTGGCCTCGGCAAGGGCGGTATCGAGCGAGAGGGCGAGATAGCCTTGAATGTGCGGATCGACGGCGGAAATGCGCGTGGCGAGATTTTCGAGGATTTCGACCGGGGTAATGACGCGGTCGCGGAGTTGGCGGCGCAGGGCGGCCACAGTAAGCGTGTGCATTTATTCGATGACTTTGGTGACGACGATCAGTTGATTGGCCTGGTGCGGGGCGTTGGCGAGAGCCTCGGCGGGGGTGAACCAGTCGCGGGGGATGTCTTCGCGGAAGACGTTGAATGTGGGGAAGGCGTGGGCGGTGGGGTCGATGCCCGTGACATCGACGGTGCGCAGTTTTTTGACGTATTCGAGGACGTGCCCGATCTGGGATTGGAAGCGGGTGGCTTCGTCATCGGTGAGTTCGATGCGGGCGAGATGGGCGATGTGGCGGACGTCGAAGGCGGGTTGCTCGGAGGCGGGCTGGCTCATGGATGGGTGGAAAAAGAGGGTGAGGAATTTTTTACCAGGGCAAGGCTTGGAGAAGGAGGAAGATGGCGATGCCGAGGAGGACGAGCAAGGCGAGAAATTGGAAAAGAAGGGCTTTTTTTTCGCCTTTGCGACGACCGCGCGGGGCGCTGGCCAGGTTGGCGTTAAAGGTGTGACGTTTATCGGGGATGGAAGAGATAAAATCGGCGCCACGACGTTGTTCGTAGCGTTGGAGGAGGGCGTGATGCTGCATTTTGAGCTGTTCCTGCTTGCGGGCGGGCGCTTCGGCGATCTGACGCTGGAGGGTTTCCATTTCGCGTTTAAGATGAGCTTCTTTTTCGGCCAGTTCGCGCTGGACTTGGGAAATGGGGGAATTGGGGCGTCGCTTCACTTGATGGAAAGATAAATGGCGAGGGCAAGAATGGCGAGGATGAGGACGAGCGGCAGCGTAAAGGCGAATCCAGCGTTGAACCAGTAGAGGAAGCCCTGGGGTTCGCTGCTCTCGGTGGCATAACTGGAGGCAGAATGGGGGGATGAGGCGTCCTCGGCGGGTGCGGATTCGATTTTGGCGCGATTTTTGGCGTAAACGATGCGGGCGTCATCGACGTCGCTTTGGGCTTTGCTCAGTTCGCGGGCGAGGTCGGTGGAAGGCCAGTTTTTGGGGTTGATGGCTTCGAGCACGTCGAGATGCTCGGTAAAAGCGCGATGGGTGGTGGCCAGAAGCTCCACGCGGCGTTCGGCTTCGATGGATTCGCGTTCGATGACGACCAGGGAGCGGGCCAGTTTTTCGATGATTTCGTTGCGACCCCGTTCGAGTTCCTCCTGGCGTTGGCTGAGGTCTTCCAGTTCGCGTTTCTGACGTTCGACTTGTTCGGCCTGACGTTTGAGATGTAAAAGTTGTTCCTGCGCTTTCTGCACTTGCGAGTCGAGCAATGCGGCGGTGTCTTGTTCGGGCTCGGGGAGATCGAGATCCTGTTCCGAGTGACTGTAGGGATTGGAGCGGTCTGACATGGCTTCTGGAACGTAGGGAAAAAAGGTTTGGGCGAAGTGATTACGAGAGAGGATAGAAGTTTGCGTTTAAAACTCCAGATTTTTCACCCTTTTTTGTGCGAGCCAGAGCGGAAAAAAAGTATTGAAGGCGGTCCAGAGCAGAGCGACGGCCAGCAACCAGTCGCCCGCCCACCAAACTGGTTCGCGGGAATCGACGAAACTTCGCATCCCGGGCAGGGTGATGAGCAGGATGAAAACCAGGATATAAAGGAAACTCCCGACCAGACAAAGCGTGCCGCCAAAGCCGGAAATGATTTTGGTGGGGTCATCCTCGCGCAAATTGGGAAAAATCGCGCCCAGCCCAGCTCCGAGGCTGGAGAGGCTGGAGGTCATGCAAAGCGCGGCGATGACAAAAAAAGCGGTGCGCCCGGCACTTTGTTCCAAAATCGTGCCCGAGAGCAGCATAAGAGGAAGCATGACGGCGATTCCAGCCAGGAAGCTGGTCCAGAATTTTTGCCGGACGACCCGCTCCAATCCCAGGGGAGCGAGGCCGAGAATCCAGAGTCGGCGGCCTTCGAGACTGAATTGTGGAAAAATAAAGCGCGTGGTCAGCGTGGAAAGGGTGAGGGAGGCTGCGGTGAGATTGAGGTAACCGATGAGTCGAGGCCAGAAAGGATTGTCAAAATCCAGCTTCGAGTTGCGTAGATTGGCAAAATACAAAGCGAGCAAACCGAAAAAAATAACACATTGGATCCATTGGGCTGGATCGCGCCAGAAGGTGCGGGCATCTTTTAAAACAAGAGCGCAAAACTGACGATCCAGAGGCAGGGCGCGGGAGAGTTTTTCGGTCCACGGAATGGTGCGCGTGATTGGTCGGCCCCGGGCCACCTGACGGGCGGCTTGCAGACGCAGGGCGGCGCCATAGCTATTATAAAACAAGCGGCTAAAACCAGCGACAAGCAGGAAAAGAACGAACAGGGCATTCGACAGGAGCACTCCGAAGTAGAACCAGGCTGTGCCGACCGTGCCATCGCGCCAGTTTAAGAGTGCCTGCACCAGCCAGGAACTGGGGAGCCAGGGGCTGACGACGATGCGCGAATTACGCAGTAGTTTTTCAAAAAACATCGTGCCCGAACCCTGCATGGTATCGGGAGTGGCAGCCGGGTTAAGACGCCAGATGAGCACGGCGACCAGCAAAACTGCCGCGCCGAGCATGGCTTTGCCCAGCCAGGGATGAGCCAGCACGCGCACGAGGACCAGGATCCCGGCCACACCCAACGCGGCGGGAATGATCAGAAAAGGCACCAATGCCGCGGGCATAAAAAGGTAGAATGACCAGCCCACCTCGTAAAGGCGTCCATAAGCCAGCAAAAGTGGTGCGGTGAGAAAGACCATTGCCCAACTGGAGACGCCGAGACATTCGAGATATTTCCAGTGCAGGACATCGCGATGATTCACCGGTAAGGTGAGCATCCAGGCCGTCTCCCGATTTCGGAATAAAGTGCTGTAGCCCACAATGAGATTCGAGAATGTTAACATCAGAAAAAAGAAGGCAAACAGCAGGTAAAGAATGCGCTGCGAAAGCAATGTGCCCACCAGCGGAAAGCCGTTTATAAATTCGAGCCCTTTGTAAAAAATCAGATAGGCGGCGCCGAGATAACCGCAAAGAAAAGTCACCAGCACGCTGTTGAGCAGGAGAGATTGGGATTTAAGATTGAGTAAAAAAGCCCGCGTCATTCTTTTTTTTGCCTGCGACATGGCGGCAAAAAATCTCCCGGTGCCAAGCAAGGTCGCTGGAATGGAAGGATGGGCTTCGGCGGTTTTCGGGGATAAGATCATGCGACAACAGCGAAACTACGCCTTGGAACGCTGAGTGGTAAGCACGATTTTCCCAGCCCGACGCCGTGCCTGACGGTCTCCTGGAAGATTGACCCGGGGCGGCCCATTTTTCAGATCCAGCAACGAGCGAACGCCTTCCACGGCGTCGAAGGTAAGTTCGGAAATGCTCTGCTGCTGCAACCAGGTCTGGATGGCGCGGCGTTGCAAGGCGAGGGGGAGAATTTGAAGTCCTTTCACCGGCAAATGGTCTGTGAAATTTGGCACGGATTCATCGAGCCAGGCGTCTTCGGCTTGCAGAATCGATGCGGTGCGAACGAGATTTTCCCGGATATTGCGTCCCAGTTTTTTTTCGAGCAATGGGATTAAATCATGACGCAAACGGTTGCGGGTATGGCGGCGGGAACGGTTGGTTTCGTCTTCGACATGCTCCAGGCCGTGATCGGTGGCGTATGCAGCGAGTTCCTTCCGCCAGAAACCGAGCAAAGGACGCAGCACTTGTAATGTGCCTTCTGCGGAGGTGATTTGGGTTGCGTTCGCGATGCCGGTGAGTCCGCCCCGGCCCGCTCCGCGGAGAAGATTCCAGAGAAACGTTTCGGCCTGATCATCGGCATGATGCCCGAGAAAAATACCCTCCGCGTGTTCATCCACAGCAATCTGCGTAAAAAAACGAAACCGCGCCTCCCGCAGATCAGCTTCCATGGAACTGCTGCTTTTTTTGTAATCGGGTAAAATATCAAAAATGAATCGCATATTTGATATAGAGGCTAGTTTTTGGCAGAAATGGAGATCGCGTTGGGCAGTTTTTTTGCGGGTGCCATGGTGTAAATGGCAGACGATTAAGCGCGAAAAACCGGCTTGATGTAGCAAGTGCAGTAAAACCGTTGAATCGAGTCCGCCTGAGACGCCCACAAGCCAGGGGCGTTTTTCATCCAAGTGCTTGAGCATCAATAAGAAGCGTCGCTGAAGTGATCGTGAGGCGGGTGACATGTCAGGGAAAATTCATTTTCCGAAAAAAGACGTGAAGATTCTCCATTTTAAAAGAATAATTGGCTTGCCAGGGAGCATGGAAAATCTTACTTGAAAGGTTAGGGTGCGAGAAATGCTATAACAAAAGATTGTCAACAACGCCATGAAAACCATATTACCACTTCACTCCTATAAACTTTTGCTGAATGCCTGTGTGCATCCCGGCCTCTTGCTTGGCCTCTTGCTTGGAGTGATGGCCCCGGCTTCCGCTCAATTGCAAGTCGATACCGATAGTCGGGAAGAGTCACGGGTTTTTTACAACGCAATTTATCCCGCTTCCGAGGGGGTGGCGCATGGTTGGAGTGGTAATGTCTCCAAAGGTCAAACGGGGAATACCTCGCAGGCTTTTAAAGATGCCATTTTTCTTCGGATTAATTTTTTCCGCGCTTACGCCGGATTACCGGCTGATGTGGTGAACAATCCCACGTGGAGTGCCAGGAATCAGTTGGCGGCTTTGATTATGTCGCGAAATGGCAAACTCAGCCACAATGTTCCGACGAATTGGAAAAGTTACTCGGCGGCCGGAGCTGAAGCGGCTGCCAATTCCAATCTGGCCCTGTCTTATTTCGGACCTTTTGCCATCACCAGTTATATCGAGGACCCTGGCGCGGTGAACAAAGCTGTGGGTCATCGCCGCTGGATTTTATATCCGCAAACCAACCGCATGGGCACGGGCGACATCCCAGCAACGAATGGATTTTTCTCGGCTAACTCACTTTGGACTTTCGATCCTGATACTTACAACAGCCCTCGTCCCGAATTGCGGGATGAATTTGTCGCCTGGCCACCAGTCGGCTTTGTGCCGTATCAATTGATTTATCCTCGGTGGTCATTTTCCTTAGCAGGGGCGGATTTTTCCTCTGCCAACGTCTCTCTGGCGCGCAATGGCGCTGGTGTTCCAGTCAGAATCGATAGCCGCCAGCCCGGTTACGGTGAAAATACCATTACTTTTGTCCCGGATAACCTCAATCCCGATGCCTGGGGCGGACCTGTGGCACCTGCCCGCGACACCACCACCACGGTGACGGTGAGCAATGTGGTGATCGGTGGCGTAGCGCGTTCGTTTACTTACGACGTGATTTCTTTTAATCCAGCGCAGCCAGGGACGGATTCGCCCGACTTTACGATCAATGGTCCTGCCGCTGCTCCAATCAATGTGGCAACTACCTATTCCATCGCCGGGCAAGCGCTCTCCACGGGTTATCAATGGAAAGCAAGCACGGTGGGCAGTTATAACACTTTGGAAGGAGCGGAAAAAAACGGCACCGTCAGTGCCAGCGTTCCCGGTGGCTACGCTTTCCGCACCAGTAAAATCAAGGCTGGTGGTAAATTCTCTTATCACCTTGCCCACGCCCGTTTCACCAAATCGAGTTTTATTTTGCGCAATCCGGTGTTGGTTAATAGCGCCACGCAGTTAAGGTTTAGCAGCCGTCTTGGCTTTGCCACCAGATTTCAAACCGCCCGGGTGGAGGTCTCCACCGATGGCGGCAAACAATGGCAGGGAGTTTGGTCGC
The DNA here is from genome assembly GCA_038225185.1 of Chthoniobacterales bacterium. Lineage (GTDB taxonomy): Bacteria > Verrucomicrobiota > Verrucomicrobiia > Chthoniobacterales > DASVRZ01 > DASVRZ01. The sequence goes on from JBBRFA010000010.1 coordinate 26,336, forward strand.
AGGCAGGTCGGAACAACAAAGGGGAAGGTAAATTCACCACCCGCACAGTTTCTCTCGCGGCTTTTGCCGGGAGCGAAGTTCTCGTTCGGTTTCATTACGACTTGCGCCAGGGATCCGCTTATACCCAGACTTCCATCGGGGTCGGCTGGCACATCGATAACATCTCATTTACCAATGCCCAAGCACTCTTAAATCCAGTGTTCTCTTCAGTGTCCAGCTCATCGACTTACGAACTCACGCCCATGGCTGGCCGTGTCCACGGTCTCCAGGTGCGTTCGCAGGTTTTCGGCCAGTATTATCTTGGCTGGTCGCCGGTAAAATTCGTCACCACCTCTAACTAATCCGATCTTTGCCGAACCACGGACGCAACGCCTCGGGGATAAGCACCGAACCATCCGCCTGCTGCCACGTCTCGATCAACGCCACAAATAAACGCGGCATCGCTGTTCCCGATCCGTTGAGAGTATGGCAAAACCGATTTTTCCCCTCGGCATCCTTGTATTTGAGCGACATGCGGCGGGCTTGATAATCCCCAAAATTCGAGCAGCTCGATACTTCCAGCCAGGTGTTTTGGCCGGGTGACCACACTTCGATGTCGTAGGTTTTCATCGAGCCAAAACCGAGGTCGCCCGTGCAAAGTTCTATCACCCGATAATGCAGCCCCAGTTTTTGTAAAACCGCCTCGGCATGGGAGGTCAGCGTCTCCAATTCGGCGAACGATTCCTCGGGGGTGGCGATTTTTACCAGCTCGATTTTATCAAACTGATGCACCCGGATCAATCCGCGCGTGCCGATCCCGGCGGCACCTGCCTCGCTGCGGAAACAGGGTGTGCAGGCCACGTATTTTTTGGGTAAATCGGCCAGGGTTAACAGTTCCTCGCGATGCAGATTGGTCACTGGCACCTCGGCTGTTGGAATTAAAAATAAATCCTCCGGTGAAATGGCGTAAAGCTGGTCGGCAAATTTCGGGAGTTGACCCGTTCCCACCAGCGAATCGCGTTTCACCACGAATGGCGGCGCCACTTCGGTATAACCATGTTTCTCAGTATGCAGATCGAGGCAAAAATTGATCAAGGCTCGTTCGAGACGTGCTCCCGGGCCGGTAAAAACGACAAAACCACTCCCGCTCATGCGGGTGGCGCGGGGGAAATCGAAGAGACCGAGTTTTTCGCCGAGTTGAATGTGATCCAGCGGGTGGGGGATATCCGGTTTTTCGCCCCAGATGCGCACGACTGGATTGGCCGTGGCATCCTCGCCAATGGGAGCATTTTCGTGGGGAAGATTGGGGAGATTGAGGAGAAGTTCGCGCTGTTGATCGTCGGCCTCGCGGGTCTGCGCTTCGAGATGTTCGATTTCCCCCCCGATCCCTTTTACCTCGGTTTCAAGTGCGCTGCTGTCGGCACCTTTGGCACGCAGACCGCCGATTTCCTTGCTCAGGCGTTTGCGAGTCCCGTTGGCTTCTTGCAAAGCGGTCTCCGATTTCCGACGTCGGCCATCCCATTCCAAAATGGAATCCACCACCGGGACGAGCGCGGGCGAACGGGTGGCAAGACGGGTTTTGACGAGTTCCGGATTTTCCCGGATAAGACGAATATCGAGCATGGGAGGATGAGAATAAATCACCGCGCTGCACGGTCAAACACGAAAAAAAGCTGTTAAAAACCCGGTGCGCCTCCCCGTCTGCAAAATGGTCTTTGATAGATGAATTACAGCAGGACAAAAGTCATTTTATACATAACAAGTTAGTCTGGTTTTATCGGATGTTCGAAATGCCATTTCCCAAGGTAAAAGCTCTAAAAAATAAATTGCCAGGTGGCATAATCGGGCACCGTTCCTGCTCGTTAATTTTGTTAAGAAAAGCGCTCGCGTTTTACCAGTTTTTAAAACGCCAAAATAATTCTTTCAGCAGTTAATTTAGCCGTTCCATTTTGTAATGAATATTCTGTATATCGATGATGATCACGAGCATGCCTCCACTTTGTCCGCATATCTGTGCGAGCAGGAACCCGAATTCCATTTCGACACAGTTTCCACAGCCTATGAAGCTGTGGAACGATTAAATCTCTACGCCTCTGCCTACGGACATGCGAAAGTGGCGGTTCCATGGCCCAGAAATTGGGAGAAACCCCCTCGTTACGACCTTGTTCTCTCGGTGATCAGCCCTGCCGCAGGCATCGGTCTTGAAGTGCTGGCCCATGCGAGTCGTCTCGATTTACCATTGCCCGTCGTGATTCTCATTGAGCCGGATGAACACAAGGAAACACTCCAGGCACTTCGAGCCGGGGCGACCGATTACCTGGTGAAATCTGGCAATTATCTTTCCCGCCTGCCCGCTTTTGCACTTGAGGCAGTGCATAATTTCCAAAATCAACACACCCTGCGCATCACTCCCGCACGTGTTGTTCTCGGTGCGGCCCAGTCGGAAGATAACGATCTCGTGCGGCACATTCTCCAGTCGCGCACGCCTCATCTCGAAATTCTCACTTTTACCAATGCGGATGAACTTCTGGATTATCTGGGCGAGGAGGGCCGCACTACCAGTCGCAATCTCTTGCTGCTCGATCACGATCTGCCCGGTCTCGACACCATCGAGCTTCTTAAGGAGATTCGTCATGTTCGCCATCTCGATCTTCCCATTATTCTTCTTGCTCAAGTTTTTCCAGATGATCTCTCCCTCTCGGCTTATCAATTAGGTGTGCGCGATTTTTTAGTAAAATCCCCCGCCAATCTTCAACGCCTGCCTTACTCCATTGAAAATGCCTGGTGGCAGGCCCAGGCCCAGCGACAATCCCTCGCTCTGCGCCAGGAACATGGCCATTTCCAAGCCATTATAGATTCCACCCTCGATCCCATCATCACCACCGATGAGAAACAGCACGTTATCCTTTTCAATAAAGCTGCCGAAAAAATGTTCGGTTGTAGCGCCGAAACCGCCATCGGCACCTCGCTCGAACGCTTTATCCCGGCACGATTCCGGTCCGCACATCGCGAACATCTCGTCACTCTGACCCACGCCTCCGCCCCACCCGTCTCTCTTTCCGGCAAACGCTCCAACCAGGAGGAGTTTCCCATGGAAATCGCCGCCTCGGTCGTCAGAGTCGATGGACGCCGCTTCTACACTTTCATCCTTCGCGACATCACCCGCAAAATGCAGTCCGACCTGCTCCTGCAGGCCAGTTCTGACTTTATCAAAGACGTTCTCAACTCGTTGCTCTCCGGCGTCGTCGTGATCAACGATCAAGGCATCATCATCGCCCTCAATGCCGTCTGGGAAAAATTCATCGCCGCCTATTCCCAATCACCCGCCATCCATGCTGGTATTGGAGCCGATTATTTCCAGCTTTTCCCCGTCCTGCTTCATGCCGGCGATGAAGAAAAAGGAGCATCGGTGATCAACGACATCCGCCAGGTCATCCACGGCACTCTGCAAAATTCCGAACACGAATTTCGCGCCCTCACCTCACAGGGAGAACGCTGGTTTGCTTTGCGCATTTCCCCGCTTACCGGCACCTGCCAGGGCGCCGTCCTCCTGCATCGCGACATTACCCAAAATAAAAATCTTGAAGCTCAACTCCGGCAATCTCAAAAAATGGAAGCTCTCGGCCAGCTCTCCGGCGGAGTCGCCCACGATTTCAATAATATTCTCACCGTCATCCAACTTCAGACGGCCAGCCTGGCTTTCTCCGGACCGCTTACACCCGGGCAAAAGGAAAATCTCGACGAAATCCAAACCACCATTGATCGCGCCGCCAGCCTTACCCGCCAGCTTCTGGCCTTCGGGCGTCGGCAAACCATGTGTCCAGGCAATCTCGATCTCAATCAGATCGTCTCCAGCTCCACCTCCATGCTCCGCCGCATCATCGGCGAAGACATCGAACTCCAACTCCATCCCAGTGCCCAAAAACTCGCCGTTCACGCCGATGCCGGGATGATCGAGCAGGTGCTACTTAATCTCGTCGTTAACTCCCGCGAAGCCATGCCCGATGGTGGCAGGCTGATTATTCGCACCGGTTGCGTTACCCTGTCTGCTGCCGAAGCGCTGAAAAACCCCCAGTCGCGCCCCGGCACCTTCATCACCCTGCAAGTGCGCGATACCGGCACTGGCATTCCAGCCGCTATCGTGCATCGCATCTTCGACCCCTTTTTCACCACCAAGGAAGCTGGCAAAGGCACAGGTCTCGGCCTCGCCACCGTCTATGGCATCGTGCAACAACATCACGGCTGGATCCAGGTCGATAGCCTGCCCAACCATGGCAGCACCTTTACCATTCATCTCCCGCAAACCAGCGCCACCGCTGTCGATTTGCCGGGAACATTCCCGGCGCTAGCCAGCGCGGTCGGAGGTCGGGAAACCATTCTCATCGCCGAGGATGAACCCAATCTGCGTCTCATCGTCCGCGCCGCTCTTGGCGGTCTCGGTTACCGCATTCTCGAAGCCAGCACCGGTCGTGAAGCGCTCCAGCTTTGGAAGGAACATCGCGACGAAATCCGCCTGCTCCTCACCGACATGGTGATGCCCGACGGCATGAGTGGAAAGCAACTGGGCGAAAAAATCCATGCCACCGCACCTACCTTGCCCATCATTTACATGAGCGGTTACCACTTTGAACAGGCAGGCCCCGACTTCCCACTCCACGAAGGGCACAACTACCTTGGCAAACCGTTCCATCCGACGAAACTGGCCACCACCCTGCGCGCCCGTCTCGACGAGGCGCCAGCGAAATAACGATCCCGCTTTTTCTGGTGCAGCCTTTGGTTACCAGTTGGGTTTTAGAGGTAGGTATTTACTAGCGAAAGCGGCTGCAAACGGAAACGGTTCAATTGGGCGTAATCGACATCGTCGGCCACATCGATCCGCACCTTCTTCGTTACCCCTGGAAATAAATCGAAGAAATTATCTCCAAATTTTGCCGGAATCTGCGCGACCTGGAGTTGCACGCTGTGATGAAATTCGCGCGCCACCAAATCCAGTTCATAGTGTCCGCGGGCCACTTTGCGCAGGGTGCTCTCGATGGCGCTGCGCGGCAGTTCGATAAACCGGGGAGCAGTTAGGAAGGCGGTGTTTTCCGCAGTCAATCCAGTTTCGGTTTCCATCCAGACGCGCAGAACCAGCGCGGCGCGTCCGTGGAGGGCGATTTCTTTTTTGAAATCCAGCTTTACCTGCAAAACCGATTTGCCTGGAGCTAGTGCGACCGGTTTTACACCTTCGCGAACGATGCCTTCCTTCAAATGATACAGGCTCCATTTCAAGGTGCCTTCGAGCGCGGCCAATCCATCATAGACCGTGTAAATGTGCGCATCCTGAATCGTGCTGGTGAGACGATTTATTTTTCCAGCCGATTCATCGCCCGGCACATGCACGGAGACTAACAAAGGTGCGAAAAAACGTTTTGCCGCGTAATGAAGTGCTTTCCATTTTCCGCCAAACTCAAGTGAACTCCAGGAAAACCCGGGCCAGATATCGTTGAGCTGCCAGTAGAGGGCACCCATGGTGCGCGGCATCTGACGTCGAAAATGTTCCACTCCCACCTGGAGACAATAAGCCTGGTTGAGCTGGGTAAGATAGGCCAGCGAGGAGTAATCCTTCGGGAAACGATAACGTCGCGAGATGTAATCGATCATGATCTGATTGCCCGACGGATTTTTTTGATGATTCTCCATCGCCGGACCCAGCAGATTCATCTCGGTGCGCTCGCAAAAAGTGGCGGCGACTTCGGGCGAGGAAAGCGATTGCATGCCAAACTCCGAGCAGAAACGAAATTGCGTCGTCTCATAGCGTTTGACCGGGGCGCGATTGTGCCACACATCCCAGAAATGCGCGTCTCCGCTCTTGGTGCTGTTAAATCCTTGCTGATAACCCGCCGGGTTATGGGGCGAACCGGGCCAGTAAGCGGTGGTGCCATCCCATTTTTTTACCTGGCCGGGAAGGAGGCTGTAAAATACCGTGTCGTAGGCTTTTTTACGGGCCGGAGTGCGGGTGATTTCCTCCACCATTTGCTCGATCTCGTTGTTCCCACACCAGAGCGCGAGACAGGCTCGATGCGCCAGCCGCCGCACCTGCGTCTCGGCTTCCTCCGTCACAGATTCGAGAAACGCCTTGTCACCCGGATATTGTGCGCAGGCAAACATGAAATCCTGCCACACTAACAATCCTTTTTCATCGCAGAGATCGTAGAAATCCTCCGATTCGTAGATGCCTCCGCCCCAGACCCGGATCATATTCATGTGCGCCTCGGCAGCCGATGTGAGCAAAGGATCGAGAAATTCGCGCGTAATTTCGTTGATGAAAGTGTGTGCCGGGATCCAGTTGGCTCCCTTGGCGAAGAAAACCACACCGTTGACTTTGAACTGGAAGGTTTCGCCCCAGACATCTTTGTGGCGGTCGAGTTCGATTGTGCGCAGGCCAATGCGTCGGGTCATCGAGTCCACCACTTTATCGCCCTGCAAAAGTTCCACCGTGAGATCGTAAAGGGGCTGCAAGCCGAGGTCGTTCGGCCACCAGAGTTCGGGTTGATTAACGACAAGTTTTAGGCCGTCATTTTCCATCACTGTCTCGCCGCGCAGGCTCAGGCGTGAGCGGTAAGCGGGGTTGCGCCCCCGGCTGGCCAAGGTCGGGGCGATTTCAAGAATGACACGATTTTTGGTGTGTTTTTGGGCGATTTGAAGCGATTCGATGCGGTTGCCCGACCAGGCTTCGAGACGAAACGAACCGGAGATTCCGGCTGTGACGAAGCGTGGACCCCAGTCCCAGCCAAACTGGCATTGTTCCTTGCGAAGAAGTGAGGCGCCGCCCACGGGATCGTTCCATTCGTGGAAATGGCCCTCGGTTTTGTGGGTGTCGATATATTTGCGGGCACTGGCAAATTCGATGCGCACAGCGTTTTTACCTTCTTTGAGATGGGATTTTACCTCCCAGCGATGAGCGACGAACATGTTGCTGGTGCGGGCGATTTCCTCGCCATTTAAAAATACCGTCGCGAGTGTGTCGAGGCTATCGGCCACCAGTTCGACGTGGCCATTTTTCAAAAAATCCGCCGTTACCTCAAATTCCAGCGCATATTTCCAATCGCGCTCCTCGATCCACTGCAAATCCAGCTCGTTCGCCCCCCAAAATGGATCGGGAATTAAATTCTGACGTCGTAAATCGCTGTGGATACACCCTGGAATCTTTGCCTCCAGCCAGCGTTTTTCCTGAGGGTAAAAAAAGGTCGGTTGGGAAGGAGAAAGGGTGGTGATGGACATAAAGTGTGGTTTGTATGGGGTCTCGGCAGAAAAATTGCCATTAAAATCCGCTTGCATAAGCAAAAAATACCGTCATCTTTGCAATCCTCATTTCCAACAAGGAAAATGACCCATTCGTCCAGTGGCCTAGGACACTCCCCTTTCACGGGAGTAACACGGGTTCGAATCCCGTATGGGTCACCAGCTTGAAACGCAACGACTTACCCAAGCAGGTGACCGAGGTTAGATCCATTCTTTACTTCTTGGCAGGAGCAATCGGCAGGCTACCATCCGCTCTTTGTTTTCGATGAAGACTCACCTTATTTTTGCCCTTCTTGCCGCCGCCATGCTTGCCTTGGTCATCAGCCAGTCGCGCAAAGATACGCTGTCCTTCGAAAATGTGATTTTGCAGGCGCAAAACCTTGCCGCCGAACCCTGGCAACCCGTCCAGGCCGTCGATTCGCAACGGTTGCAAAAACTCAATTACGATCAGTATCGCGACATTCGCTGGAAAGAAGATCAAACCCTCTGGCGCAGGCTGGGACTGCCTTTTCAAATCAAATTTTTCATCACCGGCCACCTGCACAACACGCCAATCACCCTTTTCCAAGTCAATCGCGACAGTGCCCGCCAGCTTAAATTTGCCGCCGATTACTTCGATTACGGTCCTCTCGCCTCGGATCTTAATGTGCTCGACAAAGCCAGCGGCGGTTTTTCCGGTTTCCGGGTGCATTATCCGCTTAATCGCCCCGATCTTCTCGACGAGGTGCTGGTCTTCCTCGGCAAAAGTTATTTTCGCTCTCTTGCCCGTGAGCAGGTCTATGGATTGTCGGCGCGCGGCCTGGCCATCGATGTGCATACGCCAGCGACGAAAGAGGAATTTCCCAAGTTCACCGCCTTCTGGCTCGTGCAACCCGGTGCCAACGACAAACGACTCACCCTTTACGCCTTGCTCGACGGCCCGAGCGTCACGGGCGCGTATGAATTCAACGTCACCCCAGGCGACGCCACCCGTATCGACGTGCGCAGCGTGCTTTTTTTCCGCAAAAAAGTGGTGCAACTCGGCATCGCGCCGATGAGCAGCATGTTTTGGTATGGAGAAAACACGAGCAACACCTTCGGCGGCTTCCGTCCCGAAGTGCACGATTCGGATGGATTGTTAATCCGCGGCAGCAACGAAGAATGGCTCTGGCGTCCTCTTTCATGGTCCAAAAACACCCAGGTAAACACCTTTGCCGCCGACCATCTCAAAGGCTTCGGACTCCTCCAGCGAGATCGTAACTTCAACAACTACCAGGATCTCGAGGTTCATTATCAAAAACGCCCCAGCCTCTGGATCGAACCGCAGGGCGATTGGGGGCGGGGCGAGGTAAAACTCGTGCAATTTGCCACCGACAACGAATACTGGGATAACGTGGTCGCCTTTTGGGAACCCGACAAAGCTCCGGAAAAAGGGGATCGTCTGGAGCTGGCTTACACCTTGCATTGGACGGGGGATGAACCATCGCCGCGCACCCTGGGTAAATCCGTGGCCACCCGCATCGATTACCAGGAAGCTCCTTATTTTCGGATTTTTGTCGTGGATTTTGCCGGGGACCAACTGGCCGGTCTGCCGCCCGAGACGCCTCTGCAAATCGATCTCTCGGCCGATAACGACGCGGTGCTCGATAAAATTCACCATCAAAAAAACATCAACGACAACACCTGGCGGGTCACCTTCACGGCCAGCGTAAAAACCTTGCATCAGGCCGTCGAACTGCGCGCCTCGCTCAAACAAAACGACATCGCCCTCACCGAGACCTGGACCTCGACCTGGATACCTCAATGAGCATTTCTCCCAACACGTCCAGCGATTGGGATGCCGCCTGCACCCGGCTGGAGCAGTATTTCGATTCCTACCATCTCAGCAGCCGCGAACGGGTCCTGCGCCTAACTTTGGAAATTCTCGAGGAAGCGCGTCGCCAGACATCGGCCAGCAAGGGCGAAAGTCCCCTCCAAGCCACCTTGCAGATCGCCTTGCAACGCTCCGACGACTGGTTTGCCAGCCTCTGCGACACCAGCCCGTCCCACAGCGGCCACAGCGCCAGTGCCAACGGACGCGCCGTCTGGCAGGCCATTGCGGGGCATCGGCACTGGTCCGAACACTTCCTCGCAGTGCCGCCACCGGAGGATTTACTCGTCGCGGCGCGGAAGGTAAGTCTCCAGGCCGGTCCGGGGCTGGAATTCAGCAGTCTCCTGCGCAAGGAAGTTAATTACGGACTCACCGAAGATATCGCCCGCGAAACCTGGGAGAAATTTTCCTGGTCGCACGTGCTCCGTGCATTTTTTCTCTGGACCGCCCTCTTTTTCGCCGCCTGGGCCTATTGGCTCCACCGCAACCCATGAGCACAGCCGCAGCTAACAACATCCCGGTGACGAATAAAATCTCCGTCGGTTTGCGTCAGACCGCATTTCTCGCCACCGGTGCTGGACTCACCGGCGTTGGTATTTTTCTCATCTGGCAACGATTCCTGCCAAACGGCATCACCGGGTTGGAGGGAGTGCTCATCGCGCTTTTTACTGTCCTTTTTACCCAGCTCGCCTTTGGCTGCGCCATCGCCCTCTGTGGATTCGCCACCTTCCTGCGCGGTGGAGATCGCAGCCAGATCATGGCCACCCTGCCCGGGTCGCCTAACCAGGAGGAAATCAGTCCCACCGCCATCGTCATGCCGGTTTTTAACGAGGATGTGGAGCGCGTCTTTCGCGGGTTGGAAGCCATGGTTATCTCCCTGGAGGAAACCGGGCAGGCCGGTGCCTTCGACTTCTATATCCTGAGCGATTCCAATCTGCCCGATCACTGGATCGCGGAAGAAAATGCCTGGTTCGATCTCTGCAGCCGGCGGAACGGATTCGGCCATATTTTCTATCGCAAAAGGCGCGTATCGCTCCACGGCAAAAGTGGTAACATCGCGGATTTCTGTCGTCGTTGGGGGAAACGCTATCGTTACCTGGTCATCCTCGATGCGGATAGCATTATGACAGGGTCCACCCTGGTGCGATTGGCCGGGGCGATGGATGCCAATCCCGCAGTCGGCATCATCCAGACCGCTCCCCGCCTGGTTCGTGGGGAAACGTTGTTGCAACGTCTGTTGCAATTTACCACTTCGGTGGTCGGGCCGGTATTTGCCGCTGGCTCCAATTTCTGGCAACTAGCCGGAGGTAATTATTGGGGGCACAATGCGATTCTTCGCTTGCAACCTTTTATGGAACATTGCGTTTTACCCGTGTTACCGGTGAAAGATCCCGCTGCCCGCCACATCATGAGCCACGACACCATCGAAGCCGCGCTGATGCAGCAGGCGGGCTATCAGGTCTGGCTCGCCTACGAGGAATCCGGTAGTTACGAGGAAGGTCCGCCTAATATAACCGAAAGCCTCAAGCGAGATCGCCGCTGGTGCCAGGGCAATCTGCAACACTTCTGGTTTCTTTTCGCTCCTCACACGCCATTTAGCAATCGGGTCCATATTTTCTTCGGTTTGATGGCGTATCTAACCTCGCCGCTTTTGTTAGTCTCCATCGTGCTGGGTGGAATCGACTCTTATTGGGCCTCGCGTTTTGCCCAACTGGCATCCTTCGGGGAAGATCCCGCCTGGTCGGGCAGTGCCTGGGCGACGAGCACTCTGCTCTGGCTCACGATTGCCTTGTTATTTCTACCCAAAATTCTCGGCACCCTCACCGCCTTGCCCCGTGCCCGGCAATTTGGAGGCTTTTTTCGTCTCATTGGGAGCACGTTATTGGAAACGTTGCTCTCCATCCTGCTGGCTCCTGTGATGTTGTTTTATTACACAAAATTCGTCCTGCTCTCCTGGTTGGGAATACGCGTGGCCTGGAAATCCCAGACCCGGGAAGGTTCGGGTATTTCCTTCCGCGACGCCCTCGCGGAATACTGGCCACCCACCCTGGCCGGTTTACTGGCTTCCGCCGTCTGTCTCCGGTGGACGCCCGACCTTTTCTGGTGGCTTTCGCCCCTGTTACTCGGCTGGGTGTTGGTCATTCCACTCGTCATGCTCACCGCCTCGGCGCAACTGGGCGCGGCATTGCGTCGCGGCGGATGGCTGCTGTCGCCCGAGGAACTAACATCACCCAGCGAGCTAACCTTTCTCGACTCACCCCAAAAAGGTCCGCTCGTTCCCGGCCACGCTGCTTTGGTGGAGGTTTTTCGCTCGCCGTATCTTAACGCGGTGCATCTTTCCTTCCTGCGACGCAATCGCCCCAACACGCACTATAAAACGGAGTATCTCGATGGCTTGCGCAAGCGCTTGCTTAGCGAAGGCCCCGCCGCCCTCAGTCGCCGGGAAACGCTGGCTCTGCTCTGGGATCCTGCCACGGTGGCCGCGACCCATCGCAGTCTTTGGTCAAACGATCCCGCGACGCTCCATCCAAGCTTGCATGTTTAAAAGCTCCAGGTTAAACCTCATGCCATGCCAGATTTCGATTTCGTCATCCGTCACGCCGACAATCATCCTTTTTTAGGAATTATTGATGGAAAAATCGCCGCGCTCGCCGGCGAAGGCTCTGGTCGGGAGGAAATCGATGCCACCGGGCATTTATTGATGCCGGGAGTAATCGATTCGCACGTGCATTTCAACGAACCGGGCAGAACCGATTGGGAGGGTTTCCACACAGGATCGCGCGCCGCCGCCGCCGGTGGTGTGACGACATTTTTCGATATGCCGCTGAACTCGAATCCGCCAACTGTCACCGTGGAGGCTTTTCGCGAAAAAGCCGCCTTGGGGCGTGAAAAATCCATCACCGATTTTGGTCTCTGGGGCGGCCTTATCCCAGGGTATCTCGATCATTTGGAACCCGTCTGGCAGGCCGGGGTGATCGGGTTTAAAGCTTTTATGTCCGGGAGCGGGATTGATGAATTTCCGAAATCGGATGCCACCACTTTGCGCGAAGGCATGCGCCGGCTTGCGCCTCTCGGTGCCTTGGTTGCTGTGCATGCCGAGTTGGACGAAAAAAATACCAGTGCGGGGGTTAGTACTGCCGATTTTTTGGCCTCGCGACCGATTTCCTCCGAGGTGGCCGCCATTCGTCTAGCCTGCGAGTTGGCGGGCGAGACCGGGGCAAAATTGCACATCGTGCATGTGAGCAGCGTCGCCGGATTGGAAGAGGTGCTGGCTGCAAAATCCAGGGGCGTCGATGTCACCTGCGAAACCTGCCCGCATTACCTAGTCCTAACCTCCGAGGATGTGGAAAGGCTCGGCGCCGTGGCCAAATGTGCGCCACCGATTCGCAGCAGGGAGGAAAGGGACGCCTTGCTTGACAGGGTAAAATTGGGACAGGTGCAAACCATCGGCTCAGATCATTCGCCTGCGCCGCCAGCGATGAAAGTGAACGATAATTTTTTCAAAATCTGGGGTGGCATCGCCGGTATCCAACATCTTCTACCACTTCTTCTGGAAACTGGATTGTCGGTCGAAATGATCGGGCAGTTAACCCGCACCCATGTCGCCCGGAGGTTCGGACTCCCCACGAAAAACGGCCTCCAAGTCGGCCAGGATGCCGATTTTAGCTTGGTAAAAAAGCAGGCGCGCAAAGAAATTTTGCAAAAAGACCTGCACTATCGTCACCCGCAAAGTCCTTACGTGGGTTTGTTTGTCCATCACGAAGTTGCGCACACCTTCCTTCGCGGCAGGTCGATTTATGACCAGGGTGTTTTTCCAAGGCAACATGGAGGACAATTGCTCATCCCTCACCGAGATTGATCGGAAGGTTTTTACGTTGTTTTCAGTTGTCACACAGCCAAAATAGGTGAGATTAACGATGTAAACCCGCAGTCTGCTTTTTATGATCGCGAAAGACAATCTCCTCGACACCCTGGCTTCCTCCAAAATCTACCGGGATTACGAGCAAGCTTTTAGCGAGGCGACCGGTTTGCCGGTTTCCTTGCGTCCGCGCGAATCCTGGGGTTTGCCGCAGCGCGGTAAAAAGGCAGAAAACCCCTTCTGCGCCGAACTCGCCTCGAAAAGTAAATCCTGCGCCGCCTGCCTGCGGGTGCAGGAAAAACTGGTGTCAAATACCACCAGCGTTCCGCAGTCGGTCACCTGCGAGATGGGCCTCTGCGATGCGGCCGTGCCAGTCAGGCAAGGTCAGCAAATCATCGGTTTTTTACAAACCGGCCAGGTGTTTTGCAAAAAACCCACGGCAGATCAATTTACCCGCATCACCAAAAAACTCGTCGAATGGGGCATTCCGGTTACCCCAAGGTTGGAAAAACTCTATTTTCAAACCGACGTGTTAACACCCTCTCAATATCGGGCAATGATCCAGTTGCTAACTATTTTTGCAGAGCATCTCGCTATGGTCGGCAACCAGTTGGTGGTGCAAAACACCAACGCCGAGCCACCGATGATTACCCGGGCAAAAAAATTCATTAAAAACAATCAAGCCAGCGATATTTCACTCGGTCAGGTCGCCAAAGCCGTCAACACCAGCACCTTTTACTTTTGCAAGATGTTTAAAAAAGCCACTGGAGTCAACTTTACCGAGTATCTCTCCCGGGTGCGTTTGGAAAAGGCCAAAAATCTTCTCCTTAACCCCAATCTCCGCGTCAGCGAAATTGCATACGAAGTGGGCTTCCAGTCTTTGACGCATTTTAACCGGGTTTTCAAGAAAATCGTCGGCCAATCCCCCACCACCTACCGTATCCTGCTCTCTAGTCACTAGCTATAACGATCCTGGGCCGTGACAAAATAAGAGGTGTTCCCGGCAAAATACGTGGATCGATTTTTAAGAGAACGTGCCACCTTTCCATCAGACATGAATACACCATCACCAATCAAAACCATCAAAGCAGCGAAAACCAATCACCAGGCACTTCAGACCTGGGTAAACGAATTCAGCGCCCTTACCCAGCCAGCCGCCATTTACTGGTGCGATGGCTCCCGGCAGGAATACGACGAACTCTGCGAAGTCCTCGTCCAGGCCGGCACTTTTACCCGGCTCAACCCCGAGCTGCGTCCCAATAGCTATGCGGCTTTTTCTGATCCCAGCGATGTCGCCCGCGTGGAAGATCGCACCTATATTTGCAGCAAACGCAAACGCGAAGCCGGGCCGACTAACAATTGGGCCAGCCCTGTCGAAATGCGCGCCACTTTGCAAAAAATCTTTGCCGGTTCCATGAAAGGGCGCACCCTTTATGTAATCCCGTTCAGCATGGGGCCGCTGGGTTCACCGATCTCCCATATCGGCGTTGAATTAACAGATTCAGCCTACGTGGCTGTTAACATGCGAATAATGACCCGAATGGGGCAGCCAGTGCTGGATGTCCTGGGCGATGCAGGGAATTTCGTCCCTTGTCTGCACTCGGTGGGTGCGCCTCTAGTGGAAGGACAAAAGGATGTCGCCTGGCCTTGCAATCGGGAGACGAAATACATCGTTCACTTCCCCGAGGACCGCGAAATCTGGTCCTATGGAAGTGGCTACGGCGGCAATGCGTTATTAGGTAAAAAATGTTTTGCCCTGCGCATCGCCTCCTGCATGGCTCGCGATGAGGGTTGGATGGCCGAACACATGCTTGTCGTCGGCGTGGAGTCACCCGAGGGCCAGAAAACCTATGTCGCGGCTGCTTTTCCCAGCGCATGCGGCAAAACTAATTTTGCCATGTTAATTCCGCCGCCCGAATTCAAGGGCTGGAAAGTAACGACCATCGGCGACGACATCGCCTGGATCAAACCCGCGAAAGATGGGCGTCTCCACGCGATCAATCCCGAGGCGGGTTATTTCGGCGTCGCACCTGGCACCTCGGCCAAATCCAACCTCAACGCCCTCCTTTGCTGCGCGCGCGACAGTATCTTTACCAATGTGGGGCTTACCCCCGATGGCGACGTCTGGTGGGAAGGGCTCAGCGATGAGCCGCCAGCCAGCCTCACCGATTGGACGGGCCAAGCCTGGACACCTGGCTGCGGACGCACTGCCGCGCATCCCAACGCCCGCTTTACCGCCCCGATGGCTAACAATCCGGTGCTCGATCCCAAAGCCGACGATCCCGATGGAGTGCCGATCAGTGCCTTTATTTTTGGCGGACGACGCGCGACCACCATGCCGCTGGTTTTCCAGGCCTTCAACTGGATCCATGGCACCTATCTGGGTGCCACCATGGGATCGGAAATGACTGCGGCCGCCGCTGGCACGCTCGGGCAGGTAAGGCGCGATCCGTTTGCCATGCTGCCTTTTGCCGGTTATAACATGGGCGATTACTTTTCGCACTGGTTGGAGATGCGGAAAGAGGTTAGCCAGCCGCCGAAAATTTTCCACGTCAACTGGTTTCGCAAGGACGAAAACGGCAAGTTTCTCTGGCCTGGATTTGGCGATAACATGCGTGTGCTAAAATGGATTATCGATCGTTGCCAGGGAACGGTTTATGCCGGGGAAACACCCCTGGGCTGGATGCCGAGGGCGAAGGATATTAACATCGAAGGTCTCAAGGATTACACTGCCGAGGATCTGGAAAAAGCCCTCGCAATCGATGTGCAGGGATGGAAACGGGAATTGATGCTTCAGGATGAATTGTTTATCGATTTGAATGCAGACCTCCCGAAGGAATTGTTGTTTCAACGGGAACTCTTGATCTCAAGATTGTAAGCCAAAAGATCCGTTTAAAACTATTGCTCACGATTTTCATATCGTGAGCTTGAAGTTTAAAAACTACCTTTCCCACTGGGTGCGGCGGCAGCCGATCCAGGCGACTAGCAAGGCCACCAGAATCTGGCTGGTGAGAAACCAGATGCAGGCGGGGATATCGGCCAGATCGGTTTGCACGACCCGCTGGAGAATCGTGTAGTAATTGGTCTCGCGAAACGTTTGCAGATAGCCCGACCAGGCCCAGTAGGCGGCAATGAAGGGTTTTACGCCATCCGCCAGCCAGAGCGGAAGTGCCAGAAATGCCCCGGAGAGCGGCAATTGAAATCCCACAAAATAAATCGAGGCCAGGGAGGCTTGCTCCGCTGTGCGCAGGGTGGCCGAGAGAGCAAGCGAGATGGCGGTGATCGCCGCATTCGCCAGCAGTAATAACAAAGCCTGCGTGACGAAATCGCCTGGCAACCGGCAGACGGTATGAACGAAGCCTGCCATCCAGACACTTTGAAAAATGATCCAGGTGCCGAGAAACGCCACCTTACTTAACAGGCAGGCGAGGGGACTTAGACCGGCCAGTTTTTCCTTTTCGAGAATGGTGCGTTCATTAGCTATCTCGCGCGCACCGTTGTTCGACCCCATGAGTGTGAGGAGAATTACCTGAAACATGGCGATGCCAGAGAGCAGGCTGCCATCGCGGGTGGAGGATTGGATGTAGGCGTTGGCCTCGGCGAGCTGACGCACGATGTTGGAGTCGAAGCGCAGGTTGAGGTTCTGGATTTCCGGCAGTCCATTAATGGCGAAAACGACCACTAACAAAGGAAAACCAAAGAGCATGGCGCATTGGAGAATGATCCCGCCAGGATCGCGACGCCAAAGTTTCCAACGTCGCCCCAGGAGAATGCTAAACTGGCGGGCAATGCCAGGAGTCCGATTGGGAAAAATGGTGTCCGCCGGAATTTCTTTCTCCGCCTTGGGGTCTGTCAACAATGGGTAGGAGGAGAAATGTTTGAGCCACGACGCGGCCCACTTTTTCGGGGGACGCCTGTCCAAACGCTCGAAAATGTCCTCGTGATTGAGCACATCGAAATAATGGGTGAGATGCGCGGTGGGACCGTGGTAGGCGAGATGTCCACCGGTGAGAATGGTGGCGCTGTCGTAAAGTTCGAGATGGGAAAGGCTATGGGTGATGTTGAGGATAAGACGGTCGCCATCGTTGGCCAGTCGATGAAGCAGGGCGATGATTTCTTTCTCAGATTTGGGGTCGAGACCGCTTAGGACTTCGTCGCAAAGCAGGAGGCGAGGGGAGGTGAGCATTTCGAGAGCCAGGGAGACGCGACGTTTTTGTCCACCCGAAAGCACTCCCACCCGCCGGTCGGCGACAGTTTCCAGACCGCAATCGGTGATGGTTTTTTCGATGCGCGCGGTGCGTTCATCGCTGGTCAGGTCGGCCACGCGCAAATCGAGAGCGATGGCCAGGGATTCGGCAACAGTGAGGGCATCGTAAGCGATACTGAATTGGGGCACGTAACCCATCTCGGAAGGGTGGAGATCGTCCTCCTCAAGGAGATTGCGCCCCAGCCAGCGGATTTCGCCTTCACTGGGTTCGTGCAACCCCGCGATGAGGCGCAGGAGAGTGGTTTTTCCGCAGCCGGAAGGCCCAAGAATGGCACCAAAATGACGGGCTGGCCAGTGGGCGCGGATGCCTTGGAGAAGAGTAAGTTCACCAGCCTGGAAAGAGAGATCGCGTAACTCGAGCACAAAAAGATGATGCGAAGCGAAAGGGGACAGGGCAAGACTTTTGAGTGGTGGGAGGATGAGGTGTCAAGCCAGACCATCCGGCGCACCAGCAAGACGAACTGAGGAGGTCAACCGCCTGGAGGCAAAGGGTTTTCCCTTGCACAAAAGGGGATTAGCCGGGAAAAGATAGGGTATGACTACTCCCAAACGTCGCTTTTCCAAATGGCTCTGGTTACTGGTGTTCCTGCCGGTCGCGTTCCTTCTTTTTGGTCTTGTGTTGCAAGCCCAGGCCAAAGCCTTCCTGCGGAGTGACCGTTTTCGGGCGTTTCTCGGTGCCAAAATTTCCCAATCGATCAAGGCGGAGGGCGCTTTTCAACCTTTGCAATGGACGGGCACTTCGTTTTACACCGATGGCTTTAAAGCAACGGGAAGCGAAGGTGAGCTAGAACTGATCGATGCCCGGCAAATCCGCTCGGGGATCAATCTGGCTGGCATCTGGGAACGCAAATGGCTCATTAACGAAGTGGAGGTGGAACGTCTCGATCTCGTCCTGGCCAACAAAAAAGAGCGACGCGCATTTCCCATCCTTAAACCTGCCAAAATCCGCGAGCCAAAGAGTGCGACCTCCCGCAACGAGCAGATGCAAGAGTTGCGGGAGACCAAGCCGAAGTCCGAAAAAATCGTTGCCGATCCCAAGAAAAGCGGTTTTTCCCTGGCCCACTGGCTCCCCAATCAAGTCGAGGTCAGCAAAATCCAGGTGGCGTCCTTGCGCATCGATGGGTTAAAATTAGAGGAACCGTTTCTTCTCGAAGGCGTAAAAGTGGAGGCCAAACAAAGTGGCAAGGCATGGTCGTTGCTGGCCACCGAAGGCACTCTGTCCGCACCCGGACGCGGCTCAATCGAGATCGAAAAATTACCGATTCGTTATGTCGATGATATTTTGTTTATCACCAAAGGCACTCTCCAGGTGCCAGGGGGCGGTAGTTTAGTGGTCGATGGCAAATTGCGAAGCGGTCTGGAGCCTTCCAAACGCGGAAACGAAGAAACCGACCTCACCGCAAAAATCGAACGTCTGCCACTCGGCGCGATCCTGCCCGAAGACTGGCGCGCTCGTTGGAAAGGCGTGGTCAACGCCGAGATCGAAGCCACTACGAACAACGGCGCGTGGAAAGTCTCCGGCCCGGTTTCTGTCACCGAGGGCCGGCTGGAAGCTCTTCCGATCCTGGATCAAGTGGCGATCTTTACCCGCACCCAACGGTTTCGTCAGATCAATCTCGAATCGTTAGACGCAGATGTCGTGGTGGAAAACAATCGTGTCACCGTCTCGAATCTACAGGCGGAATCGCCCGGGTTGCTGCGGGTGACGGGAAGTTTCGTGATTGAGAACGACGAAATCCTCGGTGATTTTCTCGTGGGAGTCACCCCGGCCAGTCTGCGGTTTCTACCGGGCTCGCAGACGAAGGTTTTTACTTTGGAAAAAGATGGCTTTCTCTGGGCACCGATGCGGGTGAGCGGACCGATCAACCGTCCGCGAGAAGATTTATCGGGCCGCCTGGCCACCGCTGCCGGGCAGGAATTACTCGATACCTTGCAGAACGATCCTAACAAATTCAAAGAGACCATTGAAGATGTCGGGCGTTCGCTTTTGGATATTTTTACGCGCTAACCCGGTTGGATAAAATCTACCATCCCTGACTGCGCACATAGGCGTTATCCCACCGGGTAAAGACGACTTTCTGGCGGGTGTAAAATTTGATTCCCTCCATGCCTTGAACATGCAAATCGCCGTAAAAAGAGTCGTTCCATCCCGAAAAGGCAAAGATCGACATCGGTGCTGGCACGCCCACGTTTACTCCGATCATCCCGCATTGCACGTCGCGCACAAATTGACGCGCCGCCCCTCCGCTGCTCGTAAAAATCACTGCCCCATTGCCGTAGTCGCTCGTGTTTATCCAGGAAATCGCCTCCTCCAGCGAACCCGGACGCGCCAGGGAAAGCACCGGACCAAACAATTCCGTCCGGGCCACTTTCATCCCCATCCCCACTTCATCCAACAAAGTCGGGCCGACAAAAAAACCCGCCTCGGGCAGAGTGCGCCGGCCATCGCGCACGATTTTCGCCCCTTCTTTTTCGGCGCTGTCGATCACGGCAAACAAGCGCTCACGCGCCGCCCCATCGATCACCGGCCCCATGTCGCTGTCGTCATGCTCGTCGGTCCGCAGAAGCTTCATCCGATCAATCGCGCCGCCGATTCTGTCGCGCACCGCATTCGCCGCCTCACCGACTCCCATGACGATGGAGCCAGCCATGCAGCGTTGGCCGGCACACCCGTAAGCCGCACCGAGGATGGCCCGCAAAGTGGAATCGGGTTCGGCATCGGGTAATACTAACAAAACATTTTTCGCCCCGCCCGCCGCCTGCACCCGTTTGCCATGGGCCGTGCCCAAGGTATAAACGTGTTTGGCCACGGCGGAGGATCCCACGAAGCTCACCGAGGCGATACCTGGGTGTGTGCAAAGCGCATCCACCACCTCGCGACCGCCGTGAACCAGATTGAAGACACCTCCGGGCAGGCCCGCCTCGGCAAAACATTCCGCGAGACGAATCGCCGTGAGCGGCACTTTTTCGCTCGGTTTTAAAATAAACGTATTTCCGCAGGCAATGGCGAGGGGAAACATCCACATCGGGACCATCGCCGGGAAGTTAAACGGGGTGATTCCCGCACACACTCCGATGGGTTCGAGCGAGGTCATCCCATCCATTCCGCCAGCCAGTTGCGGCAAGGTTTCGCCCTTTAGCAAATGGGTGATCCCGCAGGCAAATTCCACCACTTCGATTCCGCGTCGCACATCGCCCTGGGCCTCGGCAAACGTTTTGCCATTTTCGAGCACCAGAAGCCGGGCCAACTCCTCAAAATGCCTCTCCAGCAAGCTTTTGTAAGCAAACAAAATCGTCGCCCGCCGTGGCACCGGCGTCGCACTCCAGGTCGGAAAAGCCTCCCTCGCGGCGGTGACGGCCAGGCTCACATCCTCCGCCGTGGAGAGTGGGGTGGAGGCGAGAATTTCGCCGGTGGAAGGATTGAAAACAGGGACGCTGGTGCTGCCGGTCGAGGGAACGTCTTTTCCACCGATCCAATTGGCTAGGAGACGGGACATAGGCCAAAAATTTACCTCCCTGCCTTGCTGGTTACGAGCAGAAAAAAATCAATACCCCAACGCCCGCCCGCTTTGATATAAAATGAATGTCGCCACATAGGCAAACCCAGTCATATAGACAAACTGAAAAATCGGCCACCGCCAGCTATTGGTCTCCCGCCGCACCACCGCCAACGTGGCGATGCATTGCATCGAAAAAACGAAAAAAACCATGATGCACAGACTCACCAAAGGCGTAAAAACCGGCCGTCCATCGGGCCAGCGATCATTGAGCAAAGCCTCGCGGAGAGGAACCGATTCCTCATCCGCGGCATCGATGCTATAGACGACCCCAATCGTCGAGACAAACACCTCGCGGGCCGCTTGGGCACCGATCAACCCAATGCCAATTTTCCAATTGAACCCCAATGGCTCCAGCGCCGGTTCGATAAAATGTCCGGCCCGACCCGCAAAACTTCCCGCCAGCCCTTCCTCCGTCTTGGGGTAGGTGGCCACGAACCACAGCAGGATCGATAGTCCCAGAATGATCGTTCCCGCCCGTTTGAGAAAGGCCAGTCCGCGTGCCACCATGTTTTGACAGACGGTGGCCAGCCCCGGCAGCCGGTAAGGTGGCAATTCCAACACCAAAGGCGGCGGTTCTCCGCGCAAAAAAGTGCGCTTGAAAAGCAGGGCAAAACCAAAGGCCGCTCCCGTCCCCAGCACATACATCAGCATCATGACACCCGCTTTTTGTCCCGCCGAAGCCACCCCGGTGGGAAAAAGCAACGCAATCATCAATGCATACACCGGCAACCGCGCCGAGCAGCTCATGAACGGCGCCACGAGGATCGTTGCCAGCCGATCCCGCGGATTCTCAATCGTCCGCGTCGCCATCACCCCCGGGATCGCACAGGCATAGGAACTCAGCAACGGGATGAACGATTTTCCGTGCAAGCCCACCCGATTCATCACCCGATCCATAATGAATGCCGCCCGCGCCATATAGCCGCTGTCTTCGAGCAGCCCGATGAAGAAAAATAAAATCAAAATCTGCGGCAAAAAAATCAACACGCCACCCACTCCCGCAATCACTCCATCGGTCAACAAATCCCGCAAATCCCCCTCGGCCATACGCGTGGAAAGCAATTCCCCGAGACGGCCAAACATGCCATCGATCCAATCCATCGGCACACTCGCAAAGGTGAAAATCGACCAAAACATCAGCCCCATCAACCCCAGAAAAACGCACCAACCCCAGACGGGATGCGTGAGCACGGCATCCAGTTTTTCTGTCACATCGGCCACCTGCGGATCGGTGATCGTGATCGCACCCTGCGCAATGGCGCCGATCCGGTCGTAGCGAGCCGCAATCGCCTCCTCACTCGCCTGCGAGGCATCGCTAAAATCCACCGGCGCACGCAAATTGACCGGCGCCGATTGGGAAAGTGCCACCCGCAGCGCAGCAACAGTGTCGGGCAGATGCGAGCTGGTCGCAAGGACCGGGCAACCCAGTTCCTCGCTAAGAAAAGCCAGATCGATTTTTTCCCCTTTGGCCGTGGCCAGATCGATCATATTGAGCACGATCACCGTCGGCAAACCCACATCCAGCACCTGGGTCGCAAGGTATAGATTGCGCTCCAAATTCGAGGCGTCGAGCACGCAAATCACGCGATCCGGTTTCGTTTGACCAGACTGCAATCCCAATAAAACATCGCGCGTTACCTGTTCATCGGGCGACTGCGGCAGGAGACTGTAAGTGCCGGGCAGATCGATCAACGACCGCTTCTCTCCGTGCTGGGTAAAAAATGTGCCCACTTTTCTTTCCACCGTCACGCCGGGATAATTCCCGATCTTCTGCCGCATCCCGGTGAGGGCGTTGAAGAGTGTCGTCTTGCCGCAATTCGGATTGCCGACCAGCGCATACGTGGTGAGGGTGGAGGCAGTGAGGGTGGACATTGTTCGTTAGGAAAGGGCGACCTCGATCAGTTCCGCTTCGTGCCGTCGCAGGGAAAGTTTGTAGCCGCGCAACTCGATTTCCAAAGGATCGCCCAGCGGTGCCCAGCGGAGAAATTTCACGCGGGTGCCAGGCAGCAGCCCCATTTCGCGCAGACGCCGCATGCGATCCGGGTCTCCAGAAAACGATTCGATGGTGGCCAGCTGTCCCGGTGTAAGTTCAGAAAGGAGCAACGAGGCGTTGTTCACGATAGGTCGAAACAGAAAAAAACCATTTTACACCCTGCGCTCTTCCGGGGACAAGGAACTACCCGCCGGCTTGAGTAGAATGCATTCGCCCAAATCGCGGCTCAGGGCCAGACGCACCCCGCAGACCTGACAAATGAGATTTTTTCCCGTGGAAAGTTTGATGATTTGGGCCGATTCGCAAAAACCCATTTCGCGCAGACGCTGGCAAGTCTCGGGGCGGGTGTTCAAAGCATGCAACTGCATCTTTTTACCCACCGGCGCAGCCAGCAAAGTCATGGGCTGCATGGGATCGAGAGAGGGGCTGAAAGCACTTTTCACAAGTCCACTATGGATTACCTGAGATTAAGTCTCAAGACAAAAAACAGGGAAAAGGCAATTTATTTTGAAAAACCGGCTGGGCGCACCAGACAAAACTTCGAGATCATTCAAGCGACGAATTAACGGATCCTGAATGCGTATTGACAAGGAAGTCGAATATTTCTCGACGTGGAAGACCACGGCAACAACCTGCTACCAGGCGGGGAAGAAAAAATATTTCAGCCTTTCGCACAGATGGTAACGAGAGAGATTCGTTGCGGACGGCAACTTCAACCTGTCACCACGGCAACTTTATACCTGCTACCAAGTTTGTGCATCACCAAGTTTGTGCACGGTCGGCAGCCATCGGGGACGAAAGCACCGGGCGGGTATTTCCGTCTGTTGCGATATTGACTCGTGATGCGTGATGCGTGATGTTTTGCCTGTGAGAACGACGTTGAATCTGGATGATGACGTGTTGGCAACGGCCAAGGCGCTGGCGGCCCGGCAGAGAAAACCTCTGGGCGAGGTGATTTCGGGATTGATCCGGCGTGCGGTGGAGCCACCTGCCCAAGCGGCGACAGAGCGCAACGGAATTCCGTTGTTTCCGGTTTCCCAAGCTGCCCGCCCGGTGACGCCCGAAATCGTGAGGGAACTTCTGGATGAATCGGCATGAAGCGTTTCCTTCCCGACGTGAATGCCCTGCTGGCGTTGCTGGATCCGATGCACGTTCATCATGAGGCGGCGCACCAGTGGTATGCGGCCAAGTCTCCGGTGCGGCTGCTGATCTGCTCACATCTTGAAAACGGAGTGATTCGGGTGGCGAGCCAGCCAAAATACCCAAACTGCCTTGGAACCGGCGGCAAGGTGAGGAAGGTCTTGCAGGATTTCGTCCAGATGGTGGGTGCAGAATCCTGCGAGCACGATATCTCCCTGCTGGATGACAAGATTCTTCCCGTGCCCGGATTACTGACCCCATCCCGGGTGGCGGATCTCTATTTGTTAGCTTTGGCGTCGTCGCATGATGCCCGGCTTGCCACCTTTGACCGGCGGATTCCCGCCGAGGCGGTCAGCGGAGGTGTGGATGCGCTGGAAGTGATTCCGGTTCCGGCAGAGGCAGGAGGATGAAATGCTCCGAAGTCCGATGACTGCCATCAAGATGAGAGTAACCCTGCCGCACGGCCGGTCTTGGTTTTTGCCACGATATTGACGCAAAGTTAACTTTATACCCACCCGTAAAATCAACTTTATACTTGTCACCATGAAAAATCAACTTTATACCTGTCACCATGACGAATTATGGGTGGTCAGTCAACCGGGTGGCGATGTAAGCTTTAACTGGCAAACCAGCCGTGCGGCGACGTGCCTGGAAAACATCATCCCGGTGGACTTCGGCGGCGTGTTGCAATGCGATGGCTATGCGGCGTATCCCTGTTTTACCGGGCGAAGAGAAGCTAACACGGAGGCCAGTCAAAAAGCTGCCATCACCCTGGCGGGCTGCTGGGCGCATGTTCGGCGCGGCTTCCACGAAGCC
>JBBRFA010000011.1:0-45366 GCA_038225185.1 Chthoniobacterales bacterium
AGCCATGGCAGCTTCGGGAGCCGGTGGTGTCTTTAGACTCAACCACTGGCTGCTGCGGCTAAGAGGTTGCAAGGCACTGGTAAACAGCAACACGCTGATTTCCCGAGGGGAGCCGACTGTCGGATTCGAACCGACGACCTACTGATTACAAATCAGTTGCTCTACCAACTGAGCTAAGCCGGCACTTTCCAGATCGATGTTGCGAGGATCGAACGGAATTTCATTTTGCACGGTTCGGGCAGATCGGCAAGCTGGAATGCCGGATTTCTGATTTTCTCTGGGGAATGTGTTTGATGAATTCCCGGAGCGACGTGCTATTCTAGGCGCTCATGCCCACCGCACCTTTGCCTTCTTTGTCCACTTTGCGTATCGCCGACCGGGTTTTTTCCTCCCGATTGCTCGTTGGCACGGGGAAATTTGCCAGCAATCTCTGGATGCGCGATGCCTTGGAGGCCAGCGGCACGCAAATCGTTACCGTCGCCCTGCGCCGGGCCGATCTCACGGGCAAAAAAGATCCGTTTGCCAATATTCTCGATTTTATCGATCCCGAAAAATACCTTCTCCTGCCCAATACCAGCGGGGCGATGAACGCCGAGGAAGCTGTGCGCCTGGCGCGTCTCGCCGTGGCGGCTGGGTTGCCGAAATGGGTGAAATTGGAGATTCATCCCGACCCACGCTATCTTTTACCCGACCCAATCGAGACGTTGCGGGCGACGGAAATCCTGGTGAAAGAAGGCTTTACAGTTTTGCCCTATATGAATGCCGATCCGGTGCTGGCGAAACGTCTGGAGGAGGCCGGTGCGGCGACAGTGATGCCGCTGGGGTCGCCCATCGGAAGCAATCGAGGGCTGCAAACCCGGGATCAAATCGCCATCATTATCGAGCAGGCTAACGTGCCCGTGGTGGTGGATGCAGGCATCGGTGCACCAAGCCAGGCAGCGGAAGCCCTGGAAATGGGGGCGGATGCGGTGCTGATCAATACCGCGATTGCCGTGGCCTCCGATCCGGTGCGGATGGCGCGGGCGTTTGCGGCAGCGGTGCAGGCAGGACGCGAGGCGTATGAATTGGGTCTGGCCGGGCCGGGGATTTATGCGAGTGCGACGAGTCCTTTAACCGGATTTTTAGGCGAATCATGAGTTTGCTGGAGGTAAAAAAGTTACGGGTCTGGTTCGAGCCATCGGCGGGTTGGCTTGAGCCGAAAAAGGAACCGATCAAGGCGGTGACGGATGTGAGTTTTTCCATTAAAAAAGGCACCACGGTCGGTCTCGTCGGGGAGAGCGGCAGCGGCAAGACGACTGTGGGCAAGGCGTTGTTGAAATTGGAGCGGGCGACAGCGGGTGAAGTCTTTTTTGACGGACACGAGGTGTTGGGGCTAAAAGAGGAGGCTTTCCGACCGTATCGGAGGCGGATGCAGATGATTTTTCAAGATCCTTATGGTTCGCTCAATCCGCGGATGACGGTGGAGCAGATTTTAGCGGAGCCGCTGGAGATTCATTTCTCCGAGAGCACGCGGGAGGAGCGGCGGGCTAGGGTGCGGGAATTGCTGGGGCTGGTGGAATTGAAAGCGGAGATGGCGACGCGTTTTCCGCACGAATTCAGCGGGGGTCAGCGTCAGAGAATCGGGATTGCGCGGGCTTTGGCGGTGAAGCCGGAATTTATCGTTTGCGACGAGGCGGTGAGTGCGCTGGATGTGTCGGTGCAGGCGCAGGTGGTGAATTTATTACAGGATTTGCAGGAGCAACTGGGGTTGACCTATTTATTTATCGCGCACGATCTGGCGGTGGTGGAGCACATTAGCGACGAGGTGCTGGTGATGTTTCGGGGCGAGATCGTGGAGTCGGCTTCGGCGCAGGCGATCTATGAGGCGCCGCAGCACGAATACACGCGACGCTTGTTGGCGGCAGTGCCGACGGTTTAGAAAAATACAGGCGCCCGGCAATTTTTTCCTAATTCAATGCATCCTTTGTTGAAAAAATTTCTTGGGCTGAACTGGCTTTTGCTCGGGCTGATGCTGGCCTTGTGCATTTTTGGGATTTTTGCGATTTACAGCGCCACCTGGATGCGGACGGAGCGTTACTTGGTAGAATCGTGGTCGAAACAAACCACGTGGATGCTTTTTGGATTGGTGGCTTATTTCGTTCTCGCGTTGATCGATTATCGTTGGATCAAATGGGGGGCGCTTCCCCTGTATGTAATGGGCATCTTGGGGTTGGTGGCGGTGATGATTTTTGGAAAAACCGTTTATGGGGCAAAAAGTTGGCTGGATTTGCGGTTTATGAGTTTTCAGCCATCGCAAATGGCGTTGCTGGCATCGGTGATGGTGCTGGCGCTGGCGTTGAGTCAGTTCCAAAAAATTCATCCCATCCTGCGCATTTTAATGTCGGGCGCAATCGTGGGGGCGCCGTGGTTGATGATTCTCAAGCAACCCGATTTGGGGTCGTGTCTGGTCTGGATTCCGGTGGTGCTGGCGATGTTTTTTGTGGGCGGTGTGCCCAAGCGTTATCTGCTCACGCTCAGTTTGTTGGGCGTAATCGCAGGGATCCTGGCTTTTTTATTCGTGCTCAAACCGTATCAAATCGAGCGGTTGACCACGTTTTTGCATCCGGAAAGAGATAAAAGAGGCGCGGGGTGGACGATCAATCAATCGTTGATCGCGATTGGTTCGGGAGGCTTTGAAGGGAAGGGATTTAAAGCGCCGAACACCCAGAATGAACTGGGTTTTTTACCAGAAACCATTGTGCACAACGATTTTATCTTCTCGGTGATAGGAGAGCAGCATGGTTTCCTGGGAGGGGCGGTTTTGATGGGAGTGTTTGGTGCTTTGATGCTCACGGGTTTGCACATGGCATCGCGAGCGAAGGATTTGTTTGGGGCGATTCTGGGCACGGGGATTATGACGTTGGTTTTTACGCACACGTTTATGAATGTTGGAATGACGATTGCGGTGACGCCGATCACGGGTTTGCCGTTGCCATTTATCAGTTATGGCGGAACTTTTGTGATGCTGGTCATGGCTGGCATGGGGATTTTGCAAAGCGTCTGGATTCATCGTCTTGAGCCGGTGCGAAACGCCAAGGGTTAAGGGGAGCGGAGGTGAGAAGATTTTTCACCCGTTGGTAACGACAATTTCCATTGCAACGAGCATTTTCAAAGGGTGCGTTTTTGGCAATCGCATGCTATCATCATGGCATGGTGATGAATTTTCATTCCAAAACAAGGAAAAGGATCGCCACGCTCATTGCAGTCGCTTTGCTAGGTGGGGTAAGCGTAAATTTTTTCTCCAGGGAACCGCGCACGAAGATTGGGATGGAGCCCACGCCGATGATCTCTCCCCGCGCAAATCTGGAACTTGCCCGTCCCGCTGGAATTCCTCGCAAGAGTAATCTCCCCGAAAAGATCTCCGACGAACCAATGGAACCGGTCAGGCCAGGGGAAATGCTCGTAAAACTGCGTTCTTCCGCCGAAATGGAAAAATTTATTTCTGGGGTGCGAAAATTGGGTGGTCAGGTGCTGGGGAACATTCCCCGCCTCGGCGCAGTGCGGATTGCATTCGATAACGAAGAGCAGGGAGCGACGATACGTGAGCTAGTGCCGGAGTCGGGCAGTGCGGAACCGAATTATCTTGTCTTTACCCCCACGCCGCCGGATGCCGCCGGGGATGGGGGAGGCGGTTACCTGGGTTTCGGAAGAGAGGCTCTCTCGTGGCTAGGTGTGCCCGAAGATAATGCAAACTGGGGCGAGGGGATCAAAGTGGCCGTGCTCGACACCGGTATTTATGCGGTGCCGGGGGTGGGCGGGATACGTCAGTTCGATCTGGTGGGAGGAGAAATCGGAGCAGGGGATTTACCAGTGCATGGCACGTCGGTGGCTTCGATATTGGCGGGGACCTCCGCCGAAGGACGTGGCGTGGCGCCGGGAGCGGAATTGTTAAGTTATCGCGTGCTCGACGATACCGGGGTGGGGGATAGTTTTACGGTGGCCCAAGGTATCCTCGAAGCGGTGGATGCCGGGGCGCGCGTCATTAGCATGAGCATCGGCTCGGGGGGAGATAGCGCCGTGCTAAGAGAGGCGATCAACCATGCCCTGGCCCGCAATGTCGCTGTGGTGGCGGCCGTGGGCAACGAAGGCGTGGGATCAGTTTCCTTTCCCGCTCACTATCCGGGGGTCATCGCGGTCACGGCGGTGGATGCGAACGGTCAGCGCGGTTCCTTTGCCAATTACGGCAACGGTGTTAGCCTGGCCGCGCCGGGAATCGGGGTGCTAACACCATGGAGGGACGCCAGCGAGGTGAATTTTAGCGGCACATCTGCGGCGGTGCCCTTTGTCTCGGGCACCCTGGCGATGTTGTTTGCGGAAAATCCCAGTCTGACCGCGGCGCAGGCAGGGCGATTGTTAGTGCAATACGCCAACGATGCCGGTGCTCCCGGGCAGGATGCCTATTATGGCGCGGGAATATTGGATATCAGCCGTTTGCTAACACGCAACCAGCCGGGCATCAACGATGTGGCGATGGCAGATATTTATTACAACCCCAAGGTGGCAAAACCGGGAAGCGCGGCACTGCCTGTGCAGGTGACCGTGCAAAATCGTGGAACGACGACGTTGGCAAATCTAACCTTGCAAGTGACTAACAATGGCCAGACGCAACGCTTTTTATTAAGTGGCCTGGCCGCTGGCAGTGTGAGCAGCCAGACGATTGAGGTCGATCCGGCCGCGCTCGGGAGCGAGGCTGGGGTAAGACTGCAATCGCAGGTGCAAATCAACGGTGTGCAGGACGTGAACCTGGGAAATAATCAAAGAGGTGTTACCCTGCGTTTAAAGGCGCCAGTCGGGGAGTGAACGTTGTCAGCTTTTTAATAATCCTACTAACAGCCCGGAAAAATGCAGGCATCCCTCCGATCAATCCCCGAGGTGGCGATGCGGGTTCAGGTAATTCAACGCATAATCGGCGACTGCGGCGCTTAGGGGCGTTATCGGCGCAACATAGCCCGAATCCCGCAGTTTGCTAATGTTAGCCAGGGTGAAATATTGGTAATTGGTCCGAATGTTTTCGGGGATGTCGATATACGCGATCTGTGACGGGCGTTCCAAGGCGGCAAACAAGCTTTGGGCGAGGGTGAGCCAGGTGTTGGCTTCGCCCGAACCCAGGTTGAAAAGTCCTGAGGCACTGCTGGTTTCCGCGAGATGCAAAGTCATCGCGACCGCATCTTTAACATAGAGAAAATCCCGCTTCTGTCCGCCGTCGGGATAGTCGGGGTGATGACTTTTAAAGAGTTGGAGCGAGCCAGTGGCCAGGATTTGATCGTATGCTTTGTTAACCAGCGAACGCATCTCGCCTTTATGCCATTCGTTGGGGCCAAAGACGTTAAAATATTTCAGCCCGACAATCTTCGGGAGAAGTCCCTCGCGCTTTGCATAAAGGTCGAAGAGATGTTTCGAATAGCCATACATGTTCAGCGGGCGCAACTTCGAGAGCTGATCGTCGCGATCTTCCATCCCCTCGTTGCCGTCACCGTAAGTCGCTGCGGACGAAGCATACACAAACCGCCGCGCATTTCCCACCGACCAATGCGCCAGTTTTTTCGTCCACTCGTAATTATTGCGAACGAGGTATTCGGCATTGCGCTCCGTGGTGGAGGAGCAGGCACCGAGATGAATCACGGTTTTTACATCAGCGACAGTGGCATCGTTTTTTTCGATCAAAGCAGCCAGATCGGTGGCCTCGATGTAGTCGGCAAATTTTAGGGGAACTAGATTACGCCATTTTTCATCGGAACCCAATAAATCGCTGACAAGTATATTCTCCAGGCCGCGCTGATTCAGTGCCCAAATGACGGCACTACCGATGAATCCGGCCCCGCCGGTAACCAGTATCCTGCCTTGATCGAGGGAATGTGCGCTCATGCCTCGCCATTACACAGCAGACCACGTTCTCATCGCAACCGAATTAAATGCTCTTTGGAATCAGATTTTTGCGGTTGCCGAGTCGCGGTTTCACCATGCAGAATCGATTTTCGTGAAAAAATCTCTGATTTTAACCAGCGTGATCGCTCTTGTCCTCGGTGCGGGTATCATTTGGTATGTTTTGCGTCCTCGTCCATCGGCCCCGCCCGATCTTGCCGATTTACGTGCGCAATTGGATCAAGCCGCCGCGCGCAGCCTGCCATTGCCCGAACTAAGTCTGCAACAAATCATCATCGTCAGCCCCCTCAACGAATGGGATGCCTGGGAGAAAAAAATCACCACCGCCTCCCGTCAATTGGGTGCCACGATGCGTCGCGGGTTGGATCGGGAAAAAGACCGGGTCTATCTTGTAACGCTTCGTTCTGTGGCCCTGCCGTCTCTGCGCGCGGCTTTATTTTCCCTGGAGGCGCCGATAACGATCCCGACCGAAGCTAATACCGAATTGGAAACAATCGATTGCGAAGTGATTCTTCGGGCCTCCGTCCCATGATTCTGGTCGTTTTCGCGCTGCCTCAGGAAGCGTCAGTTTTTCGCCATTGGCTGGCGGTAGAAAATAGGCGCATCCACGAAAAAATCGAAATCGCTTTTGTCGGAGTGCGCGAACAAGCGGTGCGAGAAAATATATCCGCCGTTTTACAACGATATCATCCGCGCTTAATAATTTGCGGGGGTTTTTCCGGTGCTTTAAATGATGAACTGTCAGCTAAAACTGAGTTTTCTGGCATCGAATCGAACGACGGTTTCTTTGTCTGACTTGGATTTCCCCATTCATGGTCGGGCGTATCATGTCAACACGATGATTAACGCCTTTAGAGAACATAAAGAACTGGCAACAAAAGGTTTTTGGCTGTTGACATGGAGTCAAAAATTATTCTGTAAATCACTCAGGAACAAGGTATTCCACTGATTACACTCCGCATAATCACCGACACGCCTCGAGAACTTGTTCCCATTCCTTGGGAGGTGTGTTTAAATCGTGACCGACGAGAACCGAGAGTTTTGCAAACGGTTTTACGGTTGATGCGTCATCCGTCAAGATGGGTGGCGTTTTTAAGATTCGTTTTGCGATTACGCCGTTCTGCCGCGATTTTATCTGCTGCACTGGCACGCGTCGTGATCCGGCTTGCCGAATCGCCGCTCAGCCAACTAAAGTGACTGCTTTATGCCAAGAATTTTAACCGGAATTCAACCCTCGGGGACGCTTCATATCGGGAATTATCTCGGTGCGATGCGCCCTGCCATCGATCTCCAGGAGCGTGGAGATGCGTTTTATTTTATCGCCGATTATCATGCTTTGACCACGGTGCGGGATGCAAAAGCCCTTCGTGAACATGTCTTGCGAGTGGCTTTGGATTTTCTCGCCTGCGGGCTTGATCCCGCCAAGGCTTGTCTTTTTGTCCAATCAGATGTCCCTGCTGTGACGGAACTTTCCTGGATTTTAAGCACGGTGACGCCGATGTCGCTGCTTGAAAAATGCCATTCCTATAAAGATAAAATCGCTCACGGCATCGCGGCGGATCATGGTTTATTTGCGTATCCTGTATTAATGGCGGCAGATATCCTGCTCTACGACAGCGATTTGGTGCCGGTGGGGCGCGATCAGAAACAGCACGTCGAAGTGACGCGCGATATTGCCATTAAAATCAACCAACAATACGGCGAAGTGTTGAAACTGCCGCAGCCAGTGATCCGCGAGGAAGTGGCCACGGTGCCTGGACTCGATGGCCAGAAAATGAGCAAAAGCTATAAAAACACCATCGATTTGTTTTTGGAGGAAAATGTTCTCCTGAAAATCGTCAAAGGCCTTAAAACCGATTCCACGCCTGTGGAAGCTCCCAAGGATCCCGATCAATCCAATATTGTGGTGCTTTACCGTCATTTTGCCCCGGCTGAAGATCTGGCCAGGATGGAAAACGATTTCCGTCGGGGCGGCACGGGATACGGTGAATTTAAGAACCGGCTTTTTGAAGCTATTCGCGATCATTTTCGTCCGTTTGCCGAGCGTCGTGCTGCTATTCTGGCCGAGAAGAATTACGTGGAAAAAGTTTTACACGAAGGACGCGACCGCGCCTCTGCGGTGGCTTCAGCGACGCTCCGCCGGGTGCGGGAAGCGGTCGGATTGGAACGACTCGTTTGATTTTTTATGGAACGGAGTCATTAAAATCCTTTCCGAATGTTTGACATCCGCGCACTTGAGTCTTAAAAAGGAATTGTAATTGAATAAATATGTCAGATTCTGAGTGGTCCGAAAGTAATGAGTTCCGGGATGATCGCCGTGAGTTTCGTGGAGAAAGAAACGAAAGACAGCACGATGCTCCCATTGCGACAGAAAAAGTTATCATGGATCGAAAAGTGTTTTTTCTCGATCTAAAGGAAAACGCGCGTGGTCGTTTTCTTAAAATCACCGAAGATGTCAATGGACGCCGCGACACCATCATGCTGCCGGCACCCGCCTTCGAGGATTTTGCCGCCGCCTTAAATCGACTCGTTGAATACGAACGCACCCTTTCCTAATCGGATTTCCTCCCCGCCCCTCGATTTCCGTGTCATTTCCCTAAGTTCGTGGCATCTTACGGCTCATGGGAAAAAATAATCTGGAGGAACAACTCCTCAACCTCCTTCGTTCACCCTCCTATCAGCCTGCCGATAAAGTCGAACTCTCGCACGCTCTCGGACTCCCCCCCGACCAACGTTCCACCCTGCGCGAAATTCTGCGTCGTCTCGAAGAACAACAAATCGTTGTTCGCCTAAAAAAGAATCGTTACGCCCTGCCGCAAAAAAGCGGACTCCTCACGGGCCGCATCGAAATGAATGCGCGTGGGTTTGCCTTCTTCATCGATGACGACCCGGCATCGGAAAATATCTTTATCTCTCCGGAAAACACCGGACTCGCCATGCACGGAGACCGGGTCGAAGTGCGTCTCCGCAAAGATCGACGTGGAAAAAAAGACACCACCGAAGGCCAGGTCCTGTCCGTGCTCCAGCGGGCCAACACCACCCTCGTTGGCACTTATCAAACCAATAAAAAAACCCAGACCGTCCTCGCCGACGACCCGCGCATCCTCCAGACGATACTCGTCGCCGGTAAATCCACCGCCCGTCCCGGCGATAAAGTCGTGGTCCAACTCGATCCCTGGCTTAAACGTCACGAACTCCCCACCGGCACGATCTCCGAAGTCCTCGGCCCAGCCACCGCCCCCGGCGTGGACATGCTCTCCATCATACGCAAATACCATCTGCCCACCGAATTTCCACCCGCGATTCTAGCTGCGGCAGAACGTTTTTCCGACACCGTGCAGGAACCGGATGTCACCGGCCGCGAAGATCTGCGTCCTCTTACCATTTATACCATCGACCCCGACGACGCCCGCGATTTTGACGACGCCATCTGTGTGGACCGCACCGAAAACGGCTGGAAGCTAGGAGTCCACATCGCCGACGTCTCCCATTACGTTACTCCCAAATCCGATCTCGACATCGAAGCCTGGCAACGCGGCAACAGCACCTATCTACCGGATCGTGTGATCCCCATGTTACCCGAACGACTTAGCAACGGCCTTTGCAGTCTGCGTCCCGACGAAGACCGGCTCACCTTCACCGTCTGGATCGAATTCGATGCCAACGGCAAAAATCGTCGATCCCACTTTAGCCGCAGCGTTATCCGCAGTAAAAAACGGCTCACCTATCAGGAAGCCTTCGCCGTCCTCGAAGGGCGCGCCCATTCGCCCGTCGAGGAGGAGCTGCACGAAGCCTGGCGTCTCGCCTCGCTCCTCCGCAAAAACCGCTTTGCCGCAGGGTCCCTCGATCTCGATTTCCCAGAAATAAAAGTGCGCCTCGATGCCAACGGACGCGCCATTGCCCTCGAAAAAGTCGAGCAGGACATCTCGCATCAACTCATCGAGGAATTCATGCTCGCCGCCAACGAAACCGTCGCTCGCGAAATCAAACATCGCACCGTGCCCAGCGTC
The DNA here is from genome assembly GCA_038225185.1 of Chthoniobacterales bacterium. Lineage (GTDB taxonomy): Bacteria > Verrucomicrobiota > Verrucomicrobiia > Chthoniobacterales > DASVRZ01 > DASVRZ01. The sequence continues at coordinate 9,933 of JBBRFA010000011.1, forward strand.
TATCGCATCCACGAAAAACCCGATCCCGAGCGCCTGAACGAATATCGCGAGACCCTCGCCGTCGCCGGTTACGAAGTCGGCGACCTCTCCCAAAAAGGGGAAGTGCAAAAACTCCTGAAAATGCTCAAGGGCAAACCCGACGAACCGATCCTAAAAATCGGCCTCCTCCGTTCCCTCAAACGCGCCACCTACGATGTCCGCGCCCTCGGCCATTACGGTCTGGCCAAGGTGAATTACACCCATTTCACCAGTCCCATCCGCCGCTATGCCGACCTCGTTGTTCATCGGGTGCTGGGAGCCATGATCGATCACCAAAAGAACATCATCGCCCCAGCCGCCCGCGACCTTAAAGTCACTGCGGAACATATCTCCATCACCGAACGCATCTCCGCCGACGCGGAGCGCGATGCTGCCAAGCTTAAAAAACTGGAGTATTTCTCCCTGCAATTGGAAAAGAAAAATCCTGATCGGCTCAACGCCTTGATCAGCGATATCAAAACCCACGGTCTCGTCGTTGAATTAGTCGAATTTTCTCTCACCGGCCTGGTCCATGTCTCGGATTTGCCCGACGATTACTTCCAATTCGACCCTGTGCGCCGTCGTTTCACCGGCAAACGCACCCGGCGCACCTACGAAGTGGGACAACTCGTAACCCTGTTCGTTAGTCGGGTCGATAAATTCAAAAATCAGATCGATTTCCGCATCGCCGGGTAAGTCGAGAAAATTTCTTGCGTTTGCCGTCCCAAATGATAATCCCTTACTTATGATCGATGTAAAAGATGCAGTCACTATTGCCGTTGATTATTTCCTTCAACTTTTTGGACCGAATAATGGCCTACGACTAGAGGAAGTAGAGCTAAGTGCCAATGAATCGATTTGGTTAATAACGGTGGGCTTTGAGGTCGAATTACCCCTGAATGGATCGACAATTGCAGTAATGCAGAGACTAGCTCATGGTGGTGCTAGTCCGACAGAGCGAAAATACAAAGTCGTCAGCGTGGATGCCGAAAGTGGAACTGTCAGAGCAGTCAAAATGAGACAGCCGCTTGAGCGTGTATCTTAAGGAGTTAATCTCCAAGTATCAGAATCGCGGCATTCTGATTGATGCCAATCTCTTGATTCTGTATTTGGTCGGCGAATTTGCACCCAGGCAAATACCCAGATTACGTCGAACCAAAAAATTTCTTGAAGTCGATTACTTCACCGTAAAAGCCTTCTTCGAGCTTTTCCCCATCAAAGTCACCACGCCAAATATCCTCACGGAAATTAGTAATTTAGCGGGCGACATGCCCGATGGGTTGAGATTTAATTTCTTCGAAATTCTTCAATCGCAATTCAGCCTTCTGCATGAACATTACATCCCATCCAAAGAAGGCTGCTTAAATCCAATTTTTCTCAAACTAGGTCTGACCGATTCGATTATCGGCCAACTTGCCAGGGACAATTATTTGGTCCTAACCGATGATTTTCCGCTTTCCAACTATCTAAATTCCATCGGAGTGGACGCGATAAACTTCAATCATCTCCGATTTCTGGATGGATAATCTAATTCTTACGGCCAGCCGACGATGAATTTGGCCTGGAGGATCAGGCTTGTGTTGATTCATCGAACCACAGGATCAAATTTACAAGAAACGAGCTTTATTTTCTATTTGGGAAGAAAAACGTGCTCGATTGCGTTCTCGATCTCGCTGATGTCGAACGGCTTTAGCAGATGCGCCTTGAATCCGGCCTCGTGACTGCGCTGGATGTCCGCCGAAGTTCCATGTCCGCTCAGCACAATGCCGGGGATGGGGCTTTGCTCGTGAATTGCGCGCAACAGCGAGCAGCCATCGCCATCGGGCAGGTCCAAATCGCAGATAATGACCTCGATTTTCTCCCGCGTGGCAATCTCCAGCGCCTCGTGAAACCGCAACGCGACCCAGACATAATGCCCATGCCGCAGCAGCAAACGTTGCAGCACGATGGCCGTGCTCTCGTGATCCTCCACCAGCAAAATCCGGCGTGGGGTTACATTTGCAAACGGAGTCGGGGAGGCTTCCAAGGGATTGAGAGAGTCGTCAGAGTGAGAAGTGAGCATTTGTCTTGCAACTTCGCATTCATTCTGTCTCCCGGCTGTGTCTATTCGAGGAAATTAAACACTTCCATTCCCTCATCATCCGGTTGCACTTGGGAACGCAGTGGGCTGGGCGGCTGCACTGGCCAAAAGCTGACGTTGCCATTACCACAGGATTTATCGTGAATGGCTGGCAGGGCGGCCCGGCGCTTTATTTTTCGTTGTCACACCCGGCAGGGCGGTGGTAAAGCTTACCGCCCCATGCCATCTTCCGATCCGATTCTCCAGGCGACCCTGGCGCAGAGCGCCTCCCTCGCCGGCTCCTCCCTGCATACGGGCGAAAAAGTCACCGTCACTCTCAAACCCGCGCCCCCCGGGCACGGCTTTAAGTTCAAACGCATCGATCTGCCCGACGAACCCACCATCGATGCGCGGGTCGAAAATGTAAAATTCGTCGAGCGCGCCACCACTCTTGCCGAGGGAAATATCAAAGTCCACACCGTCGAACACGTTCTCTCCGCCCTCGTCGGCATGGGCATCGATAACGCCCTCATCGAGATGAATGCCAACGAACCCGCCATCGGCGACGGCAGCGCACGGGCCTTTGTCGAATTGATCAAACAAGCCGGCGTCGCCCAGCAGGAGGCGCGACGCAGCGAGTTTTGGATTCGCGAACCCATCCATATCGAAACCAAAAGCGGCTCCCTTCTCACCATCGTGCCCGACGATAAATTCCGCATCACCTGCACCAATGTCGGACCCGAAGGACGTTTCACCCAGTTTCACAGCACGGAAATTACCCCGGCAATCTACGAAAAAGAAATTGCCCCGGCACGCACCTTTGTTTTTTACGAAGATGTCGAACCGCTCATCGCCAAGGGACTCATCAAAGGTGGCAGCCTGGAAAATGCCATCGTCGTTCGCGGTGAATCCGTCCTGAGCAAGGAGCCACTTCGATTTACAAACGAATTTGCCCGTCATAAAATCCTCGACATCATCGGCGACCTCGCCCTCTCGGGTCAAAGTCTGCGCGGCCACATCATCGCGGTCAAACCCGGCCACGGCCCCAATGCCGAGCTGGCCCGTGCCATCGCCAAACGCGCCGCCGAGATGGTGGCCCTGATTCCGCCCAGCTCCATCCCCAAAGGTGACGAAGGCATGGGCATCAAGGAAGTGATGAACACGCTCCCGCATCGTTACCCCTTCCTGATGGTGGATCGGGTGTTGAGTTTCGAGGGCGAAACCAAATGCACCGGCATCAAGCAGGTTAGCATCAATGAGCCGTTTTTTCAGGGTCATTTTCCCGGGCATCCCGTCATGCCCGGCGTGCTGCAAGTGGAGGCCATGGCCCAGGTGGCGAGTATTTTGCTCAAAAAAATCACCGGCGACGGTCGCATCGGTTATTTTATGAGTGCCGACAAGTTGAAATGGCGCAAACCGGTCTTTCCCGGCGACACACTTATCATCGAGGCAGAGTTACTCAAAGCGCGCCGCAACATCGGCAAGGCTGCCTGTCGCTGCCTGGTCAATGGCGAGGTGGTGAGCGAGGGTGAGCTAATGTTTGGTTTTATCGACGTCTAACAGTTTGCCAGCCATGTCGAAAATCCATCCCACGGCCATCGTCAGTCCCGGCGCCATCATCGGCGAGGGAACCGAGATCGGGCCGTATAGCATCATCGGCGAAGGCGTGGTGCTGGGAAAAAATTGCTGGCTGCAACATCATGTCACCCTCCAGGGACCGGCTAACATCGGGGATGAGAATCTTTTTTACTCCTACGCCTGCATCGGGCAACGCTCGCAGGATTTGAAATACGCCGGCGAACCCACCTGGCTCGAGATCGGTCATCGCAATACTTTTCGCGAATTCAGCACCGTGCATCGGGCCACCGTGGCGGGAGGAAAAACCATCGTGGGATGCGATGGCAATTTCCTCAGTTACAGCCACATCGCGCACGATTGCATCGTGGGTAATCACGTAATTTTTTCCAACAATGGCACCATCGCCGGCCATGTGGAGGTAGGCGACCATGCCAACGTGGGAGGACTCACCGCCGTGCATCAGTTTTGTCGGATCGGCATGCACGCCATCACTGGCGGTTGCTCGAAAATCGTCCAGGACGTGCCACCCTATCTCATTGCCGACGGCAATCCCGCCGAGGTGCGCGGTGTTAACAACGTGGGCCTGGAAAGGCGGGGGTTTAATCCGGAGCAACTCAAGACGCTCAAGGAATGTTACCGCATTCTTTACCGGGGAAAACTGAACGTGAAACAAGCCGCCGAGGAAATCGCCAGCCACTTTGGGGAGACCGTGGAAGGCCGGGTGTTAATCGATTTCATTCACTCCAGCCAGCGCGGCATCATCCGCTAACATGAGGAGGGACGCCTGCCCATGAGATGGTCCCTCGCTGATCGCAGCCGGTTTTACGACGATTTCGGGAAATTGCTCACCGCAGGCTTCCCATTTTCCAAAGCCCTTGAGACCATGCTTTCCACGCAACCGCGCGGCAGCACTGGACGCATTCTTCGTCGGTTGCGGGAAAAATCGCAGGCAAACGCCACCATCACGGAAAGCATCTCCGAGCCGGGCCTGCCATTTTCGGTGATGGAAAAAGCCTTGTTAGGTGCGTGCGAAAAAAGCGGCCAGTTGCAACGTGGCTGCGAATTTCTAAGTCGTTACTATGCTCGTCTGCATGTGGTGCGGCGGCAAGTCACCGGGCGCCTGGTTTATCCCCTTTTTCTCCTCCATTTCGGGGTTATCATTCTTTCCCTGCCGCAGTTTTTTCGCGGGGTCAGCCCACTCTCGGTGCTGGTGGAAATAGGCTGGCAATTGGGAGCGTTTTATGCCCTCGTGATAGCCGCGATATTCCTGGTGGGAATGCTTCGCGATATCGCCCGGCATTCCATTCTGCTGGACGAATTGCTGAATGCGATTCCCTTGTTAGGTGGCATTCGTCGTTCCCTTTCCCTGTCGCGCTTTTGTATCACCTATCAAATGCAACTCGATTCCGGAGTCAATGTCATGGATAGTCTTATCTCCGCCTCGGGCGCCTCCGGCAGCGCGAAAATCCAGGGGGGCGTGCAGCGTATTTTGCCTGGGGTGCGGAGCGGACTCCCGGTCGGACCCGCATTGGTCGGAACGAAATGTCTCCCGGCAGATTTGGTGAGTCGGATGATCGTAGGCGAGCAAACCGGCGCCCTCGATGCGGAATTGTTACGGGCGGCGGACGATTACGAGGCGTCGGCGGTGCGCGGGATCGAGGCGGCGGGCGATTGGACGCCGAAAATCGTTTATCTGGTGATCGCCCTTATTCTAGCCTGGAACATTATCAGCACCGCACGCGGCACGATGGACCAGATCAACGGTGTCATCGATGGTTTTTAAGCTGGATTCCACACTTTGGGAAAAGTGAAAGCCGTGCTTTAGTTCTGCCATGTCATTTTCTCTGTTAGTATTGCCTGCGCTGTCGCGTTTGCGCCCGCTTTTTCTTTTACTCTTCGTGATCGTGGGGGTCACGGGATGTTCTTCGGTGGAACGCCAGCCTCGAGTTGAAACACCGCGGGTGATCCGGGATCAACCAAGAGAAGAGGTGGTGCAATTGCAAATTTTTCTCGATGGAGAACGTTTCGGTCCTGGGGTGGTCGATGGGCGTCCTGGTGAATTTACCGCGAAAGCATTGGATCTCTACCGCCAGGCTCGCGATTTACCGGCGGATTGGGAGCCGGATCTGAGCAATTTAGCGGCTTTTACCACTTACACGGTGGGGCAGGGGGACTTTGCCGCGCTGGGCACGATGGCGTCGGAACCAGTGGAGATTGCCATGCAAAAACGTCTGCCTTACACCCGGCTTTCTGAATTGATCGGTGAACGCTTTCATACCACGGAGGCTTATCTGCGACAGCTCAACCCTGGGGTGAATTTCGCCTCTCTCTCCGCCGGCGACATGGTCAAAGTGCCCAATGTAAAACGTCCCTTTTACGCAGATCGATTTCCCTCCCAATATCGTCGGCAACCGCCTTCGCGCGGCGTCCGGCGCAGCGTTTTAATCAATGCTAACACACGTATTTTAGAGGTGCGCGATGAAGGGCGCCTCATTGCCGCCCTGCCGATTACGCCCGGTTCGGTGGAACATCCGGCACCGGCCGGCGAATGGAAGGTGGTCCGTGCGGTGCCCTGGCCCTGGTATCGCTATGATGAAGGCGTCTTGAAACGGGGCGAGCGAACGACAGATTTCCATCAGTTTCCTCCCGGCACGAACAGTCCTGTGGGCATTCTTTGGGCGGGGTTGAATCGTCCCGGGATCGGCATTCACGGCACGTCCACGCCCGAGACAATCGGTCGCTCAGGAAGTCATGGTTGCATTCGACTTTCCAACTGGGACGCCGCGACATTTTATACCCTTGTCCAAACTGGGATGAAGGTGACGATCCGCTAAATGGCGGGCGGCCCGGTTATTCCGCCAGCCAGGGCGCGGTGATGCAAGTCCAGTTATCCGGTCCAAATTCCTCCAGCAATCGCTGGCGGACGGCTTCGGCTTCCGCAGCAGTCGCGGTAATGGCAAATAAGGTCGATCCCGAGCCCGAGAGGAGTGCTCCCCAGGTTTCGGTTTGTTCCAGAAGCCATTTTTTTACGAGGGCAAGCAAAAGATATTTCTCGAAGACCGCACGTTCCAGATCGTTGAACAACAGACCCGCCCCGGTTTGCTGTCTGGACATCGGAATACCCGGCAAATCGCGGCTCCCGGCCAGTTTTTGATAGGCCCAGGGTGTGGGCACGCCGAAAGGAGGTTTGAAAAGCAAAAGGGCAAAATTATCGGGCGTGGACACTGGATGGACGATTTCGCCGCGTCCCTCGCACCAGGCGGCGGAGCGGTGCAGAAAAAATGGAACATCGGAGCCAAGTTGGCCCGCCAGTTTTTCCAAATCCGCCAGAGGGCGAGGTGCCTCCGCCAGATCGTTCAAGGCAAGCAAAGTCGTGGCGGCGTCGCTGCTGCCGCCGCCCAAACCTGCGCTATGAGGAATTTTTTTTTCGAGATGAATTCGCACCGGAGGCAGTTCGCCGTGGCCAAAAAGTCGCGCCGCCCGCACGACGAGATTTTCCTCATCCACCGGCACCGAGGGATCGGAGCAGGTAAACGTGAAAACGTCGGACGCGGAAAAAGAAAGTTCATCCACCAGGGCAATCGGCAGAAATAAACTGCGTAAATCGTGAAACCCATCGGCGCGGCGGCGTAATATTTCCAGAGAGAGATTGATTTTTGCCGGTGCCACGCGCTTCATAGAGTCGTGCATTCTCCCGCAAACCTTTCTGCTGCAAAAGATAAAATCATCGTTGCCCTCGATCTTCCCGATGCGGCGGCGGCGTTGCGAGCGGTGGAATTACTCACCGGAGAAGTGGGCATTTTTAAAATCGGGCTGCAATTATTCACTGCGTCTGGTCCCGCTTTGGTCCGCCAGATTCGCAGCCTGGGCGCGGCGGTTTTTCTCGATCTAAAATTCCACGACATTCCCAACACGGTGCGTCATGCCGTGGAATCTGCCGTGGCGCTCGACGTGCAAATGCTCACCGTCCACGCCGGGGGCGGCAGGGAAATGCTCGTCGCAGCCGCCGCTGGAGCTGCCGGTTCCGCCGTGCGAATGCTGGGGGTGACCGTGCTGACCAGTTCCAATGCCAACACGTTGCGCGAAATCGGGGTGGGCACTTCCGTGGCGGATCAAGTGCAATCGCTCGGCAAGCTGGCCGCCGAGGCGGGCCTCGGTGGGCTGGTTGCCAGTGCGCACGAAATCGATCTCCTGCGCCGGCACCTTCCCGCTGCGGTAAAATTGGTCATCCCGGGAATCCGCCCGGCTGGAGTGGAGACGCAGGATCAAAAACGCACCATGACCCCGCGCGAGGCGGTCGATCTGGGAGCGGATTATCTGGTGATCGGCCGCCCGATCCTGGCGGCCAGCGATCCCGTGCAAGCGGCCCGCGAGATCGTGGCCTCGATGGTTTAACAACCATTTCCGTATGCTTTTTACCGCCTACGCGTTTCTGTTTTTTTTCCTGCCGTTAATCGTGCTGCTCGCGAGAAGTCTGCGCGGGCAGACGCGCAATCTTGTGCTCGTAATCACCAGTTTTGCCTTTTACGGCTGGTGGCGGATCGATTTCATGCTGCTTTTCATCGGATCGAGCGTGATGAATTACTGGGCGGGAAAATGGCTCGCTTCAGCAGCGGAGCGACGACGGAAAAGTGTCCTGATTACTTTTGTCGGTCTCAACCTGCTCGTGCTGGCCTGGTTTAAATACGCCAATTTCGGCATCGAAAACTGGAACGCGATCATGAAAATGCTCGATTTCGACACTGTTAGTTGGTCCAAACTGATCCTTCCGGTTGGAATTTCTTTTTACACTTTCCAGGCCATTTCTTATCTCGTCGATCTCTATCGGCGCAAGGTCAGCGCGGCGGAAAATTGGATCGATTTTGCCTGTTATCTGGCGCTCTTTACCCATATCGCCGGGCCGATTGTGCGTTTCGTCGATGTGCTCCCTGAGCTGAAACGTCCCGCGCTCGAACTCTCTCTTTTGGAACGCGGAGCTTTTCTGTTCATGGTGGGGTTTTGTAAAAAAGTGTTCATCGCCAACAATGTTGCGCCAGTGGTGGAGGCAATGTTTGGCTCCCCCGATCCAGGAGCGGCAGGTGCCTGGCTGGGATTGCTGGCTTACACGTTGCAAATTTATTTCGATTTTTCGGGTTACTCCGACATGGCGATAGGTCTGGGTTATATGATCGGGTTTAAATTTCCGATGAATTTCGATTCACCTTATCAAGCGACGAGCATCACCGATTTCTGGCGTCGCTGGCATCTCACCCTCTCGCATTGGCTGCGCGACTACCTTTACTTTCCACTGGGAGGCAGTCGGGGCGGCGCATGGCGCACGGCGCTGAATTTATTCCTCGTCATGCTCCTCGGTGGTCTCTGGCATGGAGCAAACTGGACCTTCGTCATCTGGGGCGCTTATCACGGTCTCTGGCTGGCCGGGGAACGTTTTCTCGGAGGTAAATCCCTGCTCGAAAATCGTGTGCCCGGCTGGCTGAACCGTGTTTTTGTGCTTTTGTTAATCACACTGAGCTGGATTCCCTTCCGGGTGGAATCTCTACCGCGTCTGGGAGATTTTCTCGGGGAACTTTTTTCGACCCAATGGCAGTTACCCGCGCTCGGAGAAGTGCAGCAACCCTGGTTTTGGGGATGCTTTATTTTGGGCTGGTTCATCGCTCTGTTCGCTCCCAACTCGCAGACCTTGGCAGATCGCACCTCGCGGGTGGGACTCACCTTTCTTTTTCTCGCTTTATTTCTCATCGCCCTGCTCGAACTTTTTTCGCAGGAATTAAACCCTTTTCTTTACTTTCAATTTTAATCTCCGATGCCTCCTTTCTTCGCCCGACTTCTGGTCTGCCTGTTTTTTGGAATCGTTCTCGCCACGGGCATCAGCGATGCCATTTATTCGTGGCTGGGTAGAAAACCTCCCGGTTCCGCGGTTGAAAGAGGAATGCCGCGTCCGCCCTTTAATTGGAAAGTTTTCTGGAAAGGCGACTGGACGGTGGACACCGAGGAATGGCTGCAAAATCGCTCCTGGCTGGCTCACGGCACAGCAGCGAAATATCGCGAACTAACCTTTGAGATTGCCGGACGCACTCCGGGCAATGTGATCAAAGGTAAAAATGACTGGCTGTTTCTCGATACCACGATTGAGACTCCCAGCGATCAGTATCTGGAAAAGCAAATGACTATTCTTTTCGACAAGCTGACACTTTATCGTGAGCGTTTCCGCGAACAAGGCATCCCGATGGTGGTATTGTTAATTCCCAACTCGGCGACGTTGTTTCCCGAAAACACCCCTACGTGGATGCGGGGCAGCGAGGCGGGAAGTAAATTTATCGAACGTTTGAGCGATGGACTGCGGAATCGAGGAATTCCTACTTACGATTCCACCGCAGCCATGCGTGCGGCGGAGAGGCCCGGGAACACGGTTTTTTTCCGTGCCGACAATCACTGGACCTATCGGGGGGCACAGGTGGCCACGGAAGGCCTCGCCGATTACCTCGCAGAAGCGGGTTTTATCCGTCCCAGGATCGATCCAGTTTTTCGGATCGATTGGCGTGACGATGTCCAGAGCAAGGGCGGGATTCTTAAAATGCTCGGGTTTTGGGAGGGCAGCAAATTGAGCAAACGCTTTTACGAGCCGATGCAGGTGCCGAGTTTTTTGCCGACCAGTCAACGATCCACGGCGCGAGTTGGCTGGAGTGGCACGAGCTTTTCAAATTATGAATCGCCAGATTTTTTTGCCACCGCCTGGGGCGCATCGGTGGAAAAAATCACCCGCCCCGCCAAGGGATCCGATTTTACCGCGGGCTGGGCGTTAAAACATTTCGAATCGAGCGAATCGATGTCTCCAGACTTCGTGGTATTGGAATTTCCCGAGTATCATCTTGTGGGAAAAAACCAGGTGGGTGGGGATTTGAACGAGATTCGGCTCGGTTTGCCGCCGTTAAAATCCTCCCAACTCACCCCCTGTCATTGGGAAGCGATCAATGGTAAAGGGTTGCAGGCAGTGGCTGGAGAACCTGGTAAATGGCGCGTAACCTCCCGCGATCCTTCCCTGGAAATTCAACTCACTGAACCCGCTCTGGAGTTGCAGCTTGAAATCGCGCTTTCGCAGACACGCTTGAAAAGCCAAATTCGCGTCCGCGGAAGCACGGAACCCCGGTTACCCTGTTTCGATGGCGGTGGCTTTTTAAAATATCGTTTTCCCCGCAAAAAATCCGCTGCCCGCTGGGAAATATCCTGGTCGAGAGTGGAACCTGGCCAGATTCTTGAAATTGGTTCGGTGAGTCGTCCAAAAATTGCGGGATTAAATCTGGAATAGCTGCATCAAAAAGTTTTTTAAATCCAGGATGCGTCACCGATGTCCAGAGCATGTCAGCAAAGGAATAAAGCTCCTTCCCAGTCTCATGGACATTTGTCGGATGAACTTGTGTAATGTCGCAAAAAAATAGTTGTCAGAGAGATTGTTTCGAAATATAAAACTTCAAAGTGAATTACAAACGTTTCCAAGCCCTCCTGGTTGCCAGCATTTTTGCATTTACCAGTTTGCAAGGAGCCAATGTCGTTGTTAATGGCAGTTTTGAAGATGCCACAATCATTCTTAATAATGGTAACAATCTTAATGTGAGCGTGACAGGCTGGACAATAACTGACGCCATGGGGACAAATCCCAATCCCACCAATCTCGTATTGCCATTCGTTGGCTATGGTGGCGGACCCGATACCGCTCAGGACGGCATCGTTTATTTCGATGGCAACGGCACCGATGTGCAGCTTTTTCAAGACTTCCAAATTATTTTTGGTCAGACAGTGAATTTTTCCGCCTATTTTAGCCGTCGCGACAGTCTTGCTGCAAATGGGAACAATCTGAAAATCTTCAATAGTGCTGGCACCTCGTTGCTGGCGACTTCCACGACGATCAATATCCCAAACACCACGAGTCAGGAGCTTTGGTTTTTCTCCGAGGGCAACGTTTTTCTGGGAGCCGGCACTTATCAACTACGGATCGATCTGCCAAATGCCGCGAACGTGGATAATGTCGTGATAGATGTCATTCCCGAACCAGCCACCGGCGCATTATTGTTACTCTCCGGCATTGCACTGCTCCAGCGTCGCCGCCGGGCCTCCAGGTAAAAAAAACCACTGGTTCGCAGTTCTGCTTCAGCTCCAGGGGGCTGTCCGATCAATGCTGAAAAATGAGCGATTTTAGCTCCGTCATTTCCTCCATGGCATAACGCACGCCTTCGCGTCCGAAGCCACTGTCTTTAACCCCACCGTATGGCATATTTTCGACGCGGAACGTGGGCGTCTGATTGATCAAGACACTGCCCACTTCCAGTTCACGGTAAGCCTGCCAGGCCAGTTTGAGGTCGCGGGTGAACACGCCTGCCTGCAAGCCATAACGCGAGGCATTTACGCGGGCGATGGCCTCGTCAAAATCAAGGTATTTTTCAAGCACCACGACCGGGGCAAACGCTTCCTCGCACGCGATGGGAAGGTTAGGCGGGACATTTTCCAGAAGCACGGGAGAGAGGACGTTCTTTTTTCTTTCGAGAGGTAAAAGTGATTTTGCTCCCGCAGCAAGCGCGGTGTCGATCCAGGCAACGATCTTATCGCAGGCTGCCGTGTCGATCATTGGTCCGACGAGGATGCCTTTTTCTCGCGGATCGCCGCTGCGCACTTTTTCTTTGACATAGGCGACCAAGGCGCTGCGGACATCGTCGTAAAGATCGGCTTGAATGAGCAGGCGTTGCACGCTGATGCAGGATTGACCGGCATAACCGAAAGCAGCGGAGGCGATGGCGGCCAGACGAGGCTGCCAGTCGGCATCGCGATGGATAATGAGTGCGGCGTTGCCTCCGAGTTCCAGGCAGATGCGTTTTCGCGCGGCGCGACTTTTCAAGGCCCAACCGATCTCTGCACTGCCGGTGAACGAGATCATGGCGATGCGCGGATCGGTTTCGAGTGGCGGGATGAGGTCGTGATGAAAGGGGAGAATATTGACCTGACCGGGAAGAATGCCTGCATCGACGAGCACTTCCCCGAGTAAAAGTGCGGTGAGGGGAGTCTTTAGCGCGGGTTTGATGAGGATGGTGTTGCCGGTGGCGAGGGCAGGCGCAACTTTGTGCGCGACGAGATTGAGAGGAAAATTAAAAGGGGTAATGCCAAAAATAAGGCCGATGGGAAAGCGTCGGGTAAGACCGGTGTGATTTTTTCCCGCCGGGCTGGCATCGATGGCCAGGATTTCGCCTGTATCGCGCAAGGCTTCCTGAGCAGCAAAAGCAAACGTCTGGGACGCCCGGAGCACCTCGGCTTGGGCGAGATCGATGGGTTTGCCAGCTTCGCGAATGATGAGATCGACAAAATCAGCCGACCGAATTTCGATGCCCCGCGCGATGCGTCGGAGGAGTTGGGAACGTTCGTGGGCGGAAAGCCGGCGGGTTTGTTGAAAGGCGGCAAACGATCCCGCAACTGCTGTTTCGACCTGGGCGGCATCGGCCAGATGGTAACTGCCCGCGAGCGAATCGTCGAATCGATCCGGGACGGTGGTGCTTTGCGAAGAAGTGATCCAGTGGCCGTTGATTAGCACGAAGGGAAAAGGGTTTACGATATTAGCGGAGTGGATTCTTTGGTAAAACTTTCGACCATGGCGTGCCCGGCGATCCAGCCGGTGGTCCAGGCCGCTTGGAAATTGAATCCGCCGGTGATGCCGTCGATGTCGAGGATTTCCCCGGCAAAGAAAAGTCCGGGACATTTGCGACTTTGCAAGGTTTTGAAGTCCACTTCGGGCAGGGTTACGCCGCCGCAGGTGACAAATTCCTCTTTATTAAGACTTTTGCCGGTGACCGGTAATTTGGTGCGCGCAAGAATTTGGACGAGAGCCTGGGTGTGCTCGCGGGGAAGACGATTCCAAGTGGTGCCGGGTTGAACACCGGCCAGGGCGAGGAGCCGTTCCCAGAGACGCACAGGCAGGGGGGCAGGTGGGAGACCGGCGACCAGGCGAGCGGGATGGCCGAGGCGTAGTTCGTGCAAACGCAGCGCGATGTCGTCACTGGAAAGTCCGCCCAGCCAGTTAAGTTGCAGGGGGAAATGATAATCGAGGGCGGCCAGTTCACGTGCTCCCCAGGCAGAAAGACGGAGGATGGCGGGGCCGCTCACGCCCCAGTGGGTGATGAGCAGGGGGCCGCGTTCGCGGAGTTTGGTGCCGGGAATGGTGGCTTCGACTTCTGCGACTACGCCGGGGATGGAACGCAGCCAGGGAAGGGCAATTTCAAAGGTAAAAAGCGAGGGAATAGGAGGCAGAAGATGGTGACCCGGATCGGAGGCGAGTCGGGCGGCATCTCCGGCACGTGTGCCACCGACGGCGAGGAGCACTGCATCGGCAGTGAACGTGTCGCCTTTCGATGAGGTAAGGATAAAGTGATCGGGATGACGTTCGATGTTGGTGATGGAGGTATTCGAAAGAAGTTTAACGCCGGAGGCAGCGGCAGAGTCCAGCAAGGTATCGATGATCGTTTGCGAGGAGTCGCTGATGGGAAAAATGCGTCCATCGGCTTCGGTTTTAAGTTTTGCGCCCCGATTCTCGAACCATTCGACCGTATCGCTGGGTTGAAAACGGTGAAATGGGCTGATCAAAGCCCGTCCACCGCGCGGGTAGCGATGGGAGAGTTCCTTGGGATCGAAGCAGGCATGGGTGACGTTGCAACGTCCACCACCCGAGATACGGACTTTGCTTAAAAAATGTGAACTTTTTTCGAGGAGAAGAACTTCGGCACCTTGTTCGGCGGCGGCGATGGCGCCGAAAAAACCTGCGGCTCCCCCACCTATGACAATGATGCGAGGAGGGGTGATAGCCATGGAATAGAGTAAAAACAAAAAGCGGCACTTGGGCAAGTGCCGCTTTTGTTGTGGGTAAACTTGGCGGTAACGTTACTCGGAGGCGGAGGAAAGTTTCTGCCCGGGTTCGATGACTTTGGCGAGCATGGCTTGAGCTTGGGCCGGAAAGGAACCCACGGGAGCAACCAATTCGGTTTCGGATTCCGCAGTCTCGGATTTTGGCCAGGCTACCTGCCAGGCGAGACCGAATTTTTCAAGGGTCCAGATGAGATATTTAGTGAGATCAAATTCCCACCATTGCAGACCATGAGCGGCGCACTTGGGCTTGGCGTGATGGTTATTATGGAAGCCTTCGCCAAAAGAGCCGAGACCGACCCAGAAGTTATTGCGACTGGCATCGGAGGTTTCGTGGCTGCGATATCCGACATTGGGCATGTGGCAGATCGAATTGACCGCCCAAGTGAAGTTATACAGGACGAGCATCGGGAAATAAAGCGTCCAAAGAAGGCCAGCACCACCGAGGGTGAAGTAAAGAATCGTGGCCACAATGAGATGCGGAATAACGTAAAAAGCGGGGGTTTCGAGAATTTTGCAATACCAGATCTTACGCACGTCGGATGCGTAGCGAAGGGAGCGGACGCGGAAGCTTTCCGGTTTGCGAACCAACCACATCATGTGGGCATAAGGAAAACCGTGGAGCGGGCTGTGGATGTCTTCGTCGGTATCGGATTTAAGATGATGGTAGCGATGATCGCCCACCCAGGTGACGGGATCGCCGGAGAGTGAGACCGCAGAGCCCATGGCCCAGAAAAACTTCAACCAGGCGGGCATTTCGAGGCCGCGATGCGTGAGATAACGATGGAGATAAAGAGTGGTGCTAAAGCATCCCCACATGTAGATGGGAATCATGATCCAGAGATAAAACCACTGGAAATGTTGCGCTAACGCAAAGACGCCAGCAATTTGAATTACGACAAGGATGATGAGAAGAAAAACGTCGATTTTGTCTTTTTTGAACATGAGATAGTATGGGATGTGGTTTTCCGGGATGACGGAAGATTTAATGTATCGGTTAAAACTGGGCATGAGGCAACTGATAGTTTTACTCGCGCGACAATGATTTAAAAAGTCGTTCTGGGGGATGATTTTTCGTGCTCGACGGATGAACGCATCGTGTTACGATGCGAACCACTCACACGAGTTACAAATCATGAATCTGCCTGTCTTGAAATTTTTACTGCCCGTGGTGCTGATGTTTTTGGTCTCTGGTTGTTCCATTTTTTCCAAGGAAAAGAAGGCGGCTGCGGCTGGCGAGCAAATGCGTATTTCGGCGGAATCGGCTGTTTTTCAACCTTTGGTTCGACGCGATGTGCTGCAAAGTCAAAGCCTCCAGGCGCCATTGATCAGTCGTTCCGTCCGCAGGCAAACCCGCTCGGATCGTCCGTTTACCCTGCCTCGTTTTACTGCGGTAAAAGTGCTCAGTAACAATGGCAAAGTGGCTCTGGTCGAGATCCAAGGAGGGCAACGCGGCTTCGTCGCCGCCGAGGCCATCGCCACCGAATCTTCCATTCTCGCGGTAGCTCCACAAGCCACGCGCCTTAATCCGGTTCCAGTGGACGTATCAATCGATCCGGCGACCGGGTTGCCTTACGATTTGCAAGGGTTGTATCTACCGCAAATCGACGCGGCAGATGCACCGGTGGATCAGGCTTTATTGAATCAGATCGACAGCATTCCACTCCCCGAGTCGGAGCAGCCGGCAGTGGAACGCAAACCCGAGGCACAATACGTCGATGGCGTTTTGATCCGCAATCCTGAAGATGCGCAGACGCCCGCGCCATAACATTCGGTGCTAAAAAATGCCCGAAACCAACGCTTTTTTGATTTATTTGTATGTGTTTGCGGCCGGATTGGTCGCGGGCTTGATTTTTGCCCTGATCGCCTGGAACGGCGGGCGTATCGCTCGTAAAGAACTGGATAAATACAAACGTCTGCTCGGGGAAAAAATGGAGTTGGAAGCTTCGGCAATCGCAAAACTGAAGGTGGAATTGGAGGAGTTGCGGAAGCAAAACGAGAATCTGAGGATCAAAGTGGCGGAGTTGAATCAAAGCAGCGAAAAACGACTCCAGCGCGATCTGGAGATATTTGCTCGGGCCGAGAAACGGATGATTGAGCGTTCGCCGGGTTTTCCAGCGGCCTGGGAAGGAGCCAAAAAAGAGGCGCACGAGGAATTGGTGGCCGAGGAAAGCGGGCGGACGTTGCCCAAGCGACTGTTTCAAAAATTTTCTGCGTTGACTGGTGGCGCGAAGCCAATCGAGGGCGGTGAGATTTAGTTTCCCCGCAAACGAGAAACGCGGTTAAGGTGCAGAATTATGGCAGGACTTGTTATCAAACCGCGTTCGCGCATTTTTCATGGTCACGATTGGGTGTATGCGAGTGAGGTGCTGAAGGCTTTTGGCGATCCGCAGGATGGTGAGGTGGTCTCGCTCAAGGATGGCCGGGATCGGTTGTTAGGATCGGCGATTTATAATAAACAATCGCAGATTGTGGCGCGGAGATTTTCGCGTCAGAGACAGGATTTGGATCTCGATTTTTTTGTGAGACGAATTCAGCAGGCTGCGGAATACAGAGAACGCCGGGGGGTGCGTCCGGATCTTTGTCGCGTGGTCTGGAGCGAGAGCGATGGTCTGCCGGGAGTGATTGTGGATCGTTACGGGCCGTGGCTGGTCCTGCAAACGCTCACCAAGGCGATGGATGTTAGGAAAAATTTGCTGGTTGAAGCTCTGGTGGCGGTTTTTGCAGGGAGCGGCATTCGTGGGATCGTGGAGAGCAACGAAGGCGGTTCACGAAAAGCCGAGGGATTGGAACTCGTTTCGGGGGTGCTCTGGGGCGAAAAACCCGAGCCGCTGGAATTTGTGATCGGCGGAAACCGATTTGAGATCGATGCCGGGGCAGGACACAAAACCGGGTTTTATCTGGATCAAGTTAACAATTACGAAAAAGTCTCCGCCTATGCCAGTGGGAGGCGTGTGCTGGATTGTTTTAGCAACCAGGGCGGTTTTGCCCTGGCCTGCGCGCAGGCAGGGGCGCGCGAGGTGCTGGCAGTCGAGGTAAGTGGCGAAATGGTGAATAAAATCGAAGCCAATGCCCGCAGAAACGAGCTAACAGTGCGTGCCATCGAGGCGAACGTATTCGATTTTCTACATTCACAGACCCGGAATAACGAAGTCTATGATCTTATTATCCTCGATCCGCCCAGCTTTGCCAAAGGCAAGGGCAAGGTGGACGATGCCCGGCGCGGATATAAGGAAATCCATTTGCGCGCCCTGCAGCTTCTCGCTCCCGATGGTTTACTGGCAACTTTTTCCTGCTCACATCATCTCACAACCGGGTTGCTCAACGAAGTGGTGGTGGAAGCCTCGACGGATGCGCGACGTTCCGTGCGCGAGATCGCTACTTTTAGCCAGGGATTGGATCACCCGATTTTACCGCATATTCCAGAGACCAGCTATCTGCATGGGAGTCTGCTCGAAGCAATGCGCGGAAGATAGGAGCTGGCATGCTGGATTATTCGCCTTTGTTAAGCTCGACGTATTCGGCGGTGAGATCGGTGGTGTAAATAATGTATTGAGCAGTGCCCAGGTGGAGATCCACGGTGACTTTAAATTTGCGCTTTTTCATCACGCTGCGCAAAGCTTTGAGCGGGGTGGCGGTTTTCATGCCGTTCTTTACTGCGATCAATCCGTCGTAGTAAATATCGATCATTTCCTCGCGCGCCCGAGCCGTGGAGTAGCCGATGGCATCCATGATGCGCCCCCAATTGGGGTCCTCGCCATTCCAGGAGCATTTGACGAGCGTGGAATTGGCAATCGCGTTCGCCACTTTACGCGCATCCTGGTAGGTGGCAGCACCGTTCACCTGCACCTCGACAAATTTGCTAACACCTTCGCCATCTTCCACGATCATCCGGGCCAGATTCCTGGTGACGAAATTCAAAGCTTCCTGGAAGACTGCAAAATCGGGATGCTCCATTCCTATCGGATTACCCCCGGCGGCGGCATTGGCGAGAATGATCACGGTATCGTTCGTGCTCATGTCGCCATCGACCGTGATGCGGTTATAACTTTGCTCGACAGCTATGCCCAGGGTGCGTTGCAGCTCCTTTTTTTCTATGGCAAGATCGGTGGTGATGATACTTAACATGGTGGCCATGTTGGGATTGATCATGCCGGCACCTTTGGCGATGCCACCGATGCTGATCGTGCGTCCGGCGATTTCCACCTGCACGGCTATTTCCTTGGGAAAAGTGTCGGAAGTCATGATGGCTTTGGCCACTTTGCGACTGCCTTTACGGGAAAGCGATGAGGGTAATAATTCCGCGGCTTTTTCCATTTTTTCGATGGGCAACTCGACGCCAATGCGTCCGGTGGAGCAGAGTAGCAGTTGTCGTTCCTTGAGGCCGAGAGCTTTGGCTGCTGCCCGCAGGCTGCGTTTGCCGTGCTGGATGCCGATGATGCCGTTGCAGGCATTGGCATTACCGCTGTTGAGCAGGACGCCGCGGATATCTCCCCCGCGAAGGTTGGCGATGGAGATGCGAACGGGAGCGGCTTTGATTTTGTTAGTTGTGAATGTCGCGGCCGCCACGGCTGGCAATTGGGAGAGGATTAACGCAAAGTCGCGCTTGCTTTCGTTCCCAGGCTTGATACCGGCAAAAACTGCGCCAGCGAGAAATCCTTCCGCCAGGCTAACACCGCCGGAAACTGTGGGAAAAGTGGTGGGAGTGGTCATGGCTGGGTAAAAGGATATAAACTAAAGAAGGCCGGTGGTTTCGGGCAATTGTGCGAGTAGATTGAAATTTTGTAGGGCCTGCCCCGCGGCCCCTTTGACGAGATTGTCTTCCGCACTGAGCAGGATCACTCTGCCGGTGCGTGGATCCAGCCGCCAGGCGATATCGATAAAGTTGGTGCGCGCGACATATTTTACATCGGGGAACCCATCGGGGCCGAGCAAGCGGATGAAGGGTTCCTGCGCATAGGCTTCTTGAAAAGTTTTGGTTAACAACTCCAGGGTCAGATCATCCTTGGGCGCGGCGTGGATGGTGGTTAGGATACCGCGATTGATCGGTATGAGATGAGGTGCAAAGTTAATGCGCAGAGCTGTGCCGGCAGCCAGGGAAAGTTCCTGCTCGATCTCCGATAAATGCCTGTGGCCTGGCAACCCGTAAGCCCGCACACTTTCGTTGCACTCGGCAAAAAGCAGATCGATGGACGCTTTACGGCCCGCACCGCTCACTCCACTTAGAGAATTGGCAACGATGCTACCAGGCTCGATCAATTTTTTCCGCAAAAGTGGAATCAGCGGCAATAAAATACTTGTGGGGTAGCAGCCGGGACAGGCTACCAGCCTGGCATCGGCAATTTCGGACCTCCGCACCTCTGGCAAACCATAAACAGCTTTTGTTAGTAAATGTGGCGAGGGATGTTTGACTCCGTAAAATTCTTCAAAAATCGCGGCATCGCGCAGCCGGAAATCGGCACTTAAATCCAACACCCGCAGTCCCGCTTCCAAAAGTGGCTCCGCGAATTCTGCCGCAAGGCCGTGAGGTAAGGCTAGAAAAACAAATTCCGCCCCGCTGGCTACGATTTGATCGACCTGGGAGTCGATAAACACGCTTTTACCCAACGTGGGATGCCCTCGAAATTGTGGGAGCACCTCACCGATCTGCCTGCCCGGATACTGACGTGATGTAACAGCCACGACCTGCACCGATGGATGACTGCCCAATAAACGCAGAAGTTCCTCACCCGAATAGCCGGATGCGCCGACGACGGCTACTTTGCGTTGGATGTGTGAACTCATTGAGCCGTCCAAAATACGCCTTCCCCGCCCCAGAAAGCACGAAAAAACCGTCCCGTCAGTATAAAAAAATCCTGGCGGTAATTTGGATATCCAACTTACTGAGCCGCCTTGGAGAGTTGAAACCCGTTGAAAAACACATCGCTCTTTTCACCATCGCGATTGAAAGCGCAAAAACTTTCAATTGGCGCACCTGCCGATCCGCCCAGCTTGCGATTTTCCAGGCGGGTGACCTGTTTACTCCCCAGATTGGCCACTTCCAAAGTGTAAGTATCGGCTGTGAGCAGGGTGATCGAGACGGAAATCGGCTCATCTGTTACCTTGATGCCAGTGTCTTTTTCCGCTTCACCATCGATGATCTGATAGTTTTCCTGGCCTTCGTAAGTGCCAAACTCCAGGCGCGTATCCAGGTTGTAATCGGCTGGTTTCTGGGCAATCGAAGTGGCACGCAAAGTGATCCCCACTCCTCCTTTTTCAGGGCTATCCATCTCAAATTTTCGTTCAAAAGAACCGGTTCTCAGCAGAAAAGAAAAACTGTCGCCGGGGACCAGGAATGTCGCAAACCTGCGGAAAGCTGTCGCCTCCTCAAAACTGATTCCGTTGGCAAAAAACCCGAACGCCTTGCCTTTGATCCCGACTTCATCAATGTCCGAGTTGTCTTCGATGGTGGCGGTGAACAAGCCGGCATGCGACTCGGCGTTTTCCTCCTGCGTCACATAAAGATTCCATGGTTCGAACCCGTTGCCCCCGTTTTGCCCACCGCTCCAGCCGTTGGCATAGGTGGAACGCGAGGCATCATCCTCTGCAAAAACGACTTGTTCGGCAAAAACGGAGCCAAGTAAGAGAGCGAATACAGCACTGAAAGTAACAATTTTTTTCATGAAAAGAGGGAATTGAATAAATAATAAGCGAAGAAACAAAAAAACCAAATCCTCCTGCCAGTGAACAGTTCTACGATTCGAATGCCCGATCTCACGGGTGAAGGTGGAATTTGCAAAATAAGCGTCTCCAGCTAAATATAAGATGGGATTTTTATGACTACTCCTTACGACACCTTAAAAGAGCATTTGCACCAGCACGAATGGAATTTTGAGTCTCACGACGAGGCAAAAATTATTCGCACCGGATTTTCGGGAGATAATGCCAATCTCAATTCCTCAATCGTAATTGACGAGGATGATGACCTGATCCAATGCCTCACGACGTATCAGCCAAAGGTGCCGGAGTTATTCCGGGGCATGGTCGCCGAGTTTATTTGCCGGGCAAATTATGGGATGAAAATTGGCAAATTTGAAATGGATTTTCGCGATGGCGAACTGCGGTTTCATACTTCGAGCGCGTTTCTTACCGGGGTGCTGCCCGATGAAGTCATTCGCCGCGTTTTCGGGACCAATTTCGTGATTGCCGACAAATATTATCCCGCTTTTATGAAGGTGTTATATGGTGGCTACACTCCAGAGGACGCCATCGACGAAGTGGAAAATGTGGTCGAGAAAGAAGCGGACGAATCCGAGGAAAGTTAGTGGACTGCACCAGGCGGATTTAATTCCTAGCTAACAAGGCGTGTTGTCACGTCAGCCTCGATGGCTTTCCAGAGGCTGGTCAACGATTCCTTCGTGGAGGGTTTGAGCGCGGCCAGTTCTTCGCTCGAAAAAGAACGTTCCTTCGGCGGATCGTTGCGGGCAAACAGATAGAACTTGATCTTGGGTTCCGTGCCCGAGGGGCGCACGGCAATGCGCCGTCCGTCGGCGAGCTCGATCATGAGCATTTTTTCCTTGGGAATGGCATCGCCCTCGGCATCGACGAGATTTTCCTCGGCAAAATTGATTGTTTTACTAACGGCGCTTCCAGCCAGATTAGTCGGAGGTTGGGAGGCATAGCTGGCGACGAGACGGGCGATTTGCGCGGCACCTTCCGCTCCCTCAAAAGTTAGCGATTGTGCATTTTCCAAATAATAGCCGTATTCGCAGTAAATCCGATCCAGTAATCCATCGAGGCAAAGTCCCTCCGATTTGGCGTAGGCCGCGACTTCCGCAAAAATAAGCGCGGCTCCGTTGGCGTCTTTATCGCGCACAAAATCCGATCCGCTGTAGCCATAGCTTTCTTCGCCACCAAAAACGTAAAATTGGCTGTGCTCCAAGCGCAAAGCGCGGGTGATGGTATCGGGCAAGGTGCGATAATAGGTGCGTTGTTCCAACGGGATCGCATTTTCATATTTACCCAGCTTGGCTCCGATGTATTTGAATCCGGTGAGCGTCTCGACACAATTCATGCCGAGTTTATCCGCAATCGCTTTTTGCAGATCGGTCGTCACGAAGGTCTTGATAATGACGGCCTGCCTTTTATTGGCATCGTTAAGAATTCCCAAGGCAAACATCGTGGTGGCCCGATACCAGGCCATAAGCGAACCGATCTGGTTGCCGGTCAGTAATTCCAGTTTTCCGTTCGCGGCCCGATAAGCCACGCCCATGCGGTCGGCATCGGGATCGGTGGCGATAACCACTTCGGCCCCGATTTTTTCTGCCAAAGCCACCCCCAGGGAAAGAGCCTCCGCATTTTCCGGGTTGGGACTTTTCACCGTCGGAAAACGACCGTCGGGTTCATCCTGCTCCGGCACCGTGGTGTAATCGAAGCCAAGCCGTCGCAAAAGTGGGACGATAATCGCCCCGCCCGTGCCGTGGATCGAGGTAAAAACGACCTTTAATTTCGCAGCACGCACCATCTCTGGGGCGAGCAGAAGCGACTCCAGTCGAACCAGATAAACCTCGTCGATTTCCTCTCCCAACACGTGCAATGTTCCCGGGGTGGCCACCGGGAGGTAAGCGTCGCTTTTCACGGCATTCACCAGGTTGATGATCCCGCTGGCGTGCGGTTCCACTACCTGCGCTCCATCGGAAAAATAGACTTTAAAACCGTTGTCATGCGGCGGGTTGTGGCTTGCCGTGAGCACAATCCCGGCGGTCGCCCCCACGTGACGCACCGCGAAGCTCAGTTCGGGGGTCGAACGTGGCTCGGAAAAAAGCCACACATCCGCCCCCAATTCCGTGGCCACTTTGGCGACAAACTCGGCAAATTCGCGCGAAAAATGGCGCGTATCGTGGGCAATCGCGATGCCCGGCTTTTCTCCGGCAGGCAAGACCTTGAAAAGATAGGCCACCAGCCCCTGCGTGGCTCGACTCAGATTAAAATAATTCATCGCATTCGTGCCGATGCAAGGGAATTCGGGCCGTTGCAAAGCGGTCAGGGTGCCCGTCTCGGCCACCGTCACATGGCGTCCGATGGTGCGTCCGCGCAAGCCGCCGGTGCCAAAGGCGAGCGTGCGAAAAAAGCGATCATCCAGCTCCGTCCAAAGCCCGGCCTGGGCCAGTTCCGTGATGCTCGCCAGTGCGAGAGGATCGGTGGTGTGGGCAAGCAGAAATCGAATATTGGCAGCGCTGCCAGGCAGGAGCAGGTGATTGGCGACAGCGGAATCGAGAAGCGGAAAAAGTTCGGACGACATGCCGGTTTTTTAGACTTTCGCAGTGGTAAAAGCAAATCTATGTTTTCAAAGCACGGCTAATTTCCCAAGAGGTAGGCCGTCATTTTATGAAAAATATTTTAACCGTGGTTAACACCGAAAATCTGCCACTTGCCACCCGGTGGGGCGCGGAGGAATTTTTACGTCAGCAAGGTGTCGCCCTGGGGGAGATCGCGCAGTTTTCCGTGGCTGTCGATCTCGCCTTCACCGGTGAAATCGATCCCGCGCAACTTGTTTCGTGGGCGGCATCCCATCGGGTCGATGTAGCCGTGCAAAATGCCGCCCAGCGGCACAAAAAACTCCTCATTTCGGACATGGAATCGACTCTGGTGGAGAACGAATTTCTCGACGACCTCGCCGAACTCTGCGGCGTGGGAGCACGGGTAAAAGAAATCACCGGGCGAGCCATGAACGGCGAGATCGACTTCGAGGAGGCCTTGCGCGAGCGCGTGGCTTTGCTCGCGGGGCACCCCGTTGCCCTGCTCGAACAAGCCTATGCCGGGCTGCGCTGGATGCCTGGCGCCCAGGAACTCGCCTCCGGTTTGCAGGCTGCCGGGGTGCGTCTGCTCATCGTCTCCGGTGGATTCAAATTCTTCACCAGCCGCGTGCGCCAAGCCCTCGGTGCCGCGGCGGATTATGCCAACGATCTGGAGATTCTCGCAGATCGACTCACAGGGGAAGCATTGCCCCCGATTGCCGGCAAGGAAGCCAAAAAAACCATTCTCGAAGCCACCGCGCTTGAGATGGGACTTTCCCTGGCCGAGACCGCTGCGGTGGGGGATGGAGCGAACGATTTGCCGATGTTACTCACCGCAGGCCTGGGAATAGCCTATCGCGCCAAACCCAGCGTCAACGCTGCGGCCCACTATCGCATCCAACACTCCGATCTGCGCGCTGTGCTCTATTTTATGGGGATTTCCCAGGAAAAATAAAGAACCCATCTAACTGTTGTCGATCCAGTCCGATCTTTTTCGCGATTTTGTTATTAATTGACCAAACGGTTTGCCATTTTACAAGGATCCCCTATAAGAAGTCTCCCGCCAGTCCAGGGGGGGATCATGCAGGATACTATTAACATCACGTTACCAAAAAAGCGGCCTTCTTCGCGCCCGGCAGGCACTGAAGGGCGTCTCGCATTGGCGACACCTGCTAAAAAGGTTTTGGCGGTGCCTCCACCGGAGATGGTAACCCGGCGTTGCTTTCGTTTTTTATGCTGGCTGGGATCGGTCGCAGCTTTCGGGGTAAATTTTTATCAGAATTGGACCATTCCCTGGCCAGGGCAGGGGATCGTGGTGCGCAGTGGTCCCATCGTGTTGGAGGCGCTGGCGCTCACGGTGTTGTTTTTTATCGGGAGCCTGATCGGAGGTGGCTGGTGGCGGGCGATGCAACGCGGACGACGTATCGGCGGCACGGCCATTTTTCTCTGGAGTGGAGCCGCATTTGCCGGGTTTTTATCGAGGGAGATTTTTTGGCTGGGGTGGTGGCTTTGGCTGTTGCCGGCTGCGGTTTCCTGGTTAAAAAATGCCCGGTCGCATTTAAGTGCCACCCGCGCATTTTTCCTCGAAAAAACATCTTGGAATGGCGCTTTTTTTCTCCTCTGGATCGTGGTTTGCACGGGATGCGACGCGGCGCTTTTACGTGATGCTCCACCGGGGGTATGGGCGACGCTGGATTGTCTGGCGGGCCGGTTTTTAAATCATGTTTTCATCGCCGCCACACTTTGGCTGGTGTTGCAATGGCACGATCGCTGGGCTTCGCGCCTGGGGCGCATCGTGGCGTGGTCGGCGTTGGTTTTGCTACTTTACATCGTGGTTACCAATGCCCTGCTTCATGTCTGGTGGGCCAAGGGATGGATCGAGTTATTGGGAGAACTGGAGGTGGGCGGAACCTCCTCCATTAGCAGCTCAGCCTCGGCCTCGGGGTTGAGTTTCCAGCCGGTCAACGTGTTGTTAATCGTGGCCAGCCTGTTGGTCGCTGCCGCCTCCCATGCCGGTTGCCGCTGGATTTCCAGGAGTAAAAAATGGCGGATCAGCCTGGCTCAACTGGCCTTGATCGCTGGCGTGGCCTGGACGGGCTATCAAATCGATCAATTCGGCGGCATTCATCTCAAAAGCCGCGCGTGGCGCTGGTGGGAAATGAAATCGTTTCACTTGCGGATGACTTCGATCAAGCCCGAGCAGGGGATTGCCAATTATCAGGTGCGAATAGCCAATCCACTGCCGGAGATTCGTCCACAGCAGCTTGCCCGGAAGCCCGACATTTTTTTAATCATGGTGGAGACACTTCGAGCCGATGCGTTGCGCCCCGAGGTGGCTCCTTTCCTAACACAATGGCGCGACACCGAGTGCCAGCCCCTGGGCGAAAGCTGGGCGGCATCCAATGCGACGCATCTCTCCTGGTTTTCCATCCTCAGCGGGCGTCTCCCGGTTTTTTACGAGGAGGCGCGCCAGGCTGCCGCCCCGGCCTTGTTGCCGGCCTTGTTATCCGCGAGCGGTTATCATGTCGAAGCCCGTCTGGCGGGAGACATCGATTACATGGAGATGCGCCGCACCCTCTTTGGCGAGCCGCCACAATTGGCGGCGCTGGATTATAATAACGCCGCAGAAATCCGGAAAAAACCAGCCACGCCGGAGCGCGATCTTGCCGCTTTGGAAAAAATCCGGCGCTCCGTTCTGGCACGCGAGGCGGGAGGCGCCTTTTTCCTAACGTCGCTCGACTCCACGCATTTTCCATACGAATGGGCGGCGGATTTCAACCCGCCTTTTGACGATTATGCGGAAAATGCCATCCCGCCCCTGCACGCCGATGCGAAAAAAGTCCGCCGCATCCTGCATCGTTACTGGAACGCTGTGAGCTGGGTGGATCGGCAATTGGCCGGCTTCATTGGCTTCCTCAAGGCACAGAATCGATACGATAACGCCATCATCGTGATCATAGGCGATCATGGGGAGGAATTTCGCGAGTACGGGAGTTGGTTTCATTGTTCCTCGCTCAATGCTGCGCAGACCCGGGTGCCCATTCTGATTAAATGGCCCCAAGCCATGGGCATCGGTCGGGGACCGGGCGTCCGCCAATCTTCGCATCTCGATCTCGTGCCTACTTTGCTGGATGCGTTGGGAGTGGAAAAAAATCTTTGGCAAAGTCTCCCGGGACGTTCGTTGTTGCGGCCGGGTGAGGGGACCACGGTGTTAGCCACGAATTATGCCGGAAAAAATGGTGAGGCCATGGTCTTGCGCCGGGCTGGGCGCGAGGCCGCTTTTGGGTGGCAAAATTATTGGGAATCCACCGTGCCACAGCAAATCTGGCTGGAACGTCTGGAGCCTCTGGACGAAGGCGGACTTGTCTCCGCTTTTCCCGATTTGCAGGAGAAGATATTTCAAACCATACGCGAGGAGTCCCCATAAAAAAAAACCGGGCGATCTCATTGCCGAAATCGCCCGGTTGCAAGTAAAGGTTACGTTCTTTTTTTATTTATCTTCAGGATTCAGCCCCTTGAAGACGAGTGCGGCGACGATGCCTGCGGCGAGTTGTGCGGCAAAATAAGCCCAGGCAGCACCCGCCGGGATTGCGCTGTAGAAAAACGTCAGGGCCACGGTGACGGCTGGATTGAAGGAACCGCCGGTGAAGGGGCCGACTGCGAAAGCTCCCACCAACACGGTGGAGCCGATGGCCAAACCATAGAATGAATTGTTGGCTGTGCCTTTGGCGGTCGCCACATTGAGAACTACAAAGACGAGGGCAAACGTAAAGAGAAACTCGCCGAGTAACACTGCCTGCACCGGAAAAGCCGTTGGCTCGGGCAAAACCGGAGCTCCCTTGATGGTTAATGCCAGGAAGGAAGCGGCCGCGCCGCCGAGCACTTGCGCGACGATGTAAGGCAAAACGTCGCTCGCAGGGAGTTTGCCACGCAGCCAGACGCCGAGGGTCACGGCCGGGTTGTAGTGGCCGCCCGAGATATGACCCCCTGCAAAGATCATCACGGCAAGGATGATGCCGATGGCAATGGGGGGGATGACGCCTTCCGCTGTGCCGCCAATGGCGGTGAGGCCTATGGTCAGGATCAGGAAAAATGCGCCGATAAATTCTGTAATATATTTTCTCATGGGATGAAGTGGATGATGGTTGTTGAATGACTACGAGTAAAATGTAACAACATTTAAATGAATGTTGGCAAGCCTTCATTTTCTTGGATGTGGGGAAAGTTTAATTGGACCGTCCGGGGCGTCCATGGCATGATTTTATATAATGGTTAGCCTCGACGACTTTCAATACGCCATGGAAAACACGGTGGTGGTTCGCCCCCCGCAACAATCCATCCAAACCTTTGGAACGACGATTTTCCGTTTTTTTCTCGTCACGGAATTCATGGATCGCGCGAATGCAATCCGGGTGCGCGAAGGGTATATTCATGCAGAACGACCGCAGATTTTGACTCCCGAAAACATGTCCAAAATCATGCTCGAAGGCTTCGGTGAACGCGCGGAGGAATTTGCCGAGGCCTTGCGACAAAATCCCGGCATCGGCAATTTTCTTAAATACGGCATCCAAGTGCAAAAGCGCGATGTGGCCGAGTCCACCGCCTCCGAATCGATGGAAACGGTCATTGGCACCATCGATGCCCGCATTGCCTCAAGCGATGAAACCAGCGCGATCATCCAAGGCGTGGACGATGCCTGGGAAGTGTGTTTGCTGAAATTTTCGATGGATATCATCCAAAAATCCATCGAAGGGAATATGCGCGATCTGCGGGGTCGCAAATTTTTGTAGGCTGCCGGCGGGTCGATTGTTGCGATGAATACTTTTGTAAAAGCGGTGATTATTTTGCTGTTGATCGTCGGGATTTTCGGCGGAGCGGCCTGGTATGGCTACGAGTTGTATCTCAAACCGCAAAAAATCGTTAAAAAAGCCGCCGAAACTTCCCGCGTGGCTGCCACACCCGCGCCGGACCGTTCCGCGCCTGAATTTGCCCGCATCACCGCCACGACACCGACCCTGGAAACCAAGGCTGCACTGGAAAAATTCCTCACCGATTATCCGTCATCGCCCAAGGCACCCGAGGCGAGAGCACTTCTGGGCGATTTGAATGTGGAGGAATTTTTCTCGCGCAAACCCGGCCCGAACAAAATCGAATATGTCGTCGTGCCCGGGGATTCGCTTGCCCGGATCGCCTCCAAAAACAAAGTTTCATTCGATCTCATTATCCGCGCCAACCAGATCGATCGTCTCCTGATCCATCCGGGAGATAAATTCATCATTCCCACCGGCGATTTTGCATTGGCAATCTCCAGTGGCGGCAAAATCATCACCCTGCGCGATGGCGGACGTTTTTTTAAAGAATACAACGCGCTTCAGCCACAACTTTCGCCCGGTTTGACTCTCGATGAGGCGTTCGTGACCGAAAAAATTGCCTGGCACGACGGCAAACGCATTGCTTTTGGCGATAAAAATTACGTCGGCAGCACGCGCTGGATTGGGTTGGCACCCGGTGGATTGACGCTTTTTTCCGTGGTGGAGGACGGCAGCCTGGCCGATGTCGAGACCCCCGTCTCGGGCATCCGTTTGAGTCCGCAGGATATCGAAGAAATTTTTGCTCTCGTGAATCGCGGAACACCCGTTAAAGTGTTGCCCTGATCTCTCCATGAAAGTCCAACCCCTTGAGTTTGAAAAACCCATCGCTGAACTCGAAAAGCGTATCGAGGACCTGAAAAAACATTCCCGCAGCAGCAGTTTCGATCTCGATGCGGAAGTCGTGGGTCTGGAAGAAAAAACGGCCCAACTTCGGAGCGAAATTTACTCCAATCTCAACGCCTGGCAACGTGTCCAGATCGCCCGGCATACCGCCCGTCCCTTTTACCTCGATTACGTCGAGGCCTGTTTCACGAATTTCGTCGAACTCCACGGGGATCGCTTCTTTGGCGACGATCCGGCCATGCCCGGCGGTCTGGGCACCATCGGTG
Organism: Chthoniobacterales bacterium; assembly: GCA_038225185.1. Lineage (GTDB taxonomy): Bacteria > Verrucomicrobiota > Verrucomicrobiia > Chthoniobacterales > DASVRZ01 > DASVRZ01. The sequence goes on from JBBRFA010000011.1 coordinate 39,739, forward strand.
AACATCGTGTCGTCATCGTGGGACACCAAAAAGGACGCAACACCAAGGAAAATGTCCTCCGCAATTTTGGCAGTGCCAACCCCGAGGGCTATCGTAAAGCCCTGCGTCTCATGCGTTTGGCCGATAAATTTAGCCTCCCCATCGTGGCCCTCATCGATACTCCCGGTGCCTATCCCGGGGTGGGGGCGGAGGAACGTCACATCGCCGAATCCATCGCCGTCAATTTACGCGAAATGATGCTTCTGCGTGTCCCAATCGTGGCCGTGGTCATCGGCGAAGGCGGCTCCGGTGGTGCCCTTGGCATCGGTGTGGCCGACAGGGTGATGATTCTCGAAAATGCCTATTATTCGGTCATCAGCCCCGAAGGATGCGCCGCCATTTTATGGAAACATCGCAGTTTCGCACCCGATGCCGCCGAGGCACTCAAGCTTACCTCCACCCATCTCAGCGAACTGGGGCTGGTCGATGGCGTCGTGCCCGAACCCCAGGGCGGTGCGCATCACGATCCAGCGGCAGCAGCGAAATTTCTCAAAAATGCCATTGTCACGGCTCTTGATTCGCTCAAGCTCCTGCCCACGGAGCAACTTTTGGAGGAGCGCTACCAAAAATTCCGTCAATTTGGGAAGTTTTTCGATCCCAACGCCCAATAATCAGCAGATTCTCACGACAAAACCCCAAAAACTCGTTCATCTGTTCAAAAATGGGTGATTTTTGTTGCCAGGATTTTTTTTTTCTTCATTATTTCTTTGATTCTTCCCTGAATTTTACTGGGAATTACCACCACCTTTTTTCTCATGCTCACACTCGGAAGTTTTATCATCATTGCCTTCACTCTTATCGCCGGCGTCTGGTGGGCCTGCAAAAACGACGATTTCGACAGTGCGCAATAAATTGCTCCTGGAGCGTTCGTATGGGAATGACCACCCTGAAACAGCAAGTTTATGTCTGACGATAACTATTGGTTAAAATCCACGGTCAACGATTTGAACAATCTCCTTCAAGAGATATCGGGCTACGTTCATCTTTCGCGCGAAGCTTCCAAAGCACCACTTCGTTCGGGCCGCCCTCCGCTCGACGCCGTAAGCTATCTCGATAGTTGCATGGGGAGTATCGAACGCGCCACCGATACCGTGCGTTCCATTCTTGGACGCCTCGGAGAAGCGCAGGAGGCCGACGAGGGCAATACACCGGGAAAAATCCCCGCCAGCGAATCGATTGGTCACGAACTTCCCAAATCGCAAATCGTCCGCATCATCAATGAAGTGCCCGTCACCAATCCCGACGGTGCCAAGGAAACCATCCTCGTCGTGGACGACGAAGTGCATGTGGCGATTCTCGCCAAAATGATGCTGGCCGAAAACGATTACCGCGTCGTAACAGCCAAGGATGGCTTTGAGGCCCTCACTCTTTACAAGAAATTTGGCAATCACATCGATCTGGTTCTTCTCGATTTTACGATGCCAAACATGAATGGAGACAAGGTTTTCGAAGAATTGAGAAAATTAAACCCCGAAGTCTCCGTGATTTTGAGTTCCGGTTTTGCTGATCAGAATAAACTCAACGAACTCTTTGCCGCTGGCTTGAAGGAATTTCTCGCCAAACCATACACGCAACAGCGGCTTTTGAGCGAGATTCGCTCCGTTCTCGGGCAGCCACCCGATTGATCAGATCGCTCCCGTAGGAGCTTTTCTCTCAATTTTGGATTTTATAGTCAAGGTGAGCACGGCGCTTGCTCTTATGCTTTGTGACTCATTTTCTGCACCATGGCCAAGCTTGATCCATTTTTTAAGTTGATGAAGGAGCAAAACGCTTCTGATCTTCACCTTTCCACCGGTAACCCACCGATGCTCCGCATTCACGGCGAATTGGTGCGAATCGATTATCCAGATCTCCAAAATGACGATCTTAAAGGCATGGTCTATGAGATTGCGCCAGAGACCAAGATCAAACACTTCGAAGAAACTGGCGACGTGGATTTCGGCTACGAAATCAAAAATTTTGCTCGTTATCGGGCTAATTTTCTCAACCAAAAAAACGGTATCGCCGCCGTTTTTCGTATCATTCCCAGTAAAGTGCTCACCTGCGAGGAACTAGGCCTTCCTCCCGTGCTTAAACGCCTTGCCATGCTGAAAAAAGGACTCGTCCTAGTCACCGGCCCCACCGGTTCTGGTAAATCCACCACTCTCGCAGCCATGGTCGATCACGCCAATCTTAACCGTCACGATCACATTATCACGGTCGAAGATCCCATCGAATTCGTTCATCACAGCCAGCAGTGTCTCGTCAATCACCGCGAAGTGGGGCTGCACACCAAATCCTTCGCCTCCGCTTTGCGCGGAGCTTTGCGCGAAGATCCCGACATTATTCTCGTCGGGGAAATGCGCGATTTGGAAACCATCGAACTCGCCCTCACTGCCGCTGCCACCGGGCACTTGGTCTTCGGCACCCTGCACACGTCGAGCGCAGCCAAAACCGTGGACCGTATCATCGACGTTTTCCCGGTCGATCAACAAAATCAGATTCGCGCAACTCTTTCCGAATCGCTCCGCGGAGTCATTGCCCAAAATCTTTTTCGTCGTATCGACAAACCCGGACGCGTCGCAGCCCTGGAGATTCTCGTGGCCGACACCGCCATCGGCAACCTCATTCGCGAAGCCAAGACGCACCAAATCCCGGGCATGTTGCAAGTCGGTAAAAAAAAGGGCAACCAGCCACTCGACGATGCCATCTCGGAGCATCTCCGCAATGGCCGCATTTCGCCCGAGGAAGCTTACGACAAAGCGAACGACCGCAAAAAATTCCGCGCCTTTCTTACCAACCCACCGGACGATCTTGACGAATAAACTTTAACTTCCCAAGGCAAACAACACCTTTACCATGCGCAAAATCGAACTCGACGCCATCCTCGGAGCCATGCTCCAAAGTTATGAAGGCATCTCCGACTTTCTCTTTACCGTGGGCCGTCCGCTCCAGGTCGAAGCCTTTGGCAAGCTAAAGTCGATCAACGTCGAGCCTCCCATCCGGTCGATGACTTCCTACCAGACCGAAGCACTCGCCCTCAACATCATCGGTCACGATAAACGCCTCATCGATGAACTTATTCGCACCGGTTCCTGCGATTGCAGCTATTCCCTGGGTGACGAAGCCCGTTTTCGCGTCAATATTTTTCGCCAAAAAGGCAATCTTTCCATCGTCATGCGCAAATTACAGACCGAGATCCCTTCGATCCGCGATCTGGGATTGCCCGCTATCTTCGAAGAAATCTGCCGCGAAAAAACCGGTCTCGTCCTTTTCACCGGCTCCACCGGAAGTGGTAAAACCACCTCCCTCGCCGCTGTTCTCAACCAAATCAACGAGTCGCAGGCCGTTCACATCGTCACCCTCGAAGATCCCATCGAATTCGTTCATCCCCATAAGCTTTCCAGCATCAGCCAGCGCGAACTTGGCATCGACTTCGAATCCTTCACCTCCGGTTTGCGGGCCGCCCTCCGCCAGGCTCCCAAAGTGATTCTCGTGGGCGAGTTACGCGACCGCAACACCATCGAAACCGCTCTTTCCGCCGCTGAAACCGGACACTTGGTGCTGAGCACTCTGCACACCATCGACGCCGGACAATCCATCAACCGCATCCTCGGCCTTTTCGACACCGGGGAGGAAGCCCACGTGCGCCAGCGTCTCGCCGATACCCTGCGCTACGTCGTCAGCCAGCGTCTCGCTCCAAAAGCTGCTGGCGGACGCCATCTGCTCCTCGAAATCATGGGCAATAATCTGCGCACCAAGGAAGCCATCGCACTCGGCGAACATGAGACGCGCGATTTTTATTCCATTACCGAAGCCTCCTCCACCTATGGCTGGACCACTTTTGACCAATCCATCCTTCGCGCTTACGAAAAAGGCATAATCGCCGAGGAGACCGCCATTCTTTACGCCACTCGCAAAGGTGCCATTACCCGCGCCATCGACCAGATCAAAAAAGCCAGGGGCATCGCTGAAAACCGCGATTCCGGTCTGCGTCTCGATCTCGCAGCCAAGCAAGGCGTTTAACCCTTTTCATAAAATTACCTGTCATGGCCTCACAATACGACGTTTTTGAACCCGGCGATTCCACCGCTCTGGTGGCTTTCGATCAACCGCGCCACGCCGAAGTGGTTTCCAAGCAACTTACCGCCATCGATTACAAGGTTCACGGCACCGATTCCTACGAGGAACTGATCATCCAAATCAAAACTCATCAATACGATCTCGTTGTCGTCCAAGCCGATTACGCAGGCTGGCGCCCGGAGGAAAATGAAATCCTTACCACGCTCTGTCGTCTGCCTGCCGAAATCCGCCGCAGCGAATATGTCGTTCTCATGGGCGATGCGCTTCCAACCAATGACGAAATGCTGGCCTTTATTTATAGCGTCGATCTGGTTTTCGATTATGCCGATATGACCACTTTTAAAGCGGTTCTACGGAGGGGACTGGCCCGGCACGCGGATTTTTACCGTGTCTTTCGTGAGGTGTTGAACTCTCCCAGGCGGTAATCGGAAGTTTTAATCGGGAAAACCGCGTCAAAACGAAATCGGAGTTGCTTTCGACCTGCCCACAGCGCATCGTAGTCCTCGAATGAATCTAACCAGTTGGCTTAAGTTTGTGTGGGACGTGAGGAATTTTCAGGCCCCACCCCATGATCTTCCCGCACATTACGCAGTTCGCCGGGCTGTTCGCAGTGAGGAGGAAGTTGTGCGCAAAGCCATTTTTAGCACGTTTTCCCTCGATTCCGATTGGAACGACTCTTTTAACATCATTTGGCCCACCCTAAACACACAGATTGGCGAAACTTTCGACGCCAAAGAGCCAAAAAGTCTTGTCCTTACCCACGGCACCCGCATCATCGGTGCCTCCATCCTGGCCGCCGAGGCCGATGCAGAAATTTCGATCGTGTCGGGGCCTTGCATTCTCGCCGAATACCGCAATCGCGGCCTGGGCACTGCCCTTCTTGCGGCTTCCCTCGCTTTTCTTTCCGAATCCGGTCTCGAAACCGCTTGCGCGATTACGAAAAAAAACATCACCGTCTCCAAATTCGTTTACCCCAAACTCGGCGGAAAAAGCGAACCTTACGACAGCGCGACTCTCGCCGCCAATAGCTGATCGCTGGAACAAATCGATTTTTCTTTTTTTAAGAATATGAGCAAAATCGTCCCTACTCTACCCTCCGGCATAGCTGGTCCCCTTGGTCTCCTTCATTTGCCACGTCTTTGGCAGAAAAGTTCCCTAGCCGCCGCCGGCAAACTTGCCGATGGCTATAAAGACATTGGGCCTGGCTACGATTTGATGGTTTTGGAAGCCATCAATATCGATCCCGATGCCGCCCGTGAATACATAAAATCGGCCAAGCCTGCCTACGTCCAGTTTGAAAAATGGATCGCCACCCAACCGGGCGTTAAATTGGATGCCAAGACCATCTCCGACATCAATGCCACTGTCGCTGGCTACCATCACGGCGCCGAAATCCGCGCCACGATTCTCGCCGCTGCCGGGATCGCAGATGAAGGTAAAATCCTCGACGCGGTAACCCTTAATTTTCTCGACGACCTTACCGAATTCCACCAGGCACTCGCCTAACATCAAACCCTCAATAACTGG
>JBBRFA010000012.1:0-43872 GCA_038225185.1 Chthoniobacterales bacterium
TGCCCAAGACGTTGATGCAGGCATTGCGGATGGTCAAATAAACCCGGGCGACATGCAGACATTGGTTTTAAAAGAAGCGCAACTGGTCGAAAACTATCTTTTTATCGAGGATCGTCACGAGCGGCTCAATGCGATTATGACGCACAGCGCAGCAGGCTGTCATTTGCCAGATCAGGAACGCGAGGCAGATTTGTTAGTAAAAGGTTGCTCCTCCCAAGTCTGGCTGGAGGTAAAGCTGGTAAATGAAAAACTCAAGATTCGTTTTGCAGCCGATTCCGCCATGGTGAAGGGCTTGGTGGCACTGCTCGTCGATCTTTACCAGGGTGCTGCGGCCAGTGAGGTGGAAACATTCAAGCCGACCCTGCTCGATCAATTGGAGCTGACACGAATGCTCAGTCAAACCCGGCTCAATGGTCTCGCCCAAGTAGAAGCCGCCTTCCTGCGCGCGGCTAACATTTGACGATGTGGATCGACGCCCACAATCATTTGCAGGATCCCCGGCTGGCCGGGACGCTGGAAGAACTGGAGGCTCTGCCGATCAAGGCAGCGGTGGTCGATGGAACGCGGGAGACAGACTGGCCGCAGGTGGCGGATTTGGCGGCGAAGCATGCCTGGGTTTTCCCGGCATTTGGATTGCATCCCTGGTTTTTGGCCGAGAGAACGGCGGCTTGGCGGGTCAGGTTATTGGAAGCCCTGCGAACGCCGCGGGCTTCAATCGGAGAGATCGGGCTGGATGGCTGGATGCATAATCCGGATTTTGCAGCGCAAGAGGAGGTTTTTCGGGATCAACTAGCAATCGCGGCAGAGAGAAATCTACCGGTGACGATTCATTGCCTGAAGGCGTGGCCGCGCATGTGCAAAATCCTAAAAACTGCCCCGCTCCCGGCTCGCGGTTTTTTGATGCATGCCTTTGCGGGGAGCCGGGAGGAGGTGCGGGAACTGCTCGACATTGGTGCCTATTTTTCGTTTTCGGGAGCTTTTCTGCACGAGCGCAAACGGGCGATCCAAGACGTTTACGCCTGGATGCCGCAGGATCGATTGCTGGTGGAAACGGATGCGCCTGCGATGAACCCGCCGCCGAGTCACCAGCGGCATGTGCTGGGGGATGGAGGTAATCATCCCGCCAACATCGCAGACATCACACTGGCGTTGGCGCAGATTCGCTGCACGCATCCGGAGGTGTTATGCGAGGCGGTGGCAGCAAATTTCCAACGATTATTTGGGACCGGGCAAAAGACGAACTGTGGGTGGTGAGTTAATCGCCCTACCGGGTAATGCTGCAGGCCTGCCTGGGCTTACGATGGGTTTTTTTTCGTTCCCAAATTTTAAAATTGGGTAACGAGGTTGCATCACCAAAGAAATGTTTCGGGCAAATCGTGGCACATTTGGGTTGGACCAGCTATAAAATGCAGTAAATATATTTCTTTATCACACTTTATGAAATTCCGGTATTGAAAAAAGTTAGGAAAGAAAGGTTAAAGAGTTCTGCAGCAATTTTTTGTAAATTGCCATAAAAGTCTGTTTGTTTCTGTTGACAGCGAAATTTATTCACCCAGGTTAAAAATACTTTGTTGACAATAAATCAAGGGACGTATTTAATCTCATACATACTGTGTTTAACTTTGTTTTTCTTGAATCCGGCCAGAACGGCGCGGCTCACCCAAGGGGCGCGGAAGACAAATTCTCCACACATGGAAACCGTGAGTATTCTTACCCCATTCCCAAAGAACGCGATTGACGGTATGCCAATCTGCGGGCAGGATCATTTGATTCTGATGGGCCTCCCCAAACGTGTTCAACCAGCTTGGTATCCATCGTTTTCAGAGATCACGCGGTGACTATATTTTTATGAAATACACGACCGTCACTTCCCTCATTGCTCTCACCCTCTTTAGCGTCTCTTTGGTCGCAGAGAGTGAACTTGGTCCGGGCTTGCTTGGTATGCCTTTACAAATGCCGAAGGAAGCTCAACGACTGAATTTTGACCCCATCCCGATCCAGCCGGAAATGACCAAAGTCGGGGTTCGCTTTACCGCATTGAGGGATGGACCATTGGAGGAATTCACGTTTCCATCCACTGGCGAGGGAATTAGCCTGTCGCCCAACCCAGCATTTGAGGTCGAGATTTTTGAATGCGAAGGATCATCCCCCGGAACGCGCCTGGGAAAATCGACATCGGCGGAATCGTTAACCGATGGACTTCGAGGCCGTCGCGCGTTGTTTTCCGGAATCAAGCTCAAGAAGGGATCCACTTATCTGGCGGCCATCTCGCGTCCGTCCGGCGCCACTGGGAGTTTGTCCGTTCATCAGACTTACAGCCCTGGGGAGATGTTCTTGCGGGATACAGTTGACCCTTTGCAAATGAATCCCGGCTATGCATTACTGATTTCGACTGATGGTGGAGCGTCGTGGATAGAGGAAGCGGCGAAAATGATGTTACACGGCATACGTATCGGCGATGATTGGCAGGGGTGGGGCTACGATACCTTCTGGGATGGACTCCAGATTTTTAAATCGGAAGCCGAGGAGCAGGTCATCGCCCAAACTTTTGAACTTGAACTGCCCAAAGGTGAGGCTTCCGCCAGACCCACATCGGTCGTGCTGGCACTTCGTGCCTCGCCAGGGCTGGCAGGCCAAACTTTGGAATTGCAGGTAAGACTCATGAATCAGGACAGCGGAGAAATTCTGTCCGAGGGAACAGTAGCCTACACCTTTGCAGAGGCTTCACTTTTTTACCAGCCCGAGATTGCGTTCTCCAAGACAACGAAGATCAAGGCCGGCATACCGTTAATTCTTCTTATCGGCTTCACTAATTCCTATTCAAAAGGACCGGGGGATTTCCTCTTTGTCCGGTCGCCACACTACAGCCTCGGCCATCCGAAACCCGCCGAACTTACCTGGCAGGGAGCGACTTCCGCAGCCTATCATCTCCCGGGTTTCGAACTCCCAACCATACAGAAGCCCGTCAACGGCGCGTTGACTGACCTTCCCTTCGTGCTTCGGTATAAAATCGAATAAATAACGCTCTCCAGTCTCATCCCTGCGGATCACATTCAAGAATCCGTCGAAGTGTGTAATCCATGGCTTTACAAAAAAACCTTTAAAAAGAGAGCGGGCTTTTGGAAGTGCGTGGAATTGTCTGCACGCTCCTAAAACTTCACCAGTCGGGCCAGGGCGGGAACTCCGTCCTGATGCCAGTCTGGACCAGGGAATTGCATCTCGCCCACCGGACATATCCGGGATGCTCCGAGGGTTGCCAATTGTTCCCGGCAGTTCGCGTTATCGGGCCACACGCCGAGGGTGCTGACCGATCCAGCAAGGTTTCCCAGATTGGGAAGTTTGGAGAACGGAAGCAGCAGGACATGCCGATGCAGGCAACTTAAAATCGGGGCAGATGCGGTGTCTCCCACGACGACGCCCCAGACGGGTTCTCCGGCGCTGAACCAGGCCCGACCTCCCTGCGTGGCGATGTCCCATTCCCGAGCCAGCCGCCAGCTTGCCACGGAACTTCGCTCGTCCGACGCTAACGGGACGGGCTTATTTTTCCCGATGTAACGTTCCAACGCCTCTGCGAGATATTGGCCGTAGCGGATCGCGTTCACTTCGGCTCCGATCCAGATGATTTGGGCGGAAAGACAGCCCATCTGATCGTAAAGAACGATGTCTTCGAGGAGTTTTTCCACTGAGGAAAAATCGGGGTCAGCAAAAACCACTGCACCGCTCCAACGATGTCCGTAACCGGCAAAAATCCGCGAGGGATCGACCTGTTTGCGGAAAGTTTCCACGGTGGCATCGGAGCCAAACACGATCACAGCGTCGGCATTTTCCAGCCAACCAGACTCTAATTTTCTCGATAAAAGCACGTTCGTGCGGAGGGCGGGCGGGAGTTTGTCCACCATTTCTTCGAGGCGCGGGAGGCCTGCGCCGGGGAGCTTTAGCCAGTTTTCGCTCCCCAAAATGATCCCGCGGACCAGGCTTTGCATCCCGGCCATGGCCGTATTGGCACTGATAATGTGGAGCAGACGTGGCGGTGCTACCGCGCCGAGTTCGAGGGCGTCTTCCGCTCCCAATTCTTTTTTTACGACTTGCAACAAGGCATCGGCGTCGCCCCAGCCTGCCAGCTCGGGAAACCCGGCGACCACGGGAGCGAGCAGTGCGATGCGTTGACGTGTGGTCATCGGTTTAGCCATTCATCGGCACTGCGCGAGCATCCCCGGGCCGTGGCCAAGGGATCACGTCCCAAAAGCAGAAATCCGGTTTCCAGAGAGATCGCCAGATCTTCCGTTTGCACTGCCAGCACCGAGCCGACATTGGCGAGATCGAAACATTGCAGGAGGCCAGTTTCGCCGATTTTCACCTCTTCCTGGGTGAGCGGATCGATGATGCGATGCCGCATCCAACCGCCGGCAGTATGCGGCTGGCCAAGCCCTTGGGTGTAAAATTGGGAGGATAATTCCGTCATCCCATATTCGTTGATGATGTGCTCGACGGGAATCGAAAAAAAGGCGGTGAGTCGGGCATAAAAATCCGCTTTGGCGAGGACCCGTCCGCTTCCCTTGTAGCCGCCGGTTTCGAGAATGCGGCTTCCAGACGGCAAGGCCAGCGGATGCCCGGTTTTTTCGATCAAGTTTAAAAAGGCGAGGGCCGTTCCGAGGAGTAAAACCGGGCAGCCGTCTGCCTCCGACTCCGCCACGCCTTTGCGCAAGCGGTCTTCCTGCAGTCCGTTTTCGCCCCAGAAAAACGCCTTTTCGTCGCCCTGCACGAGGTGTCCCATCATGTGGGATAGCGAGGAATGGGGAGCCGTTTGCGGCGAGGGTGTAAGGACGAACTTGCGCATGGAAGACAGGCCAAGTCTCTGCCAGCCGCCGTCGATGGCGGCGTGATACAGCGTGAGATCTTGGAAAAAATGGCGTCCATAACCTTCGCCCGTCGTGCCGCTGGTGCGAAATTCCGCCACGGAAGTGCTTTCCGGGAAAGTCGTGAGAACGGCACTTTTGAAAGCTTGTTGCGGCACGGCTGGGATGGCTTGCCAATCGACCAATTTTTCCGTAAGTCCGCGATGCTCGCAAAACAGTCGATAAACCGCGTTGTAACGAAATTGGAAGGCATAAATCGCACAGGCCAGGCTGGCAAAATCTCCTTTTTCAGAGGTAATCAGGTCCCGCACCTCCCGGCGCAGTTGCTCGAATGCTTGATCGCGCCCCGCCATTATTGCACTCCCAATAATTCCAGGAAACGCAGTCCGCTTTCCGCGATCTGCGGACCGGACGGCGTGTCGTTGATGTAATTTTTGGTGTAATAGCGCAGAGGGGCGCGCACTGGTTTCACCCACGACACTGTGGGGGCGCTGACCGCTTCATTAAGCCCTTTTACTTTTACCGGCAGACCAGAGCGCAAAAAGGAAATCTCCGCTGCCTGCCCTGCGCGATAATTATCCCTCATCCAGGGATAACGCCCGACCAGATCCACGGGGCCTGGCGCAGGGACTTGGATGCGGTAAAACACCTCTTGCCGGGCTAGAAAGGCCGGGATGGAGAGCGACGGATCTTTTTTATTTTGCAAAAGAAATGCCGCCGGATCGAACCCCGACAGATTGAGTCCGTTAAACAAACCGTGAACATTCGGGCTGCCCTGGAAGTTGCGGACATGCCATTCCTCGAAACGATTTGAGAGAAGTAAATTAATCTCAAAATGCAAGTGGGCACGAATGATATTGATCCCCCTGCCGGTAAAGCCGAGCACGCCGATGGTTTGTCCCGCTGCGACGGATTCTCCGGGAGTCACCGAGATGTGATTGAGATGCGCGTAAAGCGAGTAATACAGGCAGCCGTCCCAGAGATGTTGGATAACGATGAATTTGCCGTAATTGGAGGCGCTGGATTTGTCGCTGACGTGTACCACTTCGCCTCTGGCGACTGCTTTTACCGGATCGAGCGGAACACCCCGCGCATCGCGCCGCACAGGTTTGATGTCGAGACCTTCGTGCAACCGTTTGAAGACGAGACCCTCCGGAGTGCGCACCGGGTCGCGCACAAAGCCATATTTTCCACCTTCCCAAGGCTGCGATTTTTGCCCCTCGAAATTGCGCTCCACATACATGTAAAATGCGGGACCGCCTCCTCGAAAGATCGCGGTATTTTCGGTCGGTAAAACCAACTCGACGGCGTGCGACCAAGGCACAAAAAATGCCGTTAAAACCAAGAGAAAAGCTTTCACCCGGCCAACCAAACAGGCTTTTTTGCGAAAGCACAACCCCGCAACGCCATGTTTTTGCCAAAAATTACCCGCCACGCTCCAATTCCTCGAGCAAATGCAGGGCATTGCGCGAGGCAATCGTCTCGGGATGTGCCTCGATCAACTCCACCAGCAGCTCGCGGGCGCGTGGCAGATTTTGCTCGTAGCGGGCGTGAATTTCGGCCAATTTGCATTTGAGGAAGGCTTCTTCGTCGGGAGGCCAATGCTTTTGCAATTGCAACTCCAAACCTTCGATGGCCGCAGCGGTTTCCCCAAGATATTTGGTCTGCACCTCGGCGATGCCTTCGATGGCGGCGGTGTCGTCAGGGTCGGTCGCCAGGGCCTGACGATAAAAACTGATCGCCTCCAGGTAATTTCCGTCTTCGATCATTTCGTGAGCCAGAAAAAAAGGATCGTGGGCGGCATCATCCGGCGCGCCGTAAATCAGTTGACCGATTTTTTCTCCAAAAACGGGCAGCGCAGTCACGGCAATGATGACGCCTGCGATGATGGCCGAGAGAAGGGCACCCCCGAAAATCAGAATCAGGTAACTGGGATCGTGACTGCCCGCCGTTTCCAAACGTTTCCCTTCCCGGAATAAGATTACGCAGAGATAAAACAGTCCCAAGAGGACGACGAGGCGCGGGAGGTGGCGCATGATGGTAAAGATGCGAAACCGTTTTCCGCATGACAAGCAAAATCTTGAAAAAAACCGTCGCTCCCCGGCCATGAATCAGGGAAGTCGGCTGAAGGATTCGTTTGACAAGATTGAGCCCGCTCACTATGAACTGCCCATGAAAATTGTAAGATACCAAGATTCCGCCGGTCAGATTCATTACGGCCGGCAAAACCCCGATCAATCCATCGAACGTCTGGCAGGCGATATTTATGCCAGCCCCATTCCCACGGGAGAAGTGGCGGAGGTCAGTAAAATACTCGCCCCCATCGTGCCGACATCAATTCTATGCATCGGCCTCAATTACGGACGCCACGCTGCGGAAAGCGGAGCCAAAATCCCGGAGATTCCAATTCTTTTCGTGAAAGGAGTTAACGCCTTGCAAAATCCAGGCGATCCCATTTTGATTCCCACCCATCTCCCGAGCGATGAAGTCGATTACGAATGCGAACTGGCAGTGATCATCGGTAAAGCGGCTAAAAACGTCAGCCGGGAAAAAGCATTGGACTACGTTTTAGGTTACACCGCAGCCAACGATGTCAGCGCTCGCGACTGGCAGCTAAAAAAAGGCGGCGGTCAATGGTGTCGCGGCAAATTTTTCGACACTTTCGCTCCTCTCGGCCCGGTGCTCGTGACTGCGGACGAGATTCCCAACCCCAATTCCCTCGGTATCCGGACGATTTTAAATGGCGAAACCGTGCAGGATTGGAATACCAACGATATGATCTTCGATGTGCCCGCTTTGATCGAATTCCTGAGTGGCAGCACCACTTTACTTCCTGGCACGGTTATTCTCACCGGCACTCCACACGGTGTCGGCATGGCAGCCAAACCTCCCCGTTGGTTGAAACCCGGCGATGTCGTCACCATTGAAATCGATCAGATTGGCGCTCTCACCAATCCCGTCGAGTTGGAATAACTCGTAAAAAACGGTCCATTTGCACTTAATCTTGGATCCCACGCCCGGTTTCATACCGCAAAAGTGGTGAACACGTGAAGAACTCCTGTTTTACGGGAATTATTCGCAATTTTTTTCATTATCCGGTTTGCCTCGGCCTTTGAAATCTCCTAAAGATTCTTTTGCCTTTGTCACACTACGTGATAAAATCTTGCCAAAATAAGATATACTTATAGTTTACTCTAATTTCCACCCGAATTCCAACGCATGAATAATCCCGCCAATGATGCCGCCTTTGCAGGGGGCCAGACCAAAAATTCCGGTCATTCCACGGAGCAGCACGAGCACGATGCGCACGATCAACACGGGGGGCACGACGACCATCAAGAATTGGGTTTTTGGTCGAAATACGTTTTCTCGACCGACCATAAAGTCATCGGGATTCAATATCTTTTCACCGGGCTGATTTTTCTTTTACTCGGGTTTTTGATGGTGATCCTGATGCGCTGGCAACTGGCGTATCCCGGCAAGGAAATCCCTTTGATCGGGGGCTGGCTGCAAGCTGTGGTTGGCCAGGCTTTTATGCCGGGCGGAGTCATGGCCCCGGATTTTTATAACTCGCTGGGAGCGATGCACGGCACGGTGATGATCTTTTTGGGGGTGGTGCCAGTGGCTTTTGCAGCTTTTGGCAATTACATCGTGCCGCTTCAGATCGGTGCGCCGGATATGAGTTTTCCAAAACTCAACATGGCGAGTTACTGGACGTATTTCATTGGGGCGATGATGATGTTGGGGAGTTTTTTCCTGCCTGGTGGCGCTGCCAAGAGCGGCTGGACCTCGTATGCTCCGCTTTCCACCATTGCAGATATGCCAGGCACGCTGGGGATTCCGGAAACGTGGCCGATTGCCCTCACCGGTCAATCGTTCTGGCTGCTGGCGATGGTGTTTTTAATCACTTCTTCACTGCTGGGGTCGGTCAATTTTATCACCACCATTGTCCAACTGCGCGCACCGGGAATGACGTGGATGCGCATGCCTTTCCTTACCTGGACCATGTTAATCACAGCCTATATCCTGTTGCTCGCCTTCCCTCCTCTCGAAGCGGCGGCGATCATGCAGCTAATGGATCGCGTGGCGGGCACCAGCTTCTTCTCTCCACATGGTCTCGTCGTCAATGGTGAACCATTCCCGGTATCCGGCGGCGGGAGCGTGCTTCTCTGGCAGCATTTGTTTTGGTTCCTCGGGCATCCGGAGGTGTATGTCTTGATTTTACCGGGCATCGGGATTGTTACCGAAATCATCGCCAATAACACTCGCAAACCGATTTGGAGCTACAAATCCCTGGTTTATTCTGCCATCGCAGTCGGCATACTTTCCTTCGTCGTCTGGGCTCACCACATGTATCTCACCGGCATGGGACAAAAAGTGGCCGCCTTTTTTCAAACCACCACGATATTAATCTCGGTGCCGTCGGTAATTATTATCACGACCCTGCTGCTCTCTCTCTGGGGCGGTTCGATTCGTTTTACCACCCCCATGTGTTTTGCCACTGCCTGGCTTCCGATGTTTGGCATCGGTGGTCTCACGGGTATTCCTCTCGCGTTTAACTCGATTGTTTTGCAATTGCACGACACGTATTATGTCATCGGGCACTTCCATTACGTCGTGGCTCCCGGAACGTTATTCGCGGTGTTCGCCGGGATTTATTATTGGTTCCCGAAAGCCACCGGGCGATTTATGAACGATTTCTGGGGAAAAGTGCATTTCTTCGGATCGCTCATTTGTATGAATTTCATTTTTGCCCCGATGTTCCTCCAAGGTATGGCCGGGATGCATCGGCGTATGTATGATGGTGGTGCGAGCTACGAATTGGCCAAGCCTGTTTTGCACCTCAACGTTACAATCACGATTGCCTCCGCCGCCCTGCTTATTTTCCAAATTCCTTTTATCATCAACTTTTTTGTCAGCATCTTCAAAGGCAAAAAAGCCAGCGAAAACCCGTGGGACGCCACCACTCTGGAATGGAACACCCCCAACCCGCCGCCGCACGGGAATTTCACCGGCCCGGTCGCAGCTTATCGTGGCCCCAACGAATACAGCGTGCCCGGTGCACCACGCGACTTTTCTCCGCAATGGCAAAAGGAACTCTAATCCCAAGCTCTTAACGCAAATACTTTTTTCATAGTCGTTCCCATGGAAATTCCCTACACAGTCACCGCCCGGCCCGATACCGGACTTTACAGCGCCAAGATCGGCATCTGGCTCTTTTTAGCATCCGAAGTCATGCTCTTCGGCGGGCTGTTCTCGTCCTACGTCTTCCTGCGCATGGGCTCCGAACCCGGCCTCTGGCCTATGGGGCTGCTCAATGTTCCGATAGGCACTCTCAACACCGCCATTCTCATCCTCTCATCCGTCACCGTGGTCCTGGCCTGGGCATCCCTCAAGATGCGTAAATTCAACCAGTATAAACTCTACATGGCGATCACCATCATCTGCGGCATCATCTTTCTAGGGATCAAACTCGGCTACGAATACCCCGCAAAATTCCAACACTTCGGCGCTTTTATCAAACCCGAGGCGGTCGAAAAATACGAACGTTACCTCGGCAATAATCATGCGCAGGCGAAAGACCTCACTCCACGCTACGAAATAAGCGGGCACTTGGAAAAAGAAACCGCCGATCAATTTGTCGTCATCCTCGATCCGAAAAACGCCAATCCCACCGATCCTTACAACGATCGTCCTCACTTTCTCCCACGCCCCATGCCCGGTAAGGCCCAAGGCAAGGAACTGGCTGCGGCTACAAAGGCGGGAGACACCATCAAAGCCACTCAAATTGAAGAAGAATTGCTCGAAAAAGGGCAACTAGCGGTGATCGACAAGGAGGACATTCGTTGGGCTTCTCCCTGGGCACCCAAGCACAGTTCGTTTTTTGCCATCTATTTTACCATCACCGGTCTCCACGGCTTGCACGTATTGGGTGGCATTATTATTTTTCTCTACCTGCTTTTTCCAGGCGCAAAACTCTACAAAAAAAACCCGGAGCACCTCGCCAATCGCGTCGAAGTGGCCGGTCTCTTCTGGCACTTCGTCGATCTGGTCTGGATCTTCGCCTTCCCCATCTTCTACCTTCTCTAACTGACCATGAGTGAACCCACCAACCTTCCCACCGTCGATTCGCACCACGACGAACACGCTCCTCACGACGAGGCGGCGCACATCCAGGCCCATATCAAACAATACCTCGCCGTGGGCGTCGTTTTGATAATCGGCACCATCTTAACTGTTGCTCTGGCTTATGTGGATTTTGGTTCGCACACACGCAACATCGTTGCCGCCATGATTCTTGCCTCCATTAAAGTAGGCTTCGTCGCGATGATTTTCATGCATCTTAACGCCGAGAAAAAAACCATTTATCAGCTAATCGCATTCACGTTTTTCTGCTGCATCGTCCTGTTTGCTTTAATGGCCCTGGCTTATAGCGATCACATTCACCTCTAAACAACCATGTCACTCCGCGCCTTCCATTTTGTCTTCATCATTGCCTCGATCTTGCTCTGCATTTGTTTGGCGATTTTTGCAATCGCCAATTGGCAGGTCACCCGGGAATTTGCCTTGCTCGTGTTTGGGATCGTTACTTCGGCTCTATCGGTGATTCTTACCGGTTACGGTCTTTGGTTCGCAAAAAAATCCAAGAAACTCATCCTTTAACCCCACATGGCTATGCAAAACCTTAAATCTACCCGTTTCCCAAGCAAAAAACAGTGGGTCACAACCGCACTGGTCACCTTCGTATTGTCCTCTGCTGTGCAAGCCTGCCCGGTATGCTTTTCGGCACCGGACAGTGCGGAAACCCGCGGCATGACAGTTGCCATTTTATCTCTTTTAGGCCTCGTTGGCATGGTCGTCTGTGGTGTGGCCAGTTTCTTTATTTACCTCATCGCCAAAGAACGCAATCCCGAACCCGGCCATCAGGAACTGGCCCATCTCGCCTACGACGAAAAGTCCATCGCTCACTAATTTTTCACTCTTATGATGCTTGCCCTGATCAACGAACTCCTAGGCCTTCCCGCTCCCGCAGCCGAACATGCTCCACTCGTGGATAACATGCTCGAATTCGTCCACTGGTTCATGCTCATCCTGTTCGTCGGATGGTTTTCATTTTTTGTTTACACCCTCATTCGTTTCCACAAATCGCGTAATCCCAAGGCCAGTTATAAAGGGGTTAAATCGCATCTCTCAACCCATGCGGAAGTCGGCGTGGTCTTGGTCGAAGCAGTGCTCCTCATTGGATTTGCCATACCCATCTGGTCTTCCCGGGTAAATGAATTCCCCAAGGAAGGAGCCGCCATGGTGAGAGCTTATGGCAAACAATTCGGTTGGAACTTCTGGTATCCCGGTGTCGATAACATTTATGGAAAAACCTCCGTGGAATTGATCAGTGCCAGCAATCCCCTGGGCTTGGATAAAACCAATCCTGCGGCGTTGGATGATATGGTGATCATGGGTAACATGCGGACTCCAGTGGGTCGGCCCGTGATTGTCGAGGTAAGTTCGCAGGACGTTATTCACAACTTTGCCATGCCTCACATGCGCATCGCACACGATGCCCTCCCGGGTTCTCTTATTCCAATCTGGTTTACCCCGACCAAGGTAGGCGAATATGAAGTGATTTGCGGTCAATTGTGCGGTGCCGGACATTATTCCATGAAGGCAATCGTGACGGTCGAACCTGCCGCTGATTACGATGCCTGGATCCAGGCTGCCGCACCCAAACCACCTGCCGCAGTCCAATCCAGTCCGGATAAACCTTCTGTCGTAGTCGCTAAAAGTAAACCCGCCGCCACCTACTAATTTACGTCTTCAGCGTCGAATTGGCAGTCTGCAAAGTGAATACGTTTATCGCGACTCGATCCCGTTTACATTCGTAGTGTTCATACTCCATGAAAAATAAAAACCTCCATCGTTTTAGTGTTTTTCTAGTTTTATCGACTTTCATCCTGATTTTTTCGGGAGGCTTGGTCACGAGCAAGGGAGTCGGCATGTCCGTGCCCGACTGGCCCACCACCTACGGGTATAATATGTTTCTTTTCCCCATTTCCATGTGGGTGGGCGGCATTTTCCACGAGCATCTACACCGCCTCATCGCTTCCGCTGTCGGGCTCCTCACGGTTATTTTATGCGTTTGGTTGTTTATCTCCGAACCACGCCGCTGGTTCCGCAGGCTCGGAGTCGTCGCTGTGGTAGCTGTCTGCATTCAAGGGTTGCTCGGCGGTCTGCGGGTCAATCTTATGAAAGATCAAATCGGCATCTTTCACGGTTGTCTTGCACAATCTTTCCTCCTGCTGACTGCTTTCATGGCCTTGGCCACTTCATCTTGGTGGAAAAACGCCCGCCTATCCAACGATTCAGCCCGCCATTTCACCAAGGCGGCCCTGTTTATTACCCTCGTTATTTTTATAAATACCGCTGTCGCCGCCTCCATGCGTCATGCGCACGCCGGCCTTTCCATCCCCGATTTTCCAGCGGCATACGGCCAGGTGATCCCACCAATGGATGCCGCCAGCGTCGAAAAAATTAACGAAACACGCATCTCGCAAAATCTGCCCGAAACTTCCTCCACTCTTATCGCCCTGCAATTTACCCACCGGCTCATTGCTTACTTCCTGGCCATCGCCATCCCCTGGCTTTCCTGGAAACTCATTAAAGCGGGCGGCGTCCTCAAACCCTGGGCCTATCTCTGGACTGGTTTGGTCGTTGTGCAAATCGCCTTGGGAGCATGGACCATCTGGAGCAACAAAGCCGCCGATGTCGCCACCGCGCATGTCGCCACAGGTGCCGTCTTATTTATCATGAGCGGTCTTTTCACCATCGTCTGCTATCGGGCCGCATTCGATGCCCGCTCAGCGGCCCACGAACAAAAAAACCAACCCACACCAGAACTTGAACCCCAACTAGAACTGGTGGAAATAACCCGATGAAATCCGCCGTGGCTTTGTCTGCACCCTCTCAAACTCCCGTGGATGCTTTGGTCTGCACCAGACGCTCCCTCGGCGCCATCCTGGCAGACTTGGTCAAAGCGCGGCTTACTTTTCTCGTCCTCGTAACTACTCTGGTCGGGTTCGTTCTCGGCCTGGAATCCGGCCCCTTTTCATATTGGCTGCTTTTTTATTGCATGATCGGCACCGCACTCTGCGCTTCCGGTGCCGCGGCGCTCAACCAATGGATGGAACGAACCGCCGATGCGCGAATGAATCGCACCAAAGACCGTCCTTTACCCACTGGCGAGTTAAAACCAGCCCAGGCGGCCGCTCTGGGAGTCATTTCCTGCGTATTCGGTGTGTCATTATTGTTCTGGTTTACCACACCGCTGGCAACTGGAGCAGCTCTGGCCACGATTCTCTCCTATCTTGTCTTTTATACTCCGTTAAAAAAAATCAGCACCCTCAACACACTCGTCGGAGCTGTGCCGGGCGCACTTCCCCCGGTCATCGGTTACGCCGCCAGCGCCAACCGATTGGATCTGCCGATTGTGGTGCTTTTCTCCATTTTATTTCTGTGGCAACTTCCCCATTTTCTAGCCATCTCCTGGCTCTATCGCGAGGATTATCTGCGGGGAGGATTTCGCATGGTCTCCGGCAAAGACGTTTCAGGAAACGAAACCGCCATCAAGGCCATCGTTTATACCATACTTCTAATCATCGCCTCCCTTCTCCCTTGGGTGCTGGGCTTTCACTCTCTAACCTCACTTTTCGGCGCTCTATTTTTGGGACTTGGTTTTCTTTATTACGCCATTCTCTTTTTTAAAAAACGCACCCTCCCCAACGCCCGCCGCCTCTTTTTCGCATCCATTATTTACCTCCCCATTCTCCTCGGACTACTCGTCTTCACCAAACGTTAACCTAGGGAAATTTCATGAAAATACGCTCATACTGGATTTTTTTCGCATTATCGATTTTATCAATCGGGGCATTCATAGGAATGCTGATTTTCAACGAGGTAAATAACGCGCAGACAAACAAAAAATCTGGCGTAATCAATCGCCCGCTCCCCAATTTTTCGCTTTCGGCGCACAACGGCACGACTATATCCAGAGCCGAACTCCTCGGCAAAGTGTGGGTGGCTAATTTTATTTTTACCACCTGCCCAGGTCCCTGTCTTCAGATGACCTCCGAGATGCGCGAAGTGCAAAATCGGTTGCCCGGCAAAGCCGACGTCCGTTTCGTCTCCTTTACCGTCAATCCTGCCGTCGATACCCCGCAGGTTCTCGCCGAATATGCCGCGCGTTTCGATGCCGATTCCCGCTGGTTTTTTCTCACTGGCGATAAACAAATCATCTACGATCTGGCTCAAAAAGGTTTTCTTTTCAATGCGGTCGATACAGGTGATGGCAGTAAAAACATCGAGCATCAATTTATCCACGACACCCGCTTCGCCATCGTGGATCGAGCCGGAGTGGTTCGCACTTACATCGACGGGGACGACAAGGAGGCTCCCGCTAAAATCGCCGCCGCCGTCAAACATTTTCTAACTTCCAGCAACTAACGATGAACGTTTATGATTTACCCGCTGTCAACGCTTCACTGAACAGTGTCAGCACCCTTCTTATATCCCTGGGATGGTGGTTTATTAGTCACGACAAAAAGAAACAACATATCATTTGCATGATATCCGCCCTCGTCACCTCGACGGTCTTCCTGGGTTGCTATCTTGTCTATCATTACTATGCAGGAAGTATTAAATTTACCCACACCGGCATCGTGCGTCCGATTTATTTTTTCATCCTCATCACCCACATCATTCTCGCCATCGCCATCGTGCCACTGGTCATTATGACCGTCATTCCAGCATTGCGTGGTTTATTTGAAAAACATCGCCCCCTTGGGCGCATCACCATGCCAATCTGGCTCTATGTGTCGGTTACCGGGGTCATCATCTATTTCATGCTCTATCAATGGTTTCCCTCTGCCGAACTCCCAAAAATTCGCGCCGCTCAAATCCTGGAGCCATGAAACGATTTACCTATCTATTCCCGGCATTGGTTTTGCTGTTTTCTGGTTGCGAAGACCGGAAAATAAAAACCTACACCGCCCCCAGTGAATCCAGTTCCAGCAAGCCCAATTTACCTGGCCTGCCACCGCCAGCGTCGCTGGCTGGCAAACCCACCTGGACCGTGCCAGCAAACTGGAAGGAACTTCCTCCCACGGGAATGCGTGCAGCCAGCTTTAACACCGGATCGCCCGACCTGGATGTCTCCCTGACCACTTTTCCAGGAACTGCGGGTGGACTTCTCGAAAACGTTAACCGATGGAGAGATCAAATCGGGCTGGCTTCCATTATTTCGACGGAGGAAATCCCCACGCTCCTCATCGATGGCGTGCCAGCACAAATCGTGGAATTGGTCTCCGAGAAGGAAAATAAAACCACCCTGGGGGCATTGTTTATACGCAAAAATCAAAGCTGGTTTATCAAACTCACGGGACCCAGCGCACTGGCTGCGGCGGAAATAGCAAATTTCCGTTCTCTCGCAGAATCTTTCAAGTTTCCAAAAACTGCCTCCTCTCAATCCACTAACGAAGGTTAATCACCATGTTCCGCCGCATTCTCCAACCCTTTACCTCGCTCAAGCTAACCATCGTCTGCTTGAGCCTGGCCATGGTTCTGGTCTTTTTCGGCACCATGGAGCAGGTGCAATTGGGCATCTACGGTGCGCAAAAAAAATATTTCGACAGCTTGTTTGTCTTTTGGACACTGCCCGGCACCACACGCCAGATTCCCATCCTGCCCGGTGGCTATTTGTTAGGAGCCATCACCCTGCTTAACCTCATCGCCGCGCAAGCCGTCCGCTTCAAGTTCAACTGGAAAAAATCCGGCATCTATTTTCTTCACCTGGGTATCATCATGCTTTTGTTGGGACAACTCTTCACCAGCCTCCTGGCCAAGGAAGCCCAGACGCGGCTCGATGAGGGGCAGACGAAAAACTATTCCGAGTCGTTTACCGAAAAAGAATTGGTCTTTCTAACAAAAGACCCCTCCTCGACAACCCCGCAGGACAACGTGGTAAGCATTCCCGAGGGATTACTCACCCGCCGGGATCCGATCACTCACGAAAGCCTCCCATTTACCGTGGAGGTTATACAGTATTTTCGCAACTCCGTCGCAATCAATCCCAGTCAGGTCTCGTCGCCTGCGATTCCCCGGCTCCCGATTAGCGCCGAGGCGGTGCTGGTGCCCATCGCCATCGCCACCGCTCCCGACCAGGCCAACGCAGCCAGTGCCGAGGTGCGGGTTACCTCCCCCTCCGGAAGCAAACAGGTCTTCGTCGTTTCCGAGCGCATCCCAGCGCCCATTTCCTTCCGCGAAGGCAACCAGGAGATTAGCATCGCTTTGCGTTCCCGCCGTCATTACAAGCCATTCTCCATCACCCTCCACGATTTTACCCACAAAACCTATCCCGGCACTGACATTCCCAAGGATTTTTCAAGCAAAGTAACCATCAACCATACCGCTGCCAGTGAAAATCGCGATGCACTTATCTATATGAATAATCCTTTGCGCCATGGAGGCTTCACCTTTTATCAATTAGCCTTTGATAACAACGACACCACCAGCATTCTCCAAGTGGTCAAAAATCCCAGTTGGCTCATGCCATACATTGCCTGTGGATTGGTCACCATCGGCCTTGCTTTGCAATTCGGCATCCATCTGGTTGGGTTTGCCCGCAAAAGGAGAACCCTATGAACCTGTTACGCCGTTATCTACCTCATCTCCTTTTGTTAGTCGGTGTGCTGCTCCTGATCAAGTCTCTGCGCCCCCCCCAATCGAGCGACGCCTTCAATCGTCCAGAGTTTGGCGAACTCCCCGTGCTCGTGGGCGGACGCGTCAAGCCAATGGATACTTTGGCGAGAACTTCGCTCATGGCCATCAGCGGCAAACAAGTGGTGAGATACGAGGGTAAAAAAATATCCGCACTCGATTGGCTGATGGAGGCTTTGATGCGCCCGGAAAAAGCCGATCAACTGCCAATTTTTTCCGTCACCAACCCCGATATTCGCGATTTGTTTGGCTGGCGGGACGATAACACGAAGATGTTTTCTTTTTTCGATCTTAGGAATTACCTCACCCGGATCGAGGAACAAGCCATTACTGCCGCCGAACTTGACTCCGCAAACCGCACGGTCTTTCAGCGCGAAATCGTTAAACTCCGCGCAAGATTAATTCTCTATCTCCGGCTCAAAAACTCCCTGCAAATGGAGGACAGCTCGGATTTCGGGAAAGAATTATCGCAATTTAAAAACATCTTGCAACCTGGTCTCGCCGCCATGGATGCCGAAAAAAAAGGGGAGGAACTCACCGAGGCACAGCGCGTTGCCTTTGCCGAACTACTTAATTTCGCCCAACGCCATCAACGTCTCGCCCAAGCCGCTTACGTGTCCGCCATTCCCAAGACTCCGGCAGATCCCGATGCCCACGATTGGCAGCATATCGGCGAAGCTCTGGCCGGGGTAATCAAAGGCGAGCCCATCGATCCAGTCGTGCAAAACTATGCCACCATGATCTCGGCCTGGCGCAGTGGCGATGCCGCTCTTTTCAATACCACCTTAAGCCAGCAAACAGAGACGCTTCGCACCACCTATGCACCCGCCACCAGGAAGATCGCTTTTGAGGAGTTCTTTAATCACGTCCAGCCCTTCTATCTGGCGATGACTCTTTATGTGCTCATTTTTATTCTAGCCTGGATATCGTGGCTGGTCTGGCCGGCGGAATTTTCCCGGGGCGCATTCTGGCTGTTAGGTCTGGTTTTTATCATCCACACCTTTGGCCTGGTTGCCCGAATGTGGCTGCAAGGCCGGCCTCCGGTGACGAATCTTTATTCCTCGGCCATATTCGTCGGCTGGGGCACTGTGCTGCTGTGTCTTATCCTGGAAAAAATCAATCGTAACGGATTCGCTTCCATCGCGGCAGCGGCAGTCGGTTTTGTCACCCTGGTCATCGCGCATCACCTCTCCATCGATGGCGACACCATGGAAATGCTCCGGGCAGTGCTCGACACCAATCTGTGGCTGGCCACCCATGTCGTGATCATTACCATGGGCTATTCCGCAACCTATCTCGCCGGGTTCCTGGCCATTATCTATGTTTTGCGTGGGGTGTTTAGCCGCTCGCTGACGAAGCCGATGATGAAATCCACTGCGACAATGGTGTATGGCATCATATGTTTTGCCACCTTGTTCAGTTTCGTCGGCACCATCCTGGGTGGCATCTGGGCCGATCAATCCTGGGGCAGATTCTGGGGCTGGGATCCCAAGGAAAATGGAGCTTTGCTCATCGTGATCTGGAATGCGATCATTCTCCACGCGCGCTGGGGAGGGCTTATTCGCGAACGCGGTCTGATGCTCCTCTCCATTTTTGGCACCATTGTGACCACATTTAGCTGGTTCGGAGTCAATATGTTAGGAATCGGCCTCCATAGCTATGGTTTCATGGATGCGGCATTCAGATGGATTATTTTGTTCAATATTACGCAGCTCCTCTTTATCGCGATCGGACTGGTTCCGTTGTCAAAATGGCGTTCGATCCAGGCCACCCCTGTCTCCGCTCCTCCCCCGGTCTCCGCTCCCGCCCCGGTTTTGGTGGAAACCAGCGCATAGACGTCTGGCATTGTTTACGACGCCTGCCGTTGTTTACGATGCTAGGCGTTGTTTACGATGCCTAGCGTTGCACGCGGCCAGAAC
This sequence comes from Chthoniobacterales bacterium, assembly GCA_038225185.1. Taxonomy (GTDB): domain Bacteria; phylum Verrucomicrobiota; class Verrucomicrobiia; order Chthoniobacterales; family DASVRZ01; genus DASVRZ01. The sequence continues at coordinate 19,544 of JBBRFA010000012.1, forward strand.
CGTCGCCGGCCACGAGGGTTTCCACTTCTTTCAAACTCACCAGGTTATAATCGCCGCTGATGCTATGTTTCAAGGCGCTGGCGGCGACGGCAAACTCCACCGCCTCGGAAGCTGATCTGCCGCTTTGCATGGCATAAATCAAGCCACCGGCAAAACTGTCGCCACCGCCCACGCGATCCACGATTTCAATCTCGTAACGGCGGCTGAAGTGCCCTTTGCCCCCGTTATAAAACAAAGCCGACCATCCGTTGCGACTGGCCGAAAAACTTTCGCGCAAGGTAATCGCCACACCTTGGAAGCCGAAGCGTGTCGTGAGTTTTTCCGCCACTTCGAGATAACGCGTGTGATCGATCTGCCCCGCCTCGACCTCTGTGCCCTCGGCTTTGATACCAAAAACTTTCTCGGCGTCTTCTTCATTGGCGATACAAAAATCCACGTGCGGAGCGAGACCGCTCATCACTTCGTTGGCTTTGGCTGAGGACCAGAGTTTTTTCCGAAAATTAAGGTCGCAACTCACCACCACACCCGCTTTTTTCGCCGCCATTACAGCTTCGAGAGACACTGCCGCCGCCGAATCCGACAATGCTGGGGTGATCCCGGTAAAATGAAACCAACCAGCGTCGGCAAAGACTTCGTTCCAATTCACTTCGCCGGGCTGAATCTCGGCGATGGCACTATGGGCACGATCGTAAAGCACGTTGGAACCGCGTTGCGCCGCGCCCGACTCCAAAAAATAAATCCCGATGCGCTCTCCCGCCCGAACGATGCCAGTGGTATCGACCCCGAGTCCACGCAGACCGTTGATCGCATCCTGGCCCAGCTCATTTTTTGGCAACCGGGTAACAAACCGGGCGGGCAATCCGTAATTGGCGAGTGAGACAGCGACATTGGCCTCGCCGCCACCATAGGTTTTTTCAAGAATCGGAGCCTGCGAGAAACGAAGATGGCCAGGGGTGGCCAGACGAAGCATGATTTCGCCAAAAGTTACGGTGGTTTTCATACTAAAATGTTACCGGGCCAGATCGAAAATTGAAGCATTTATTTTTCTTCAAGATTTCCTCGTTCACCGACACACCGCCTACCACTTGAGGTTGCATCCTGCGGGAAAAGATCGCATTTTTAACTTCGTGGAAACCGATAGCGTCTATTACCAATGCCAGCGTTGCACCAATTGCTGCAAATGGCCGGGGGAAGTCAAATTGACCGAGCGCGACATCACCCGCATTGCCGCGTATCTTGGCTTGAGCGAAAAAGATTTCATCCAGGGCTGGACTCGCCTGCGCCCGGATCGGCTTGGCCTGGCTTTGCTCGACAAGGGGAACGGTGAATGCATTTTTCTCGAAGGCCGCGACTGTCGCGTGCAACCCGTCAAACCCACGCAATGCGCCGGTTTTCCCAATACTTGGAATTTTCCCGGCTGGCGCGAAGTCTGCGAAGCCCTTCCGATTCGTAAACCAGCCGATGCGCAAACTCCTCAAGCTTAAAAATTACGATCTCCACGCCGTCACGACCCGCCATGGCGACCGATGCAATGCCAACATCGTGGCCTGGATCATGCAAACCAGCCGCACCCCCGTTCTCATCACTCTCGCCCTCGAAAAATCCGATTTCACCCTCTCACTCATCGAACAATCCGGTTTACTCGTTATCAATCTGCTTTCCACTGCACAAACCCGCCTGATCCGCCGTTTCGGCCAGATTTCGGGCCATGCCCGCGACAAAATCCGCCCCGGCGACCTCGCTTTTTTACCATCCGGCGCTCCTTATCTTCCCGCATCCATCGGTTATATAGAGTGTCAAACCGAGCATTTTGCCGATTCCGGCGATCATCGACTCGTCGTGGCACGCCCTCTTACCCAGAAGGTTCTCCATCCCGATGCCGAAGTGCTCACCTACCAGCGCGTGCGCGAACTGGGGTTGATTCGCGGCTGATTTTTCTCTGCGGGAAAATTTCCTTTGCATCCCGAGGGAAGCCCTTAAACTAAGGGACTCTATGCAGCCTGAAATCCAAAAACTCGTCGATGCCGGTCAACTCACTTCTCAACTCGCTCTAAAACTCGAAAAACTGCCCCCTGGCACCTGGGTGCTCCACAAAAGCTGGGGCTTCGGCCAGATTGAATCCTGGGACGATCTTGTCGGACAGGTCGTCATTCATTTCCAGAATAAAAAAAATCATTCCATGCAGTTTCAATACGCTGCAGAAACTCTTGCCCCGGTTCCCGAAGGTCATTTTCTCGTAAAAAAAGTCACCGAAACAGAGCATCTTCGCAAGCTCGCCTCGACTGAGCCGGCCGAACTCCTCCGCATCATTCTGGCAGATCACGATAGCAAACTCACCATTGATCAGATCGGCAAAATGTTAGTGCCCGATCTCCTCACCGAGACTGCTTTCAAGAAATGGTGGGACGCCGCCAAAAAAGCGGTCAAAGGTGCCGGCTTGATCGCCATTCCCGCCAAGCGCACCGATCCCATCCTGCTCAGGGGGCAGGCCATCTCGCGAACCGACGAATTGTTAGGCGTCTTCAACGCCGCCCGCCAGACCAAGGTCCAGCTTGCCGCCGCCGATCAAATCGTAAAAAACCTCGACCTTTTCGGCACCGAACTCGAAAAACTCAAAGCCGTCGTCTCCTCGCTCGGAACCATCGCCACCCAGAATCAACGGCTAAAAACCGCTCACGCCATCGAATTATTGGTGGCCCGCGATGAGATCGTCGCCACCTATCTGTCCCTCTCCGTCGTGCCGGCCAATCTTACTCTCGAAAAAATTCTTCAGGACGAAGAATCGCGTCTTTCCGAAATACTTCCCGAGATTAGCGCCGCGCGGCAGCGCAAAGTGTTGGCCGCTTATCCCAAAGCCTTTCCAGAACGTTGGATCGATAAAGTCACCCGGCTCCTCAACCGCGCCAACACCCGCATCGCCGGCGAGGTGGCCTATCTGCTCGAAGCTGAGGGCCGCCACGCCGAATTGGAAAAAACCATCGATAAAGCACTCCGCGAACATAGCATTTCCTCCGACGGCCTCATCTGGCTGGCTCGTGAACGCGCCAGTTTCCCCGCCTTTACCACGCCAGCATTGTTCGCCGCCATCATCGCCGCCATCGAACGCGATCAACAAAGCGACATCAAAGCCACCCGCCTCGCCGATCTCCTTATTAACGATCGCGAACTAGTCTCCGACATGGTCGAAGGCGCCGAACGCGATTCCGCCCGCGACATCATGCGCAAACTCCTCATGACCACCGTCTTCGAGGAACTCACCAAACGCTCCATCCTCGCCCGCCTCATCAAAGCCCATCCCGAACTGCAAAGCATGCTCTCGGGCGAAACCGGCGAAAAAGAAGAGCAACTCATCGTCTCCTGGTTCAGCCTCGAAAAACGCAAGGAGGAATACGAGGATCTCATCACCAAAAAAATCCCCGAAAACGTGCGCGAAATCAGCGCCGCACGCGAGCACGGCGATCTCCGCGAAAACTTCGAATACAAAGCCGCCAAAGAACAGCAAACCGTTCTCCAACGTCGCAAAGCCGAGATGGATCACATGCTCGGCACCGCTCGCGGCACCGGCTTTGAAAAACCCGACACCACCAAAGTTTCCATCGGCACCGTGGTCGATGTGCTCGATCTCAATACCAACGACACCGTCACCTATACCATCCTCGGCGCCTGGGATAGTGAACCTGTCGAAAATATCATCTCCTACCTTACCGCCATCGGCCAGTCCCTTCTCGGACGTCCCGCAGGGGAGGAAGTCGCCCTCGCCACCGACCGCGGCCCGCGCCAGGTCCGCATCACCAACATCAAAACCTATACCGGTCCACTGGCGACACACTGATTTTTTACCAGCACAATCCTGTTGACCGATCTCCTTACTTTCTGACACTCTCCCACTCCTAAACCCATCCACCTAAACTCATCCCGTCTTCCCATCATGCCCATCTCCGCCATTGCCGACATCCGTGCCCGTGAAATCCTCGATTCCCGCGGCTTCCCCACTGTGGAAGCCGACGTGGAACTTTCCGGAGGTGCCGTCGGGCGCGCCGCCGTTCCCAGCGGCGCCAGCACCGGTGAACACGAAGCCTGGGAACTCCGCGACGGCGTCAAAGATCGTTACCTCGGCAAAGGCGTTAAAAAAGCCGTCGCCGCCATCGAAAAACAAATCGCCGAAGGTCTCGTCGGCCTCGATGCCTTCGATCAAATCACCATCGATAAAACCCTCATCGAACTCGATGGCACCAAAAACAAATCCGAATTTGGCGCCAACGCCCTCCTCGCCGTCTCCCTCGCCACCGCCCACGCCGCCGCCTCCCAACAAGGCATCCCGCTTTTTAAATATCTCGGCGGACCCAACGCCAAAGTCCTCCCCGTGCCCATGATGAATATCATCAACGGCGGCGCCCACTCCGATGCCCCGATTGACTTCCAGGAATTCATGATCATCCCCAAAGGCGCACCCACTTTCTCCGAGGCGCTGCGCTATGGCACCGAAATTTTTCACGCCTTGAAAAGCATTCTCAAAGGGCGCGGCCTCGCCACCACCATTGGTGACGAAGGCGGTTTCGCCCCCAAATTCAAAGATGCGGACGACGCCCTTGCCACCATTTCCGAAGCCGTCGAAAAAGCCGGCTACAAACTCGGCGAAGAAATTTTCTTCGGCCTCGATGTCGCCTCCAGCGAATTTTTCGACAAGGAAAGCGGGCTTTATATCTTTAAAAAATCCGACGGCTCCAAGCGCACCGCCACCGAACTGGTCGCCTACTACCAGGAACTCGGAAAAAAATATCCCATTATCTCCATCGAAGATGGCTGCGCCGAAAACGATTGGGCCGGTTGGAAAGTGCTCACCGACGCCCTCGGTGCCACCACCCAGCTTGTCGGCGACGATCTTTTTGTCACCAACGTCGAATTCCTCCAAAAAGGCATCGACCAGGGCGTGGCCAACTCCATCCTCGTCAAAGTCAACCAAATCGGCACCCTCACCGAGACCCTCGACGCCATCGAACTTGCCAGGGAAAATAAATACACCGCCGTCATCAGCCATCGTTCGGGCGAAACCGAGGACACCACCATCGCCGACATCGCCGTCGCCACCAACGCGGGACAGATTAAAACCGGCTCCCTTTGCCGCACCGACCGCGTCGCCAAATACAATCAACTGCTTCGCATTGAAGAAGAATTGGGTGACAACGCGATTTACGGAGGTAAGTTCTAACCTTAGGAGAACCCACCATTGAGCGAGACCCCAGGATTTCCCGAATTCAAGCGGCGCAAGGAACGGAGCACGCTCCAAGTCCTTAACCGGGCGATTCTTAGTCTTGTTTTGGTGACCCTTACCTTTGCCGCTCTGGCTACTTTTCTGCCAGCGCTCAAATCCCGTGCCGAGCAACGTTCGGCTCTTGCGAAAATAAAAGTGGAATACGAGGACTCGCGCGAGTTGTATCACAAAAACACCCGCGAAGTGGCTCGATTGAAAAACGATCCCGAGTATCTCGGCCTCATTGCCCGCGATAAACTGGGATTGAAACGCGAGGGCGAAACGATTTTTCGTTTCGAAAATACCAGCCCCACCCCGCAGACTATTCGTTAGCGCTCGCCAAGCTCACGCCGTGGCAGCGGGAGCATTCAGTATTTTTTCGGCGATTCTCTCTATCACCGCCAGTGAACCACCTTCACGTGTAGAAGCTCACACCCCGCCAAAAACGACTTCACTTCCTGGCTGCACGGAACCAGGAAACTTTTATTGCACCCAGGAACAAGATTTTTCAATTTAAAGGTTGGCAAAATTTAGATTTTCGGGCAATCTAAAATTTTACTTGAGTTTCTTATGAAAAAGTTGACGTTGGCATCTGTATTATTAACGTGCTTGGCTTTCCATCACCTGTCGGGAGCGGTCCCCGAGGTTCTTCACCATCAAGGAAGGGTCTCAGTGGATGGCGTGAATTTCGATGGCACCGGCCAATTCAAGTTTTTGATTTACTCGAAACCAAACCTGGGATCGCCAGGCAACGAAGTCGCGCTTTGGAAAAACGACGACGAAGATCCCTCAGACCTGAACACGCCATCAGGTGCCTTTACGTTGCCAGTCTCCAAAGGGCTTTACAGCGCAGGGTTGGGTGGAATCGGTATGGCGGCTCTGCCTCCAAACCTCGAAACAGCACCCAATGCAACCGCTTATCTACGGGTGTGGTTCAATGATGGGGCAAATGGGTTTCAGCAACTCGCACCAGACCAGCCACTTCGTTCTGTCCCCTATGCGCTCCATGCTAAAACAGCCTCGACCTTGAGCAGCTCGGGAAATTTAAATTCTTCATCGGTAACCACACAGACTCTCACTTTGGGCAGCGGCAGCGGCTCTGTTCTTTTTCAACTGGCAGCTCCTGGATCCGGAAAGGCGGAGCTGCTGGGTGACTTGCTCATTTCGGGGACCGGAAAGTCAAATTTTGCCGGGGATGTCGTCATCGACAATGGTTTGAATGTCGGTTTCTTTGTGGCCGACCTTCTGCCCGAGGTTTCCAGCCAGTTGGATGTTGGCGATGCGTCCAGCCGCTGGCGCCGTATTTTTCTTGGCCCTCAAGGCATCAACTTTGGCAGTGGAGCCGCGCAATCCAACCTCACTTTCGATCAGCCAACTCAAAAACTCATCGTCTCGGGTGGCCTGAGTGTCACGGGTGCACTGGAAGCGGGATCAATCAATCTGCCACCGAATATTGTTCAAACTGCTGCCGACAACACCTTCACGGGAGCCAATGTTTTTACCGGCAATCTGTCCGTTGGAGGAAATATTCAGTTCTCCACCCCTAAAGTTGGCAAATTGCAGGTCAGCCCCTCAGCATTTCAACCGGACCGCTTCACACCCAAAGGATTCAAGGCCGATGAGGACTATATTTTCCCCGCATCGGGAGCACCTTTGGTCAGCGGTTCCTTCTCCTCATACTACTACGAGTTCGCAGCCCCTGTGCAACTCCCGAACGGGGCTGTGATTACGAAGATCGATTTTTTCGTTTTCGATGAAGAGGGTGGGCCAAATCTGGCCTCATTCACCGGCAAGCTCACCTCGAAGTCAATGGTTCCGCCTGTTTCGCCTGGAGTAACCGTCATTGCCACCGCACAGAGCACACCTTCTGTCCAGGCACTTCAAAGCACGACATCAATCTCGGAGCCGAACGTCACCCAAAATAATGCCTACGCCTTGTCCGTGAGATTCATCACCACCGGCTCCACACAAAACATTGGATTTCTGGGAGCAACGATCCACTACACTACCTCCTCACTTCAACCTTGAATGTGTCTCCCATGCGAATGATCCATCGATGCGGAGGATTTGCTGCGGTTCTCGCGTTGGCAATAGCAGGCGGGGCTCAAGCCCAATTTCCCGTCCAACTGGAAATCCTGCACACCACATCGTCAACGATTTCTGGCATCCCGGCAGCAACGATTCAAAGTATCTTTATCCCCACTTTAAATCATCGGGGCGACATCCTATTTTCAGCCACCGTATTAAATTCCGGGGCACCGATCCGCGCTGCAAACACATTACTAATAAACGAAGGTGGTGTCCTGTCCGTCGCCATTCAGGGGAATGTCTCCGCACCTGGGACCGGACAAAATTTCGGGGATTTTATCGGAATTTCTGTGATCAACGCTCATGGCGAGATCGTGACTCGCTCGCAGTTGTTAACGGGAAATTTAATCACCGGCCACGGTATTTTCCAGATCAGCGCGGAGGGTCCGAAGCTGGTGGCTCATAGTGGTATGGCTGCTCCTGGCACCGAAGCAGGGACGTTCTTCCCGTCGTTTTATGGCAGTTATACCGATTATGGCATCGATGCGAGCGGGAACACCATTTTTCGCGGTCTGCTCTCGGGCGCCCCAATTACCAGCCAGAACAACGACGCCCTATGGTCGTTCTCGGGAAACACCCCACTCCAAATCGCCCGTGAAACCGGGCCTGCGCCACTGGGTCCGGGTGTGATATTTCGAGGGAACCCGGCAAACCTCAATTTTCAACCTGTCGCTTTCTCTGCTGGCGGGCGTCTGGCCTTTACGGCTGGACTGTCCGGCACCGGTGTTACTCCTGCCAATGATGACGCCCTTTTTCTTGGCGGGCTCGAAGGCGCTCAGGTCATCGTGCGCGAGGGAGATCTGGCAGTAGGCTCCGGGCTGCCACCCAATGCCGTCCACACCCCGCGACTCACCTCACGCATCGCGATAAACGATTCCGAGGAACTCTTGTTCACCAGCTCCCTTTCTGGCACTGGTATCGACACCTTTAACAACTTGAGCGTGTGGAAATATTCGCATGGCACCCTCCAACTTCTGCTCCGAGAAAATGATCCCCTCGCGGGAGCTCCCGCCGGCGTGCTGCTGGACGCCACGGAATTTTCGCAGCTAGGCCGAGGCTCTGCGATGAACTCGCAAGGAGATTTCATACTCATGATTTTTTTGAAAGGAAACGGTGTGGGAGCCGCTAACAACTTTGCGCTTTATGGCGATGTCGCTGGCGAACGCGGCTTGATCGTCCGGCAGGGGGCTCCCGTTCCAAACCTGCCAGGGATCACCTTCGCATCCAGTAATTCCAATACGACTTTCATGCTCAATGGACGTGGCGATGTGTTTTTCCGCACTGCGATTACTGGTCCGGGAGTCTCCTCCTCCAATGACGAAACCCTCTGGTTCTGGACGGTCGAACATGGGTTGCAACTCATCTTTCGCGAGGGAGCATCGGTGATATTTACCTCAGGAACATCGACGGTGGGAGCCACTACACTGCCGGGTTTTAGTGCCGGTGATGACGAGGCCACTGGCATCATTTTCAATAATCGCGGCCAACTCGTTCTCCAAACCGTCGTTAATGGGAATAATGCGATTCTTCGCGCCACCCTCCAGCGCCCTGTAAACACCGAGTGGCAGCCAGTGGGATTCTTCGGGGGCCAACCACGCGCGTCATCAGCCAACTACCTCGTCGATACTTCCTCGGATCCCGTGGCAGGAGGCTCCGCTCAATCTGTAACCTACTCAGCCCGATCCGGCTTTGCCGGCCAACTTGTTGACACCGTTGCTTTGGAAGCCTTCGCAGGCTCGGAGGCCATTGCAGAGACAGACCAAGTCCAACTTAACGCCGGCTTTGCGATGGATGACGGCACGCTCTCACTCATCCATCCCACGACAGCGCGATGGGTGCCAAAATCAGGCCCAATCTTGGAAGTGGACGCCACCGGGCTTTTAACCTCAGGGAAAGTTTTTAGCGATTCACCTGCAGAAGTGGCTGTCCGTTTGTATGGATTTCAAACAACTCTCTCACTGAGCGTCCTTGACACCATGCAAGATAATTTTGAGGAATACGGAAGCGACGGTTTGCCCGATAACTGGCAAGTGGCAAATTTTGGGCTACCCCCCAATAACCGGGCCGCACCGGGATCGGACCCCGACGGAAACAGACAGAACAACCTGATGGAATACTTGGCTGGCACAGACCCAAATGACCCTGCCAGCAGATTCGAGGTCATTATAATACCCCCGCTGGTTGAAGGACAATTTTCCTTGCAGATCACACCTGTGGTTCCGGGGACAAAATACACGCTGCGACGCAACTCCTCACTCGACCAAGCAAGCTGGGACTCTATCCACACCTTCTCCGTGCCTTCTTCCCAAGATAATTACACCGTCACCGACACCGCCCCCTTTCCAAGCAAAAGCTTTTATCAAGTCTTATTGGAAAAATTACCAACCCAGCCTTAATGGCACCACGGATCTTGGATTAAGCCCAGGTCGCTCTCGTCATCTCTCTTCGTGCCCACTCCTGCCAGCATCAACTTTTGCAAAGTCTTTCTTCCGAGCGAAATACGGGCCATTTTTGGAGTTCGCTTGGAGTTCCTGATCTACGACTCTACAACGTGACGAGCACGTTTTCCGAAGGGCAGACCGCAAAGCATCCCAAAGTTTCAGCACCTTGGGAGCCGGGCAAAAAGCCCATCTGCGGCGTGGAGCTTACCTGCTGCGAACCAACTGTGAAGAAACCGATCCCGCCAATCCTTTGGCGGTGGTATGTCCAAGTTGATCGCCGCCGAAGCTGCGTTCCGCACCGCCAAGGGCTTGTGCACCTGCGCCCGCAAAACCATCGCCTCCATCGCCAAGATCAAAAGCATGGACGTGATCCTACCCGTCCAGAGAGCGGAATTTGGGCTAACATTCCACAGCACATCCCAGTTTTCTGTTATTCGCTTTTCTAAACCCACTGGCGAAAGTTTTCGTTAGATTGAAAATGGATGGCGCAGCCATCGCAAGCAGCCGCAGCCAAGGGGTAATCCGAAGATCGCCTCACCCGCATCTCCCCACCGAGGCAATCGGACGAACCCCCTTGGTTTCCTAAAAGAAAAGGGAACGATCTCGAAAAGATCGCAGCCAGCACTTATTCCGTGCAGCGCTTTAAGCTGCGCTCCTTGCAGGATCGGACATTCTCCGAACAACATGGCCCAAAGGTGTCGTCCGACATAGCCTGCGGCTCCTGTGGCTGAAATAACTTCGCCATTTTACTCAATTCTTTCGATAATGGGTTTAGTCTCCTTTCGGTCAGCACCCCTTGCCGTCACTGACGGCGTTTCCAATTCAACAATAGACAAACTTTTTCCGAACATAGCCTGACGTGCTGTTGGGCAGGTTTCCCTTTGCGGGGGGCGAGGAAACAGAAAAGCAGCGGTCTCCTGGAGGTTAGCTTTCGAGATATTTTTTTCGGAGATAAGCAAGATGATGAGCCGGGTTGGTGGGTTCGCCGGTGGCCTGGATCATGAGTTGCTGCGGGGTGAATGTCTGGCCGTGGGCGTGGACGTTTTTACGGAGCCAGAGGAGGAGCGGCTCGTAGTTGCCGAGGGTGAGTTCGTCGTCGATTTGAGGAAACTTTTTTCGGACGGTGGCCATGAGTTGCGAGGCATTGAGGTTGCCCAGGGTGTAGGTGGGGAAGTAGCCGAAACTGCCGGAACTCCAGTGGATATCCTGCAAACAACCGCGTGCGGCGTCGGGCACACGCAGGCCGAGGCTTTTTTGAAACAATTCGTTCCAGGCGGTGGGCACGCCGGCGACTTCGAGCTGGCCTTCGAGAAGTGCGATCTCGATCTCGAAACGGAGCATGATGTGGAGGTCGTAGGTGAGTTCGTCGGCCTCGGTGCGAATGTGGGAGGCTTGGACGACCTGGACGGCAGCGGTCATTTCCTCGACGCTGTAACTGGCAAGCTGGGGGAAGATTTTTTGGGTATCGTCGCCCCAACGCTCCCAGAAAGTGCGGGAACGTCCGATGTGATTTTCCCAGAGGCGGGATTGGGATTCGTGGATGCCGTTGGAGACAGCGGTGCCCGAGGGCAGGCCGAATTTTTCGGAGGGAAGACCGAGTTCGTAAAGGGCGTGGCCAGTTTCGTGGAGGACGCCGGTGAGGGAGGAAAGAAAGTCGCTCTCATCGTAGCGGGTGGTGATGCGGACGTCGAAGGGGCCGGAGGTGTTGCAAAATGGGTGGGCCGAGGTGTCGATGCGTCCGGCCTGGAAGTCGTAGCCAAGTGCCTCGGCGATGTCGCGATTGAGGGCCATCTGGCTGGCGCTGGGGAAGTGGCCGAGGAGACGCTGGACGGGTCGGCCCTGGCGGCGGCGTTCGGCAAGAAGGGCGATGAGCGAGGGGCGAAGTTGTTGAAAAAGGGTGGCGATTTCGCGGGTGGTGATGCCGGGTTCGTAAGTTTCGAGCAGGGCGTCGTAACGGGTGTCGGTGTAGCCCCAGAAGTTGGCCAGTTCACGGGATTGGGCAAGCAGCCGGCTGAGGCTGGGCTGAAAAAGGGTAAAGTCATTTTTTTGCCGCGCCTCGGTCCAGGCGACGTGGCCGCGGGATTTTTCGAGTTCCATTTCCTCGATGAATTCGACGGGCACGCGGGTGGCGCGTTCGTAGCGGCGTTGCCAGTGGGCGAGGTTGGCTTTTTTTTCAAAATCGTCGGTGGCAGCGATTTCGTCAGCAGCTTTTTTCAACCATTCGGAGACTTCGTATGCGGTGAAAAGCCGATGCGTGAGTCCGGTGAGGCAGGCCAGTTGCTGGCCGCGGAAGTCATGTCCGCGGGAGGGGAGAAATGTCTCCTGATCCCATTGCAGGAGGGTAACGGAGTTTTCGACCAGAGAGATTTCTCTCGCGCGGGAGACGAGGGAATCGTAGGCAGAGGCGGGCATGGCTTTGAAAGGAGTTATTTTGGTAATGAAAAACAACTCCCGAGCGCAAATGCAAGGGCTGGAGCCAGATCAAAAGGGGACCGAAAGGTGCTGCAGACGATCTGGATTACGCGGTGTGCGTGGCGAGAAGTTCTTTCTCGGCCTGGACCCAATCCGATTCGGAATTGCCGGGAAGACCTGCGGCGAGGCGGCGCTCGGCGACAAAAAAGGCTTGCAATTGGATTTGCTCGAAGCTGGGGTTGGCTGGTTTTTGGGCTGCAGGCTTGGAAGTGGCCTTTGGTTTGGCAGCGGGCTTTGAGATGGCGGTGGCTTTTTTGGCTACAGGTGCGACTTCCTTTGGTGCGACCTTAGGTTTTTCAACTGGTGCGGCTGGTTTGGCGACACTTTTTTCAACCTTAACGACTTTAAGGACCTTTGCAGGCGCAGCAGGCTCCAACTTCTTTTTGTCACTTTTTTTTCCCATAATAACGTCTCCTTTTTGGTGATTAACGAGGAATTCACCCAAAGAAATCCTCGATCTCTTTATAGCCGCAAATTGGCGGTCGGCAACTGAAAAAAGAAATCCGAAAATACGCTTGCCCGAAAAATGGCGGGGTTTTAATTTCTCAATTACAAGCTGTTCGGGGGAATCCGGCGCATCTTCTCACCGATTGGGAACGTTCTCATTGGGAAGATGTTCTGCGCTGCACCCCTCCCGAACAATCACATCCATGGATCTGCCAACTGAATTTTCCGCTAAAATCGACGAAACGATCACGCATTATCCCGTCTCCAAACGGTCTGCCACACTGCCTTTATTGCATCTTTTTCAGGAACAATTCGGCTCGATCAGCGATGAAACGATCACTTGGATCGCCGATAAACTGGAGCTACAGCCGATCAATGTGCTCGAGGTGGTGACTTTTTATCCGATGTTCCGCCGCAAATCCGCCGGGAAACATCACATTCGCGTTTGCCGCACTTTATCCTGCGCAATGGGCGGCAGTTATGAGTTGATGGAGCATTTTTGCAAAAAAACCGGGATTCATCGACACGAGCACGATGGGCACGGCGATCCTATAACCGTGAGCGAAGATGGACGATACTCCATCGAGTTTGTCGAGTGCCTCGCGAGTTGCGGCACGGCGCCGGTCTGCATGATCGGAGATGAATTTTACGAAGGCATCTCGCACAAGGACGCCGACGAGTTGCTAGCCAGCCATCGATAATTTATTCGCCACTCACTTTAGCATCCCTATATTTAAAAAAATGGTCTCTCTTATCAAAAAACCCCACCCGCGCGAACATCGGATGATTTTTAAAAATATCGATCGGCCCGACTGGTCGAACGATATCGAGACCTACCTCGCCGATGGTGGTTACGCTGAGTTAAAAAAAGCCATCGCCATGGCTCCAGTCGATATCGTCAACGAGGTCAAAGCCTCCGGGTTGCGCGGACGCGGTGGGGCGGGGTTCCCGTGTGGAGTCAAATGGGGATTCATCAAGCAGGATGGCCCGAAACCCAACTACCTCATCTGCAATGCCGACGAATCCGAACCTGGCACCTTTAAAGACCGCTATATTTTACATCAAGACCCGCACCAGCTTCTCGAAGGCATCATCATCTCCTGCTGGGCACTAAATGTGCATCTTGCTTACGTCTATATTCGGGGCGAATTTCCCGAAGCCGCCAAAATAGCTGAACGCGCGATTGAGGAAGCCCGCGCAAAAGGGTTCATCGGAAAAAACATTCTCGGCACAGGATTCGATCTGGAAATCTACGTGCACCGCGGCGCTGGCGCATACATTTGCGGCGAGGAAACCGGCCTCATCGAATCGCTCGAAGGCAAACGCGCCTACCCACGGATCAAGCCGCCTTATTTTCCGGCGGTGCTGGGTCTCTACCAGTGCCCCACGATTGTAAACAATGTGGAGACGCTCTGCCACGTGAAGCATATTATTAGAATGGGCGGGGCGGAATATGCCAGACTGGGACGGCCTAACAACACCGGCACCCGCATTGTTTGTGTGAGCGGAGACGTGGTGCGACCCGGCTACTTCGAGATCGAGGTGGGATCGATCACTTTCGGCGAATTGATCAACGACTTTTGCGGCGGACTCAAGCCTGGAAGAAAACTGAAGGCAGTCATTCCCGGCGGCAGTTCCGCGAAAGTGCTGCGCGCTGGAGAAAGATACAAGATCAAAGAAAAAGCCGCCGACGGCTCCCTCGTGGAGACGGAGATCGGCCTGGAGGATATCCGGCTCGATTTTGACAGCCTGGCCGCCGTCGGCTCGATGGCAGGTTCCGGGGGGGTGATCGTGATGGACGATTCGCGCGACATGGTCTGGGTGCTCAATAACATTAACAATTTCTATGCGCACGAAAGTTGCGGACAATGCACGCCGTGCCGCGAAGGCAGTTTGTGGATGAAAAAAATCACGGATCGCGTCGTCGCCGGAGGAGGCACGGAGCGCGATCCAGCGGTGTTAAAAAGCGTGGCTGATAACATAGCGGGGAAAACGATTTGTGCTTTCGGTGAGGCCTGCAGTTGGCCCACACAAAGTTTTCTAGCCAAATTTCCCGAGGAATTTGCCGCCAAATCGACCAAACCACTCCCGCCGCCGATGCCTCCCGAATATCTGAGCGAGGAAGTGATCGAAAAAGATCGCATCGAGACCACAATCGGCGCCCGGGGTGCGGGTGTGATGGCTGTCGCCGCCGCGAAATAAACGCCCTGGATTTCCTCCTGCCAGCTAACCTATGTCAGCAGGGTTGGTTACTACCGAATCACAATCGGTGGTGGCACGATTAATACGGAAGGCACATTGTCGATCTGCCCTTCGACTTGCTCGACAGCTTTCACCAATCCATCTCTAAAGCTAACAGTTAATTGGCCGGCGGGCACTTTTACATAGATCGTGGTGTTCACCAATCGCCCGGCAGAATCGTAGCCCGGCACCTGACGCGGCACCCGTTCGTAGCGAATGTAATCCCACACCTCGGATACTCCCCCGGCGTCCTGTCTCATGGATTTTTTGGGAGGTTTACCCAGGCTTTTGATTACTTCGCCGGCGGACATGCCCATGGCAACCTCGTTTTTCTCAATGAGGGCGTCGATCTGGGTTTTTCGCAGGGCGGCTTGTTTCACTTTTTCCACGAAGTCGGGTTCGAGAGCTTCGAGTTGACTGGCTAGCAACCAACCCGAGACCTGCCCCTGTCTCGCCTTGCCCACCACGCGCAGGGTATCGTCGAGCACAGCCTGCACTTCGACCAGTTGACCGGCACCTAGGACACCAAGGCTGCGGGTCATCGGGGCATCAAAAAAGATGGGAGCGGGTTGCAGGACTTTGATTTTAAAGGGTTTGTCGAGCACATCGGCAAGATAAGCGGCACCCGGTTCACGAAAGGGCGTTTGCTGGCCGACAGTGTCGATTGTTAGCAACGCGAGGAGGAGCAGACCTGACAACATTCTCATGGCTGCAAAGATACTCCTCTCGTTGTGCGACGCAAATCGCCCCTGATTGCAGGCGGTTAAAGCTGATGCCCGACGATGTCTTTCAAGCGCATCATCCCACGGCGAATGCGTGCTTTCACCGTGCCAAGAGGCTGTTTGAGCCGGGAGGCGATTTCATTTTGGGTAAGGCCGCCAAAGAAAGCCATTTCGATGGCTTCGCGTTGCTCCTGCGAAAGTTGCATGACTGCGTTGCGAATAATTTTTCCTTTTTCCAAAGTATCCACTTCGTCGGAGGAATCGCGCTGCTCGATGGATTGGTTGACATCGGCTTCGTTTTCCACCTCGTCGCGCAAACGGGCGCGGCGCTGGATCGAACGCAGTCGATCAATCGATTTGTTGCGCGTCAAAGTCATGGCCCAGGTAAGCGGTTTACCTCGTTCCGGGATGTAAAGGGTGGCTTTTTCCCAGATCTGCACAAACACTTCCTGAAGCACATCCTCCGCCTCGCGTTGATCGTTCAAGACACGCAATGCCGTGGTAAATAAGATGCCAGCGAATCGATCATACAATTCCTGAAATCCGACACGATCTCCCTGCCCGATTCTTTGCAGAAGGAGCACTTCAATCTGTTGATCGGGCGTTGGTTCCATAATTATCGAAATATTATCGGGAAACCATTTTGCAGAGCAAGGTGTTTCGATGGTTTTTCAAAATAAAATGACGTAAGCTCCTGAAAAAATTTATCGTCTGAAGCCTTAGAATTGACTTCTTTTTTAATGAATCGTTCGAGAATAATCCTACTTTTTATCCTGTTGATGCTGAACGGAGCGTTGCTTACCGGGGGTGGCTGGCTGGTGCGTCGGCTTTATCCGGCTCCGAGCGAATTTTTGCAAGGACTTCCGTCTGTGGTTTCGCGCATTAACGGGGAACCCATTTACGCGCGCGATCTGCTTTCCAGCGTGCCTTTCATCGCAGAAAAACCGACCGACAAGGAATTGCAAGCTGCTCTGGAACGACTTATCGATGCCACGCTGGCGGCGCAGGCAGCGGAAAAAAACAGCTCACGTCAACCCGCTGTCGCCTCCGCTCTGGAGACGGTGGCGCATCAATTTATCGATCAAACAGAACTCCAGGCCGCCCTGCGCACCGCCGGGATGGATGATGCCGCGTTACGAGATCGTTTTGCCCGTCACGTCCGCACCATGGAATGGCTCGACGGACTTGTTTTTTCCGCACCCAGCGAGGAGCAACTGCAGGCGTGGTTTACCGCCCATCCCGAGGCGTTTCTGCTCCCGGAGGTCGTTGAGGCGCAACATTTTGCAGCGATTTTTCCGCCTCGCGGAACTCCTGCCGAGATTCTTGCCCGCACCGACCTGATTCATCAGGCCAGTGATTCACTCAAAAACGGTTCCTCTTTTCAGGAGGTCATCGACACGCTTTCCGAAGATCCCGCCCGTCCGCTCACCGGAGGATCGTTGTTTTGGTTTGGCAACGAACGGATCGAAACCGCTCTTGCCAACGCTGCTTTTCAACTCCCCATCGGAGAAATCAGTGCGCCGATCTCCACCCGATATGGGTTTCATCTCCTCCGGGTGAGTGCGCGTCGTCCCGCCGCCCAGCTCACCTTCGAGCAGGCCCGCGAGGAAATCCGACTCCGCCTCAACGATGAACGCCGACGCGAAAATATCCAACGCACCCTCGCAAACCTGCGGAAAAATGCGAAGATCGACATCTTCGTTCCCAGTCTTTCGCATCATGAATAAAAACCAACGCATCGGCATTATCGGTCTCGGCATCATCGGCAGTCGGGTGGCAGAAAATCTTCGCAAACATGGCCACGACGTTTATGTCTGGAATCGCTCGCCCAAACCTGTGCCAAATTTTCTCGGTTCCGCCGAAGAAGTGGCCCGGGCTTGCACGATTCTGCAATTTTTTGTCTCCGACGACGCCGCGCTGCTCGAAACCGTGCAATCCGTCGCACCCGCGCTCACTCCCAAGCACATCCTGCTTTTTCATTCGACGGTATCGCCCGATACCATCAAACGCGCCGCCGGGATCGTGCAATCGGTCGGTGCCCGTTTCCTCGATGCACCTTTCACCGGCAGTAAAAATGCCGCCGCCAACGGTCTTCTCGTCTATTATGTGGGAGGCGACCCCGCACTCATCGCCACGATGGAACCGCTCCTCCTCGACAGTGGCAAAGCCGTCATCCCAGTGGGCGAACCCGGCCAGGCTGCGGTGATGAAACTGGCCGCCAATCTCCTGGTCGCAGGCACGTTGCAAATCCTTGGCGAAGCGCTCGCAATTACAAAAGCCGCCGGGCTCGATCCCGAAAAAGTGCATGCCGCCCTCGCCGCCAACGCCGTCTATTCCGGCCTGTTGGAAATGAAGCTGCCCACCATCCTGGCGAACGATTTTTCGCCTCATTTTTCCGTGCAACACATGCTCAAGGATTTGCGCCATGCCGCAGCCCTCTCCACACCGCATCACCTCCAGACACCCGCCGCCCAGGCTGCCCGCGCCTCTCTCGAACGCGCGGCGGAGGCCGGACACGCCCAGGAAGATTTTTCCATCCTCGTCCGCCATGCCACCCTTTGATGAATTTCCAGATTGATTCGCTTTCTCCCATGTCTGTTCTAGCCTTACGACGCACCGTCCTGGAATTTCGCGGTGCCGACACGATTCGCTTCCTCAATGGCCAGATGAGCAACGATGTGCGTAAACTCACCCCTGCCGCCGCTCTCCAGGCTTGCGTGATGACGGCCAAAGGCAAAATGAACGCCGAAGTATGGCTCACCCAACTCCCCGATGGCATCCGCGTCGATGCAGCGCACGAACTGGGCGACTCCCTCGCCGCCCGCTTCGACCGCTACCTGATCGCCGATGACGTCACGCTCACCGATGTTTCAACTTTTTGGAAATTGGAACATCACCTTGCCTCTCCCGCTGCTCCGGATGCGGTTACTTCGCGTCGTTTCGGTCGCGACGGCTACGATCTCTGGCTTGCCGCCGATGCTCCGGATTCTCCAGAGGTGGTCTCATCCGATGTCGCCGAAGCGTTGCGCATCGAACAAGGCATCCCGCTTTGGGGACGCGAACTCGACGAAAACACCATTCCCGTCGAAGCCGGTCTCGACTGCATCGATTATCACAAAGGCTGCTACATCGGCCAGGAAGTGATCAGTCGTCTTAAAAGTATCGGGCACGTCAATCGTCTCCTCGTTCGCCTGCTCGGTCCCCTGCCCTCTTCCCTCGCTCCCGGCCTTGTTTTGCAACGCGATGGCCAACCCGTCGGCACCGTCACCAGTGCCGCCGCTGCATTGACATTGCCAAACACCGTCGCTTTAGCTTATCTCAAACGTCAACACGCCACACCCGGCATCGTGCTCACCAGCGCCGCCGCTCCCGGCGAAAATTTTACCGTCCTGCCACTTCATCCCTGACATCTCAGATCGACTTCCACACCTTTTTCTCATGAAACGACTTACCCTTCTCTGCCTCTTCCTTTTCGCCGGTGTTTTGGGCTCCCACGCCCAGACCGCCACCCTCACCATCGAACTTCCCGGAAACAAGGAACTCCTGACCGTCGTCATCGAGCTTTATTCCAACGACGCACCCCAGACCGTCGCCAACTTCACCGAGCTGGCCCGACGCAAATTTTATCGCAAACAAACCTTCCACCGCGCTCTTCCCGGCAAACTGGTGCAAACTGGCGACCCCGGCAGCAAGAAAAAGAAGCCCAAGACCGCCCTCGGCACCGGAGGCCCGGGCTACACCATCCCCGCCGAAATCAAACGCAAAGTGGAACGCGGCTCTGTCGCCACCGGTCGTCTCGGCAACACGATCAACCCCAACAAAGCCTCCAATGGCAGCCAGTTTTTCATCGCCCTCGACTCCCTGCCCACCCTCAGCGGCGAATACACCGTCTTTGGCAAAGTCGTTAGCGGACTCGAAGTGCTCGAAACCATCAGCAAAACCGAGACCGACTCCAACGGCGCACCGATCAGCCGCATCACCATCCGCTCGCTCACCGTGGAATAAGCTGCATTCCCGCGTTGACTTTTCCCGTCCCCATCGGCAACATTGATTACATCCAAAAAAGAAACCACGACGTTTGGTTTTTAGTGTTCTTTGCAACGTTTGAATTTGCCCTGCGATGTGCGGGATCAAAGGCATCAACTCCCGGACCGATATTTAATTAATCCTAGGAGACCGGTTTGGACGGTCAATGACAGGCCTTCACTGGAAGTCAGCCACCGAACCACAAGTCGCCACCCTTACTTTGGGGGAACGGGAACGGTGCCTGAACGGCATTGTGGGGCATATTCAGACGTTGAAAAAAACAATGGGAAGGTGGGTTTTGTCCGCAGATTGCGCAACCGAGTCGAACGAAATAAGCAAGCTATATTTTGTTCGTTTCTGCCAAATTTTCGTTGATAAAAAAAAGAAGCTCCCGCAGGTAATTAGGAAAAATCGAAGGGAACACGAGATGCAAAAAAGCTGCCCTCTATCTTTTATCCCCTGCTCCGAATGGCATGAAGATAAGCGATCATGAGGCGTTTTCTGGGGAGCGCAGTGCCACTGGCCTGCGGTTTTTGGCGACTCGCCAAAAACTCGTTCCCCATCGCGAAGCGCACTTTTTCTCACGGGGAAGAAGTGTGGCTATCGCCTGTGGAAGGGCGCATTGGGCGACTCGGCTACCGCCCCTAATTTTTGGAAGTGAAAACGAGGGCGTCGTTAGGAAAAAAAACGCCGCGATGTCACCGCGTTCACCAGGGAGGCGGAGACGCCTCGGACACCTCCGGCCGCGAGGACGCAGCCGCTACGGAGCGGTCGGTTTGGAGAGGTCCACGATCTGGTGTTTCGGCGTCAATGTTTCCATGAATAATAAATTGCTTTGATCTGCAGATGACTGGAAAATGATTTTTTGCTATTTCAAACCGTTGACAATCGTCGTGACGTTCGATTTGATCATTCCTTCGTAAGTATCCTCATCCCCGGTGCCCAGACCGTCAGCCAGGAGCGAACCGTAAATTTTTACCCCCGTGCTGCGGGCTATCTCCTCGGTGATTTTTGGATTGGCCCCGACCTCGGTGAATATCGCCTTCACTTTCTGCTTTTTCACCTGATCGATCACTTTCACCAATTCACGATTCGTTGGCTGACTTTCCTTGGTCACTCCATCGATGCCAAAAACGGTAAATCCATATTCGCGGGCAAAATAACCGAAGGCATCGTGGGAAGTCACCAGATTGCGTTGATTCCTTGGTAATTCGGCGAGCTTCACTCGCACCCATTTTTGCAAAGCATCTAGCTCAATGGCGTAGTTTTCTGCGTTTTTACGATAAATGACGGCATTCGCAGGATCGAGTTTGATCAATTCATCGCGCACCACATTCGCTGCCAGCACCAAGTTGGGCACCGCATGCCACCAATGCGGATCCACATCGCCGTGATCATGACCGTGGCTATGGCCGTGGTCGTGATCGTGCTTGGCTTCGAGACCGGGCAACCGATTACCCACCTCGACCAACACGCCCTGGGTCGCAGAGCTTTCCTTGAGTTTCGTAAGGTAACCCTCCAGATTGCGGCCCGAGGCAAGAATCAATTTCGCTCCGGCCACCTTGGCGACATCCGAGGGTTTCGGTTCGAAATTATGCGGATCCACGCCGGGTTCGAGCAGGCCGATTACCTGCACCTTATCACCCCCGACCTTTTCTGCCACCTCGGTCAGCACCGTGGAAAGAGTTACCACCGGCAAAGGGTCCGCCTGGACATTCACCGCCGCCAGCAATCCAAAAAAGAGCCAAAATCGTGTCATCATCCGCAAACAATTCGGCCTCCCGCCCTTAAATGCAAACTAAAAGCAATAAGTTTCGTAAAACGATAATCCCGTTGCTTTTAAGTCATTTTCCCGTCTTCCTCAATGCTTCCTCATGGTCGCCGCTTTAATTACCGCGTTTCTTTTTTCCATTTCGGCGATTTTCGGGGAAAAATCCGCCCGCATCTATGGCGCGGCCAAAGCGAATCTTGGCCGGTTGCTGGTCGCCTTCGTTTTTCTCGCTCTCTGGTCGTTCACTTACGGACAAGGCTTCCAGGGTGCAGGTTTCGCCTGGCTGATCTTAAGCGGCTTCATCGGGTTTGGACTGGGCGATCTGGCACTTTTTGCCGCCTTTACCCGCATCGGACCGCGTCTGACGGTTTTAATTACCCAATGCCTGGCCGGACCCGTGGCTGGTCTGGCCGAATGGCTTTGGCTCGGGCAGACGATTCCCTTTTCCCATCTCGCGGCATCCCTTATCATTCTGCTGGGCATATTTCTCGCCTTGCTCCCCGGGCGAAATCGTCCCCCCGCACACTCTCAATACCGGTTGGGAATTATTTTTGGCGTTCTCTCGGCACTTGGACAGGGCCTCGGCGCCGTGGTAACGCGCAAATCCATTCTGGTAAATCAGCTCGAAGGCTTCACCATCGACGGCGGCACGGCCGCTTTCCAAAGAATGCTCGGAGGCCTGGTCGTGGCCCTGGTTTTCTATTGCCTGCTGCCCGCCGTCCGCGACTTGAACAAACTGGCACCGCAAAAGAAAAACTGGCGCGAAAAAGGCTGGTTGATCGTTCTCCTCAACGGCCTCGCCGGCCCATGCCTGGGAGTGGCTTTTTATCAATCGGCCTTATCCAATACCCCAAGCGCCATCGTCCTCGCAATTGTTGCAACCAGCCCCGTCATTTTACTCATTTTTCAAATCGTTACCCGACGCGAAAAACCCGGCACGCTTTCCATTCTCGGCAGTCTCCTGGCGGTGGCGGGAGCGATTTTGCTCGCCTGGATTCAAAATTAATCCCGTTGAATTTGTGCCCGCCAAAAAACAACGGAACGCTTGCCAGCGAGAAAAAGTTACTCGACGCCAGGCCCGGATCACGGTAGGAACTCTCTCCTCATGAAAATCGTCGTCGCTTACTCGGGTGGTCTGGATACCTCCGTGCTCTTAACCTGGCTCAAAGAAACTTATTCCGCAGAAATCATCGCCTTCTGCGCCGATATCGGACAGGAGGAGGAACTCGATGGTCTCGAAGAAAAAGCCCTCAACACGGGAGCCTCCCGCTGTTACATCGACGATCTCCAGGCCGAATTTGCCCGCGATTTTATTTTTCCCATGATCCAGGGCGGTGCCCTTTACGAAAATCAATATTATCTCGGCACCAGCATCGCCCGCCCTCTCATCGCCAGGCGCATGGTGGAGATTACCCGCCAGGAAAAAGCCCAGGCCGTGGCTCACGGCGCCACCGGCAAAGGCAACGATCAGGTGCGCTTCGAACTCACCGCCGCCGCTCTCGCCCCCGAGATCGAGGTCATCGCCCCCTGGCGTCAGGCCCGTTTCCGCGAACAATTCCCCGGACGCGCCGAAATGATCGCCTATGCCGAGGCCCATCGAATTCCCATCACCGCCAGCGCCAAAAAATCCTACTCCATGGATCGCAACCTTCTTCATATCTCCTTCGAGAGCGGCATTTTGGAAGATCCCTGGCTCGATGCCAGCGGCGAAGATCTCCGCGACATGTATAAACTTTCCGTCGCACCCGAAGATGCCCCGGATCGTCCCGAAATTATCGAAATCAACTTTCTCCAGGGCAACGCCGTTTCCCTCGGTGGCGAAGGCGTGGAAGCCATTCTCGAAAAACTCGATTTCCAAGGGGTCATCGAACGCGACGGCGACGGGTTGATCGTGCTCTCCCCGCTTTGGATCATGCGCGTGCTCAATAAAATTGGCGGACGCAACGGCGTGGGCCGCGTCGATTTGGTGGAAAATCGCTTTGTCGGCATGAAAAGTCGCGGCGTTTATGAGACTCCCGGCGGCAGCATTCTTTATGCAGCCCATCGCCAGGTCGAGACCCTTACCATGGATCGCGAAGTGATGCGCATTCGCGACGGTCTCCAGCCGAAATATGCGGAACTGATTTACAACGGTTTCTGGTATGCCCCCGAACGCGAACTGCTCCAGGCACTCATCACCGAAAGCCAGAAAAACGTCACCGGCACCGTGCGTTTGAAGCTTTACAAAGGCAACATCATCACTGCGGGGCGCAAATCGCCCATCAGCCTCTACAATCCGCACATCGCCACCATGGAGGCCGATCCCACCCAGGCTTACAACCAGGACGACGCCACCGGATTCATTCGCCTTAACGGACTCCGCCTTAAAGTCGCGGCCCAGGTTAGCGGCAGACTGTAATAAAAGAGAGTTCCAAAGTCCGTCTTAAAAAATAAGAGTTAGAACTTGATCCAGGCCGAGCTTGGAAAGCTCGTTTGGAGAGACGAACCAGAGGCTTAACACGCTTGGCTAATCGATGTTTTTAAGCTTTTGTTCGCGCTGCAGGCTTTGCACCACCGATGCAGAAATCTTCCCTATTGAGGCAATGATTAATAAATGACCTGTCCCTTCAATGATTAATAAATGACCTGTCCCTTAGTTTTTCGAACCACGTCAGGGCGGCGTCTTCGACGATGGCTTCGTTGAGGCTCATGGTTTCGGTTTCTTCGGTTTCGGAAGCTTTTTCACTTCGGCATCAAGCAGACCGAGCAAATCCGCTTGCCCTTGCGCTTCGAGTGCTTCCCGCCGTCGGGCGGCGAAGCGTTCGTATTCCTGCTCGGCCAGAGCGTGGGCCTCCTCGCGGCTCACTTTCCCGGCGTCGGGCAAAATCGCG
>JBBRFA010000013.1:0-42118 GCA_038225185.1 Chthoniobacterales bacterium
TTTCGGCGAGTAACATGTTGCCTCATGCTCGGTGATTATCTGCCCATTCTTATCCAAATCGTCATTGCTGTCGGCTTCGCGGCCAGCGCTTTGTTGATCAGTGTGTTGATCGGGCGGGTGGGTAAGAAAAACTCCGTCAAAGAAACCGCTTACGAATGCGGGATGATTGCCGATACAGGGCCGCAGCCGCGATTCAGCGTCAAATTTTATCTCGTCGCGATGCTTTTCATCCTGTTCGATATCGAGATTGTCTTTATGTATCCCTGGGCGGTGGTTTACCGGGATTTCCTCGCCGAACGTGGGAGCGAAGGCATTATCATTCTCATCAGCATGCTCAGTTTCGTCGGGATCCTGCTGGTGGGTTATATTTACGCGATCAAAAAAGGCGCGTTGGATTTCAAATCGTAAATTTCACCCGGCGTCTTCTGGCTCTTCCTTGGTGCCAAGAAGGGTGGCGGCGGCTTCCCATTTTGCGCTGGCGCGTTCCAGGCTGGCGGTGACGCCAAGAAGCTCGCGATTGAGCCGGATGGCGAATCCAGAATCGGTCTGGGCTTCGGCCGATTCGAGGCGGGTGGTGAGTTCGGTTTGTTGTTGTTCGAGCGTGATGACCTCGGCTTCGAGAGCGGCCACATCGCGTTCCGCAACACGGCGGGCGGCGTTGACGGCGGCGCGTTCGGCTTGCTGACGTTTCCGTTCCTCGCGCACCTCGCGCATGGAAAGTCCTTTGGCCACGATGGGAGCGGCTTTGAGGGCTTCGAGCTGTTCGAGGGGACGTCCGGAGGTGAGTCCGGCGCGCTCGGTAAGGGCGTTGGTTTTATCGAGAAAATATTGGTAGTCGCCGGGATAGGCTTTGATGGCGCCGGAATGAATGTGGAGGACGCTGGTGGCGAGTTGACGGATAAAATACACGTCGTGACTGATGAAAATGAGGGTGCCTTCGTATTGTTTGAGGGCTTCGATGAGGGCGTCGATGCTGGCGATATCAAGGTGGGTGGTCGGCTCGTCCATGAGCAGGAAATTGGGCGGATCGAGGAGCAGTTTGACGAGGGCGAGCCGGCTTTTTTCTCCGCCGCTGAGCACGGCAACCGGTTTGAAGACATCATCTCCGCGAAAAAGAAAACTGCCGAGGACGGTGCGGGCGGCTTCTTCGGAAACGGGGTTGGGCATGTCCTGGACGGATTGGAGGACGGTCTGCCGGGGGTTCAGCATGTCGATGCGGTTTTGCGAATAATAACCGGGTTTGACGTTGTAGCCCAGTTCGCGGGTGCCCGATTGCACTTCGAGGATACCGGCGAGGAGTTTGAGCAAGGTGGATTTACCGGATCCGTTGGGTCCGCAAAAGACGGTGCGCTGGCCTTTTTCGACCTGATAATCGATGGATTGATAAACGACGGATTCGCCGTAGGCATGGCTGATGTTGGTGAGAGAAATTACGCGCTGGCCGCTTTTGGGCGGTGCAGGGAAGCTGAAGCCGATGGTTTTGCCAGCCGCGACGGGAGCTTCGATTTTTTCCATGCGATCGATCTGCTTGAGCTTGCTCTGGGCTTGGGAGGCTTTGCTGGCCTTGGCGCGAAAACGGTCGGCGAAACGTTGCAAGGTTTCGATTTCTTTTTGCTGATTTTTATAAGCCGAAAGGAGTTGTTCGTCGCGGGCGATACTTTGGCCGACGTAGCTGGAATAGTTGCCGCGCCACCGGGTGATGCGGGAGTGTTTGATCTCAATGATGGAGCCGACGAGGCGATCGAGGAAATCGCGGTCGTGGGAAATGACGAGGATGGCTCCGGGGTAGCGGCAGAGAGTTTCGCGGAACCAGACGAGGGTTTCGAGATCGAGATGGTTGGTGGGTTCGTCGAGGATGAGCAGGTCGGGTTCCTGCACGAGAAGACGGGCGAGATGAGCGCGCATCACCCAGCCACCGCTGAGCTCGCGGGCGGGACGGTGAAAATCGCTTTCGCGAAAAGCAAGGCCGTGGAGGATGCGTTTGGCCTTGGGTTCGGACTGATAATCATCTGGATCGGCGGTCTGGGAGAGGGCGACTTCGAGCACGGTTTCGTCGCCGACGGGTGCCGTTTCCTGAGGAAGAAAGCCGAGCGTGGCGCGACGATCGAAATTTACCGAGCCTTCGTCGGGGGAAGTTTCGCCCATGATGAGGGAGATGAGTGTGGACTTGCCGGCGCCATTGGGACCGACGAGACCGATTTTTTCGCCGGTATTGACCTGTAGCGAAGCATCTTGGAAAAGGGTGCGTCCACTGAAGGTTTTTGAGAGTTTGGAGACGGTAAGCATGAAGAGTGCGTGGAAATAAAAGTGATTGGGGCGTGATTGTAGTGCAAAGGTGGTGGAATAGTCAAAGTGATGACTTGCGAACGCGAATTCTTTCCCAACCGCCCGGATGCAGCGCGGCATGCCGCGATGCGGGAGCGGCCAGCGGGTCGGGTGGTGATGAAGCAAGCCTGGCGCAATCTGCTTTTTTTACATTGGCGTTACGATCCGGTGGAAGTGCAGCGTTTGTTGCCCGAGGGATTGACCGTGGATACTTACGACGGAGCAGCCTGGGTGGGAATCGTCCCGTTTTTTATGTGCGACGTGCGTCCGGTGTATGCACCGGCTGTGCCGGGGTTATCGAATTTTCTGGAGTTGAATGTGCGCACCTACGTCTATGATGCCGGGGGGAATCCCGGGGTGTGGTTTTTCTCGCTGGATGCCAGCAATCCGATAGCAGTATGGATTGCGCGAAGTTTTTTCAAGCTTCCTTATTATCATGCGCAAATGCGAGCCCGAGCGACCCCTGCCTCGGTGGATTATTGGTCGCAACGCAAGGGGCTGGAGATGGATCATTTTGCCTGGCAACCTTTTGGAACTTCCCACCAAGCCGAGCCAGAATCTCTGGAATATTTTTTGGTCGAACGTTACCGCCTCTACAGCACCGATCCTGGGAGGAAAAGTCTGCATCATGGTCAGGTGCATCATCGGCCCTACGAATTACAAGAGGTGAAAGTATTGGAATGGGGCACTCAATTACTGGCTCCCGCGGGGTTGAGCGCAAGGGATACGCCTTTCGATCATGCGATCTGCGCGGCTGACGTAAAAGTGGATATTCATCCCCTGATCAGGAATGCTGGTTAGTAACGAAAGGTTAGCGATGCCCAATGGCTTTGATAATCGGAGGGGGAGGAGGTTGGTTTTTCGATGAGCACAGAGCGGATCAACCACTCCCCTTTTTGTGCGAGCGCAATCCTTGCTGTGCCGTCAGCGCTTGTCGTGAGCGTTTGTGGTTTGGAGCGATCATGGTGACGATGTTCGGCGCGAACTTTAACTCCGGGGGCGGGTTTTCCCCGAAACAAAACGCGGATGGTTAGCTCTTGGAGATTTTTGGTATGAGGATGAATCAATGGAACAATTTCGTAGGTGTGCCCGACAGGTGCGAGAGCAGGTTTGCTGAGACGAGCATTCATTTGAACCAATGTTTTTAGATAACGACTATGCGTTTCATAAATACTACGCGTATCCAAAGGTGGTTCGTTTGGTGAAAATCGATAACCTTCGGCAGTGGCAAACTGGATAAATCGTGAGCGACCGAAGCGGGTCTTTCCGCTGCTGCGCTCCATTGCCACCAGGAGCGTTCCAGTTTTGGGTGGAGTAATCAGGGCGAGCGGTTTGCTGCCGTCGATCTTTGGTAAAGGTTTCGGTTTTTTCCCCGATGATACTAGAATAAATTGTGAAGTGCGCCCAACTTGCAAGGGCTTTTCCGTGCCGTCGGAAAAATCCTCACCGAAGAAAAGTCTTACTGCAACCGCAGGTTTGGCATTGGTATTGACGAGATCCGCCTCCAACCAATACTCATGAGCATGGGTGGACAGGCATCCTGCGACCAACCAAAGAACGATTGCGAGGATTCTTTGCATGTGTGTGAATTAACAAATATCGCCAACTTTGTAAATAAAGAAATTCGATACTAAGTTTTTCTGAGCAACCCGCTGCTGCATAATCGATCAGCGGCTGTCTCCAGGTCTGGCAATGCGATACCCGAACGAATGCTAATATCCAGCAAAGAATGGTGGCCATCGCTTTGATTCAATACCCAGAGAATGGCGAGATTTTGTTGAGAATCGGCGGCGTAAAGATTACGTCTGCCCAATTGCGGCTCACCTTCTGGAACGAGATTCACATACGTTTCGCTGGAGGAAAATTGCTGTAACATTCTCAGGATCAACAACGCCGATTCTTCGAGAAGTTGGGGCTGGATAAACTCCAGGTTATCCCGGCTGGTGTGATACTCGGGATAACTTGCATAGGTGGCACGAGTGAAACATCCCATGGGCAGATTAATTCCGGGAGAATTAAACTGCCGCTCATCATAGCCATAAGGTGAAAACGGGAGGATGCAATGCGGGATGCCGGATTTGCGAAGATAATGTTCCACGAAGAGATCGATGGAAGCGTTTCCCGAACGGGTTTTTTTGTAATGGAATGTACCACCCGCGCCAAGACCCGTGAGGACGAGTCCATGTTTTATTTTGGGAAGAAGCTCGCGGTTGAGTGCCAGCCAGGTGATGGCACCAATCGTTCCGGGAATGAAGAGAATACGAACGGTATGCTGGAGAGGATTTTGAAGAAGTTGCCTCGCCAACGCGTGTGCCACCACGATCCCGGACAAATTATCATTGGCGAGGGATGGGTGACAGATGTGCGTGGAGAGCAGGATTTCGTTCTTATCACGACCTGCGATTACAAGTTCGCCGTAATCCAGTTGCCCGGGATCCAAACTAGTGTCGATCTGCACATTATATTCCGCTTGTGACAATAATTTTTTTTGATTTTCGGAGACACAAAAACCCCACTGCTTTTGATAGTAGCTGGTTTTGTAGGGAATGGCATCGGGTTGATCGGGAAGAGAAAAAAGATGCTTCGCCAATTCTTCACGGCTTACACGTCCGGAAAAATTCTCACTGTATTGCAAGAGGTGGAGATTGTCAGTGGCAAAGTCGATGATTCGTCGGCCAGACAGGTCTTCGATCCAGGCAGATCGAGGTGTCCACTCCAAGGGAACCTCCCAATCTAATACTTGTGTCCCGGAGGCCACACTGTGGATGGTGAGTGGTAGATCCTTCTGTAAAATGGAGAGGGTTTCGCGCACTCCCGGCCCGGTTATGCTGCGGCAAATCGGAAAAAGTCTTTTCGCCAGGGCATGAAGCTCCTCCCCGTTCATAGTCCGAGTTCTGCCAGCCAGGCGGCGTGATCAAAAACCGGTGCATTGGCATCACGTAAATTAAGAATGGGGTTGGGTAATGGCCAGGGAATGCCAAACTGGGGATCGTTCCAGCAAAAAACGCGCGAAGAGGATGGATGATAGGGCTCGGACATTTGATAGAAGACATGCGTGTCGGGTTCGAGGGTCTGGAAGCCATGCAGAAGACCTTTGGGTAAAAAAAGTTGGTTGGGATTTCCGGCTGTTAGCTTCACATGCAACTGCTGGAGATAGGTTGGTGAATCCGGTCTTAGATCGACCGCCGCGTCGAAGATGGCACCTTTGCTTACGCGAATCAGTTTGTCCTCATCATGCGGTGCAATCTGTAAGTGCATTCCGCGTAAAGTGCCGGGCTCGATATTTTGCGAAAGACTGGCTTGCGGGTAGGAAGCGGGTAGGCCTGCCTGGCTAAATTCCTCGGAGCAAAAAGTGCGGCAAAATGCGCCGCGCTCATCGCGAAACGGTTCAAGTTCGATAAGAAATGCACCTACCAGTGCGAGAGGGATGAATTTCATGTTAGATGCGGAGCGGTTTTCCAGAAAAAATCGGGGTCGATTTTATCCTCGTGAATTAGTTTTTCCAGGGCTTTAAGCCTGGTAAAAGGATGCGCCTCGAAAAGTTCGGTGGTAAGCGGGATTGCGGTGAACAATTCCTTAAGTTGGTGCGCACCTTTGGCTGCATCCCACTGGCAGACAAACTCTGGAAATGTCTGGTGAATTTTATCGAAGGAAACCCGGTAGCTGCGATTGTCGCTCGGCTGACTGCCCAAGGTTAGTTCGCAGCCCGGATATTCGGCGGCGACAAACTCCGCGATCTCGCGCACCTGATAATTGTGGCCAGTATCGCCCACATTAAAAATCTGGTTATGAATTTTTTCCCTGCTGGCTGTGAGCACGGTGGAAATGGCCAGGGCAATATCCTGAGCGTGAACCAGTGGACGCCAGGGGGTGCCGTCGCTCAGCATTTTTATTTCGCGACGAGTGTGGGCCAGGCCGCTGAGATTGTTCAGCACGATATCGAAGCGCATGCGTTGCGAGGCGCCGTAGGCGGTGGCGTTGCGAAGAAAAACGGGGGAAAATTTGTCGGTTGCGAGGGCCTGAACATCGCGCTCGACATAGCTTTTGCAAATTGCATAAGCCGTTTGCGGATGCAGGTCGGATGTTTCATCGACAAAATCCGTGCCGCCCACTCCATAGACGCTGCAGGAAGACATATAAACAAAACGCTCGACATCCGCCTCCCGGGCCAGGGTTGCGAGGCGCACCGAGGCTTGATGATTGATTTTATAGGTAATATCCGGGGCAAGCTCACCGGTGGGATCGTTGGAAAGTTCCGCCATGTGAACCACGGCGTCATGATCGGCCAGATCCCTGGCGTTAATGTGCCGGATATCCTTGTGCAGGGATGTCGGGCGTGGATGGTCCCCGTAGAGCAATCCGTCGCGATAGAAACCGGTATCGACGGTGGTAAGGATATGTCCAGCCTCTAGCAAACGCGGTGCCAGAACACTCCCAAGATAGCCATCGGTGCCGGTGATGAAAATTTTCATAGGATGTGATTTATTGAAAGCGAATGCTGCGGGGAAGATGTTGCGTGATGAATTGAGGTAAATAGCTGGCCAGCAAGGTGAGTAATGCCTTGGGTCGATGGTGGATGGCGAGACCTTTTTTAAGATAACTTCTGGCTTTTTCACGTTCGCCATTGCGGAGAAGTGAGACGGCGGCATCGCGATAATGATCGGCGTATCGCGGAATAAAGATGCGGTGAAGATCTTTTAAATCAGGATCATCGAGGAGGCGTTGATAAATCTTGATGTAGGCATCGTTGACGAAGATACGGCGATGAGTGCTTTCGGAATTGCCGTGGTGCCGGTAGGAGGCCAGGTTTTCGTTGAGATAATAGCATGCCTGGCCACTGCGTGCGGCGAGATAGGCCAGCCAGAGATCGTAAACCGAAGCTAGATCGGCAAAATCCGTCCAATCGATGGCTTCCCGACGAAAAACGGTGGCCACGGCTACTGGAATGACAAAATCGACCAGGGCAAGACGTTGAAAGGGTTGATGCAGGCCCGGCGCGAGGCTTGTTCGCCGAAAGATGCTCATGTTTTCCTGCGTCGCGGCTATATCGACCCTACCCTGCTGATCGATGATGTCGTGTTCCGAAAATGCCAGGATTGCTTCGGGATGTCTTTCGAGCACGGCGACAAGTTTTTCAATAAAGGTCGCCTGCCAAAGATCGTCATCGTGCAGATTGGCGACGTATTTACCGTGTGCAGCGAGAAAACCGCTCTGGACGTTGGCGGTCATCCCGATGTTGGTCGGATGCCGGTGATGGATGATGCGCGGATCGGAAAATTCGCGAACGACTGCGGTGGTTTCCGGTTCGCTGGCATTATCCCGCACGAGAATTTCGAGATTGGGATACGTCTGCTTGACGACACAGGTGAGTGCCTGCCGTAAATAATGGGGTCGATTAAAGGTGAGCACCACGACTGATACCAATGGGAGGGATGGAGTCATCGACGGGTTTTCGATAAAAAGATTGGAAATCAGGCGCGTTTATTTTATTGAGGAGTGTGCTGACTCCACTCACAGGGTTAGTTGTTAATGGAAGCAAATGTCGGACTCAAACACAAACTCATTTTCCACGGTCCCTTCCGCAAGGGAAACCGTTATTTGCACGTTATTCGAGGGCAATTATCATTTTGGGGTCGGCGCATTGGTTAATTCCCTTTACGCGTGGGGTTATCGGGGCGTGATTTATGCCGGGTATCGCGGAGCATTGCCTCCATGGTCAAAGGGACAGGAGGTTTTTTCTGCGATGAAAGATTTGGAAATCCGCTTTTTAAAGACGGAGACCCAGGTGCATTTTACCTTTTGCAAAGCGGCTATCTTGCAGAGAGTTCTTGATACGGAAGCTCCCGAGGCATCGGCGGTGGTGTATGTGGATCCGGATATTGTGTTGAATTGTCGTTGGGAAGTGATTCGGGATTGGGTGGAGGATCGAGTGGCACTTTGTCAGGATGTGAATTGGAATTGTCACCGCTCGCATCCGTTGCGGCGCGATTGGGATCGCCATCTTAATCCGCATGGAATTTATCCAAGGCATGAGACGGATTATTATTTCAATGCTGGCTTCATCGGAGTGGCGCGTTCGCAGCGTGCATTTATCAACAGCTTGCAGCAGGTAATCGATGTGATGATTACTTTGTCGGGAAATGGACAGTCGCTTGAGCATCAAGACCAGAGCTATTGCTTTCATAAAGGGGATCAGGATGCCCTGAATATAACGGCGGATATTTTTCCAGAAAAAATAAGTGCGATGGGACCCGAGGCAATGGATTTCGTGCCGGGAGGACATACCATGTCCCATGCGGTGGGATCTTTGAAGCCGTGGCAGAACGCGTTTATGAAATCTGCCTTCGACGGACGAGCCCCCTCGAAAGCGGATAAATTGTTTTTTGACCATGTGAGCGCGCCCATCGCTTTATTTACCTCGGAAGAATTGGCAAGCAAACGCCTGCAACTTCGAGTCGCTGCAGCCATCGGGCGGTTGATTCGTCGAAGTTAAAGCGGTCTCATCAAAATTACCGCCGTCTTTTTGTGGCTGCGCAGACTGTGCGCCACCGATAGCAGCCTGCTAGATCAACGCCAGGCTCGGTTGCTCGATATATTTTCGTAGATCAACGAGAAAATTGGCGGCGACGGCACCATCGATCACTCGATGATCGCCACTGAAACCGATGGTAACGCGATCACCCGCGATGATGTCGCCCTTGGGACTGACGACCGCTTTTTTCACAACGGAGCCGATGGCGAGAATGGCAGCTTGCGGTGGATTGACGATGGCATAAAAGTTTTCGATACCGAATGGCCCGAGGCTGGAGACGGTGATGGTGCCGCCCTGGTATTCTTCGGGTTTAAGTTTTTTACTGCGGGCACGACTCGCTAAATCGCGCATCTCGGTGCTAATCTGGGAAAGTGTCTTGGCCTGGGCGTTGCGAACGACCGGGGTAATAAGGCCGTCTTCGATGGCGACGGCAACGGAAATATCGACACTGCCATATTCCACAATTGCGTCGCCGTCCCAAGAGGCGTTGATTTTGGGATGGCGTTGCACAGCACTGGCGATGGCTTTGAGGATAAAATCGTTGATCGTAAGTTTGGGTAAACCGCTGGCTTCGAGTGTGGCGTTGAGGCTAGCTCGAAGCGACAGGAGCGGTTGGGCGTCGATTTCCAATCCGAGATAAAAATGCGGGATGGTCGTCTTACTGGTGACGAGGCGTTCGGCAATTACTTTGCGCATTCCACTCACTGGCACGCGGGTCTGGGTGCCGGGCGATAAAGTGGGAGCGGGTGCCGGTTTTGCGGTTTCCTTGGAAGCGACAGGTTTAACTGGAGCAGCAGGCGCGGCGTGGGCAGCGGCGAGGATGTCTTTTTCCACAATGCGACCACCAGGTCCGGTGCCTGCGACTTTGGAAAGATCGACTCCTTTTTCCAAGGCGACTTTGCGGGCAAGGGGCGAGACTTTGATGCGTTCACCATCGGCGGGTGCCGGAGCGACAGGTTCAGATTTGGCTTCCGCTGCCTCAGGCGCAGGTGCAGCAGCTTTGGGTTCTGGAGCGGCAGAGGGAGCGGCGCCGTTGGCTGGAGGTTTTTCTCCGCCAACCAAAAGCACGGCAAGTTTCTCGCCCACGGCAACTTTTCCTCCATCCTGGACGTAGATTTCGCCCAGGGTGCCATCCTCAAAAGCTTCCATTTCCATGGTGGCTTTGTCGGTTTCCACCTCGGCCAGCACATCCCCGATGGAAATTTTGTCGCCCACGTTTTTTAACCATTTTAAGAGGGTTCCCTCGGTCATGGTGTCACTTAGTTTGGGCATTTCGACGAAGATAGGCATATAAATTGGGTAAAATTATTCGGTGACTAACCAGTGAGCTACGAAACTATGGTTCGCGCAATCAAAAAAAGCCTGGCACGCAGATACCCAACTGAAATTGGCGGTGTTTATACAATGGAAAGCACTTTGGCGATCACGCGTTGCACATCGGGGAATTGCAATTTTTCAATCTGCGGACTGTAAAAAGCGGGTGCATCGAGCGAAGTGACCCGCAAAACAGGCGCGTCGAGGTCATCGAAACATTTTTCCTGGATGGTGGCGGCAATCTGGGCACTGACCCCGCAGAAAGGTTTGTTTTCATCCACCAGAACAGCACGATGGGTTTTGCGGACACTGTTAAGAATGGCTTCCTCATCCAGGGGACGAATGCTGCGTAAATCAATCACCTCGCAATTGATATCATGTTCAGCAGCAAGGAGTTCCGCAGCTTTGAGTCCCACCAGAATGGCGCGTCCGTGACCGATGATGCTAACATCGGTGCCAACGCGTTTGATGTCGGCCTTGCCGAGCGGGATGAGATATTCCTCTTCGGGCACTTCGGATTTTTCGCCGTAAAGCAAAGTGCTTTCCATGAACATGACGGGATCGTTATCGCGAATGGCGGTTTTCATCAGCCCTTTGGCATCGTAAGCTGTGGAAGGGCAGACGACTTTGAGCCCGGGCAGGTTGGCCAGCCAGCTTTCGGGCGTATGACTGTGGGTGGCTCCCACACTGGTGCCACCGTTGGCAGGGCCGCGAATGACGATGGGACAATTGATGAGTCCACCGCTCATGTAACGAATCTGGGCCGCATTATTGATGATTTGATCGTAGGCGACGGAGGCAAAACTCCAGAACATGAGTTCCATCACGGGGCGAATGCCGAGCATGGAGGCGCCAACGCCCATGCCGATAAAAGCGGCTTCGGAAATCGGGGTATCGACGACGCGTTTATCGCCGTATTTTTTCCAGAGGCCACGGGTGACTTTGTAAGCACCGTCGTATTGGGCGACTTCCTCGCCGATGAGAACTACGTTGGGATCGCGTTCGATTTCCTCGGCAAAAGCCTGGTTGAGAGCTTCGCGATATTCGATGAGAGGCATAAGATGTCGATAAAAAGGTTAAAAAACGAATCGTTTAGTCGTTAAAGAAATGTTTGCCCGTGCGCCCGGCTTCGGTGCCGCGATCCACTTCGTAATAGACATCCTCGAAAATGGCCGACGGATCGGGAAGTGGACTCGTCTCGGCAAATTGAGCGGAGGCATCGGCCTCGGCTTTGGCGGCGTCGCTAATCTCGGTAAATTGTTCCTCGGTAAGGAGTTGCGCGTTGATTAAATAACGTTTGTAAATCTGGATGGGATCGTGTTCGCTTTTGTGTTTCTCGATTTCCTCGGCAGCGCGGTAACCGCCTTTATGTTTGGAATCGGCCACGGAATGCCCGTAATAACGGTAGGTGTCGAACTCCAAAATCGTGGGGCGCGATTCGTTGTGGGCGCGATCGATGGCTTGCTGCACAACCGCTCGCACTTCCTGCACATCTTCACCTTTGGCCTGGGCCCATTCGATATTGAAGGGTTCCCCACGTTCGGCGAGACAGGTTTTAAAAACCGACGAACGCTCCAGACTCGTGCCCATCGAGTAACGGTTGTTTTCGATAATGTAAATCACCGGCAGATCCATCAGAGATGCCATGTTAAAGCTTTCATACAAACAACCCTGGTTTATTGCACCATCGCCGAGAAAGCATAAAGAAGCGCCTTTGAGTCCTTTATATTTAATGGCGTAAGCCAGGCCAAGACCCAGTGGAGTCTGGCCGCCGACGATACCGTGTCCGCCCCAGTAGTTTTTATCGGGGGCGAAAAAATGCATCGAGCCACCCTTGCCCTTGGAGCAACCTGTGGCTTTGCCGTAAAGCTCGGCCATACATTCGTTCATGCTCATGCCGACAGCGAGCGAATGGCCGTGGCAACGATAGGCGGTAATGACGTGATCGTGCTCTCCCATGAGTGAGCAGGCACCGACGGCCACCGATTCCTGGCCGATGTAGAGATGGATGAATCCGCTCATTTTGCCGCCCTGATATTTGGCAAAAGCCACTTGTTCGAAGCGACGGATTTGGAGCATTTTACGAAGAAGTTCGATTTTCTCGGAGGCGCTCAGTTTGCGGTTGATTTCCGCGTCGGAATAAACACTGGGTTTGGGAGACTTCGGTTTTTTCGCAATCGTTTCCATAGTTATTAATTGGTGTTGGTTGATAAAGTTTCCCTTGGGTTCCCTTCGAATTGTTTAGCGGGCTACAGCGAGCCCCTCTACGACGGGGGATTTCTCGGATCGGATGGCCAGGTTCATACTAACCAGGAACAATCCGGTAAAGAAAAGATCGCCAACGATGGAGTTGCGGAAAAAAGTCCAGGAGGGGGGGAATCCTGGGAGGCCGGTGGTAAGTGCCTGGGTCCAACCCATGAGATTTTTGGCATAGGCAGGCTCGGCGATCCAACTGGCCGTATTGGTAAATGTATAAAACAACAAAGACGCCACGAGTGAACCGGCCAGGGTGACACTCGGACGACTGGTTAGCGCGGAGCGAAAACGAAAAGCCAGCAAGCCGATTGCGGCAAAGGCCACGTAGCGCGGCAAAATATCCCAGCTCAACAATGGCCAATGGTAGATAAACACATTCAAGACCACATCGGAGACGGCGAGAATGGCAAGCGGAATCCAGAGGGCGAAGCGTCGAGGGAAAAAAAGAGCACCGCAAAAGACAATGGCGGCGAGCGGAGAAAAATTACCCACCCAGTTGGGCGCTCCATGAATAAAGGGAGGGACCGTCCGATAAAAAATGGCGGCAAAGATAAGGGCAAGGGCTAGGGCAAGGCGCATCGTTTTAACAATGGTGGAAGCTGAGGGATAAATCAACTTAAGAATTGAGGGAGCGGAACAGAATTCCGGAAACCCTTTACTCGGGCGAAAACCGGGCAACCGAAAGGAGGTCTAATCACGAAACGAGTCTTATTAAGTGGCTGATACCGTGTTATTTAGGATGGTATGAGAATCGAATGGATCGCTTTGAAACCAATTGTTCCACGTGGAACAATTTTCGTCGTCTTTTCGGTTGCCGTTTAGTCCCGTTAAAGCATATTCTGCAAGTGTTTCTTCTTCCAAAAAAATATGATGTCGTTGTCGTAGGGGCAGGCCATGCCGGGGTCGAAGCTGCCTTGGCCGCTGCGCGTCTGGGGTGCACCACCGCAATTCTCACTCAAAACGCGGACACCATTGCCCAAATGTCGTGCAACCCTGCCATTGGTGGTCTGGCCAAGGGACACATGGTCCGCGAAATCGATGCCCTGGGCGGCGCAATGGGTTTGAATGCAGATTCCACCGCCATTCAATGCCGACTTCTGAATGCCAGCAAAGGAGCCAGTGTCCGCGCTCCACGTTCGCAGTGTGATAAAAAAGCATATCAATTCCGCATGAAATGGGTAATCGAATCCCAGGAAGGGTTGGATTTGATTCAGGGGAATGTGATTGAAATTTTGCGGGATGATAATGGTGTTTCCGGTGTGCGCACGCACCTGGGTTTGGAAATTTCTGCACGCTCAGTGGTCATTACGACGGGGACATTTATGCGGGGACTGCTTCATGTGGGAATGCAAAATGCCACGGGCGGACGCATGGGCGATAGCGTCTCGACTTTAAGCGACAGCTTGCGACAGTTGGGTTTTGAGGTGGGACGCTTTAAAACAGGCACTCCCTGTCGCTTGAACTCGCGGTCGATAGATTTCTCGAAATGCCAGCGTCAAGACGGTGATACCCCTCCTCCGGCCTTTACTTTTATGGAAGAATGGTTGGAAAAGGGCGAAAACGCGATTTTCCATTTGAATGATCTACGCGATGGAAAGTTCCACGTGGAACAAATGCCGTGTTGGATTACCCACACCAACCAGCGAACCCATGCCATTATTCGGGAAAATTTACATCTGTCTCCGCTATACGCCGGCAAAATCGAGGGGGTGGGTCCCCGTTACTGCCCGTCCATCGAGGATAAAGTTGTTAAATTTGCCGAAAAATCACAGCATCAGCTATTTTTGGAACCCGAAGGACGGCAAACCCTCGAGTATTACGTGAATGGCATTTCCACCAGCCTTCCCTACGAAGTGCAGTATGCTTTTATTCGCTCGATAGCCGGACTGGAAAATGCCGAAATCATGCGCCCAGGTTATGCTGTGGAATATGATTACTGTCCGCCCACGCAATTAAAGGCCACTTTAGAGACAAAATTATTGCCGGGTCTCTATTTTGCAGGCCAGATCAATGGCACTTCGGGTTACGAGGAGGCAGGTGCCCAAGGGTTGATCGCAGGTGCCAATGCAGGATTGCAGGTGCTTGGAAAACCCTCTTTTATCCTCGGACGCGAGGAAGCTTACATCGGAGTCATGATCGACGATCTCATTACCAAGGGGGTCACCGAGCCGTATCGCATGTTTACCAGCCGGGCGGAATTTCGTCTTTTGTTGCGGCAGGATACCGCCGATCTGCGGCTGACGCCACGCGCCGCAGAGGCGGGGTTGGTTTGTGGGAAAAGGGTGGCCCGAGTGGAGGAACGTCGGACACAATTGGCCGAGGCTCTGCGGATTTCCCGTGGGCAGAGTCATCAAGGTGTGCGGGTGGAGAAGTTGCTTCGTCGTCCAGATGTCGGCGTGCTCGATTTACCTGAGACACTTCGCGGAGGGATTCCGCTTTCGATCTGGGAGATGCTGGAGACGGATTTAAAATATGAGGGCTACATCCAACGCCAGGAGCTCGCATTGGGAAAAGCACGTAATCAAGAGTCGAAGCGTTTCCCCGAATGGATCGATTTTAACGAAGTGCCGGGCCTCCGCCAGGAAGCGCGGCAAAAGTTGTCCGCCATCCGCCCGGAAACATTGGGTCAGGCAGGGCGGATTAGTGGTATCACGCCGTCGGATGTCACTTTACTGACGATTTGGATCGAACGCGGGAAACCGGCTATCCCGGTCTAATTTCCAAGATCCTGGCAAAAAGAAAACCCGTTGAGGCTCAACGGGTTTTCATTTTTTGTTGGGATGCGGTGGAGAGGCGAACTTATTTTGAGACCACGTCGCTGAGTTTGAAGATGGGCATGAAGAGCGCGAAGACGATGAAGCCAACGATTGCGCCGAGGACGACAATGAGAATGGGTTCGATGAGGGAGGTAAGAGCGTCGAGCAAAGCTTCGATTTCCTCGTCCCAGAAGTCGGCCATTTTTTCAAGCATGGTATCGATCTTGCCGGTGGCTTCCCCGGCAGAAACCATGCGGAGAAGCATGGGCGGGAAGATGGTTTCCTTGGACATGGAAGCGGCCAGAGGATCGCCTTTTTCGACGAGGGAACTGGTGCGACGAATGGCTTTTTCGACCATGGTATTGCCGGAAGTCTCGGCGATGATTTCCAAAGTTTCGAGAATGGGAACACCGCTTCGAATCATCTGGGCAAAAGTCCGGGCCATGCGCGACATACAAATTTTGTGGATTAGATTACCAAAAATCGGGAGTTTAAGGCACCAGCGATCCCATGTCTCACGTCCGGAAGTCGTTTTCGCCCAAGCTTTTATGGCGTAGTAAGCACCAACCGCAGCGGCGAGCATAATATACCAGTAACCACGGGCAAAATCGCTAATGTTAACGAGCAACTGGGTGGGACCTGGAAGTTCGGAACCGAAGTCGGCGAAAATTTCGGCAAAGACTGGCACGACTTTGATGACGAGGAACAAGCAGATTGCGACGGCGATGAAGATGACGATCACGGGATAGGTCATGGCGCTTTTGACCTTCTTTTTAAGGCGGGCGCTGGCTTCAAGGAAGGAAGCGAGACGATCAAGAATTTCTGCAAGCAAACCGCCCGATTCGCCTGCACGCACCATGGCGATGTAGAGGCGGGAAAAAGCGTTGGGAAATTTGGCAACGGCCTGGTTGAATTGATCGCCGCTTTGCACCGAGGCAATCAATTCCCCGGTGATGGTGTGAATGGCCACTTGTTTTTTCGGGTCCATCTGTTCGTAAAGAGCGGTGAGTCCGGTGACAAGGGGCAGGCCGGCATCGACCATGGTGGCCAATTGCCGGGTGAAAAGCACGAGATCGGTGTCCTTGGGATTGAGCAATTTGGCGGAAAGTTTTCGAGCCCTGGCTTTTTGCTCAATGGAAAGGACCATGAGACCGCGACTCATTAGATTGCTGATGGCGTTGTCTTGGCTGACGGATTCGATGGCGCCGGAAAGGATTTTTCCTGCGCTATCACGGGCTTGATAGGAAAATGTGATCATATTTGAGAGGCGACGGAGTTATGGAGGCCGTATTTCGTCAAAGCACATTGGGTGCCAAACCCGAGGTCTGCCTAGTGGCAGGGAGTTAAAGAAGGCTTTGGGATCAACGTAAATCGTCGGCCACCACGCTGGTTTGCTCGCGGGAACCCAGAGAAAGTGCCTGGGTAATCACCCGCTCTGCGGCATCGTCAAACCGATAGCCATGGCAATTGGGACAATCGACCACCCGGGCGGCGACAATCGATTCGCAGCCTTCGCAAACTTTGTAACGGTCTGCGTGAGCGGCTATTTCCTGTGCTTTGCGGGCGCGTTCCTCCAGTGACATACCTATTTCTAACACAGAAGTAGGGGGCAAACAAATCGGAAGCCAGCGTTTTAGCCTTTCCAAGTCGGACAAAGCAGTTTTGAGTGACCCTATTCCAAACAACCTTGAAAACTGAAAATGCAGATTGATTTGCTCACTTTATTTCCAGGCATTTGTGAAGGCCCAATGAGCGAGAGCATGATGAAACGTGCTTGCGCTCAAGGGTTTATACAATTTAAAGCTTGGGATATACGGCAGTGGGCGACGGATAAACATCGTTTGACTGACGATGCCCCCTTCGGTGGAGGAGAGGGTATGGTGATGAAACCCGAGCCGATTTTTTCGGCGGTGGAAGCCCTGCGCACACCGGAAAGTCGTGTCCTTTATATGTCGCCGGGTGGCACCCCTCTTGGGCATGCAGTGGCGCAACGTTTGTCGATTGAAACGCACCTGATTCTTTTGTGCGGGCATTACGAAGGGGTGGATCAACGCGTGATCGATCACTTGGTGGATGAGGAAATTTCGATTGGAGATTACGTTTTAACCAACGGCGCATTAGCGGCATTGGTGGTGGTGGATGCTGTGGTGCGGTTAATTCCCGGTGTTTTGGGAAATAGCAATTCGGCGGCGCAAGATTCCTTTGCCGACGGATTGTTGGAATTTCCCCAATACACGCGGCCTTCGGAATTTCGTGGATGGAAAATACCGGATATTTTGTTGAGTGGCGATCACGCCCGCATTGCCGCCTGGCGAAAGGAGAAAAGTCTCGAAAAAACCCGGAGAATGCGTCCAGATTTACTTGGGCTGGACGAATCCAGAGAAATTTAATAAATAAATGAACGTGAAACCAGAAACACGATGAGCAAAACTTCCTTCTCGGAATCGTGGAGCAATTTTTTGAGCTACGTAAAGCTGTTCCTTTTTATAGCTGTGGTAGGCGGTGTGGGATATTACTTTTATACAAATAGAACAAAACCGGTTGCGGCAGAGGTTGCAGAACCTGCGGAGACTGAGAACACTTTCCAAAGCCCTGATCCAGCGATCAACGAACCAAAAACTCCCAGTGGTCTGCTCCGGCCGATCATGTCGGCGGCACTGCCCAAAATCCTCGCCCCACTTTCAGAAGGTCCTTATGAATTTGAGGCGGATTTTTTGGCTTTGGAAGTGACCCTGGAAAACGAGGTTGCCAGGCAGGGAACGCCGACCTCTCCCTGGCGCGCCGCGCAGAAGCTTTACCAGGAAATCAAGCGGATCGGGCATGAGCGGAACACCGCAATCGAGGCATTTAAAAAAGACGAAACTCTCGTAGATGCATCGTTAAGACAAAACGTATCGCCCAACCAGTTAAGAGAACTCCAGACCCGCAAAGAGTTCTTTTTCAAAAACAAACAGAAAAAATGGGAGACCGCTTTGCCGCAAATGCGCAGCAGCCTGCAATTTTATTATGAGCAAATCCTTATTTTGGAAAAAAACTCCCCTTAGGAGGTAGGGCCGGGAAACTTTCCGGGCAAATACGCTGTTTTGTGATACTCTCCCCACCAAGCGCAATATGATTCACCTCATAGGAAAACAAACCAGGAATTTTTTTCAGATCGTCGGGAGCATCATCTGGCTGCTGTTTAACACCGCCGCAGAAATGGTGGAAAATATCGGGCGCGGACGTGCGCCGTTTCGTTTGGCATCGTTTTTTGCGCAAGCTGAACGCGCAGGCGTGGGTTCGATTCCACTTACCGCCATGGTCTCATTTTTTCTGGGTCTTACCATGGCCATTCTCACTGGCTATCAATTGCAACGTTTCGGCAGTGAACGCTATGTCCCGGGTCTGGTGGCCATCGCTTTTACCCGGGAATTGGGTCCGCTTCTCACCGGTATCGTCATCGCAGCCCGCATCGGAGCGGCTTACACAGCGGAGCTGGGAACCATGACAGTATCCGAGGAGGTGGAGGCACTCGAAACCATGGGCATAGGACCGCTTCGTTTTCTGGTGGCACCAAGAATCATCGCCATCACCTTGCTGATGCCATGCTTGTCGGTGATTGCCACAGCAGCAGCCCTGGCAGCCACCTTGTTAGTATCATGGTATAACTTAAACATCTCTTTCGCCTATGGACGCGATCTCATTTTGGAAAGTATCTTGATCAAGGATATTTTTACCGGCGTTGTCAAAAGCATCCTCTTCGGTCTCATCATCGGCCTGGTCTCCTGCTTTAAGGGGTTGTCGGTAGAGGGCGGAGCCGCCGGTGTGGGAAATGCCACCACCTCCAGCGTTGTGTTAGCCATTACCACCGTCATAGGCATGGATACGATTGCTAATATACTGTTAACAACTTCTTCGCCATGAGTGAGTTACCACTGGTGCGACTGGAAAATATTCATCTGGCTTTTGGCGATAAGGTGATTCTGGATAACTTGGACTTGAGTGTGGATAAGAAAGAGCGTCTCGTCGTGATGGGACAATCTGGTAGTGGCAAAAGCACTTTGCTACGTCTCATCTGTGGCATCCTGCGTCCCAATTCCGGCTCGGTTAAGTTTGGTTATCTTGAGGTGCCCAGACTTAAACGCAGTCACTTGAATCAGCTTCGACAAAAGATAGGAATGGTCTATCAATATTCCGCGCTCATCAGCTCGATCAGCGTGCGCGATAACCTGGCTTTGCCATTGGAGGAACTTACGCGGATGTCGAAAACCGAAATCGATAAGGCCATCGACGAGAAATTGGAGATGGTGAATATGACGGAATCGAAAGGCTCCATGCCGGCTGAACTCAGCGGCGGCATGAAAAAGCGGGTCGGCCTGGCACGCGCCTTGATGTTGGAACCCGAGTTGATTCTCTATGACGAACCTAATGCTGGCCTGGACCCGGTGATCAGTTCGGTGATCGATGAATTGATGATCGAAATCAGTGAGCGCACCGGAGCCACTTCGATTATTGTCACGCACGAGATGGAGAGTGCTTTTCGAGTCGCCACCCGCATTGCCATGCTCTATCGGGGATCTGTCATCGAAACGGGCACCCCAAAGGAAATGCAGGCATCGACAAATCCTGTCGTGACGCAGTTTTTAACTGGTGCCACAACCGGGCCGATTCTGGATGCCACCAGCACTGTTACAAAAAGTAAACCAGAAAAAAGAAGCCATCGCAAAACTCTAACCTAAGTATTCCCATGCAAGTTCTACGCAATGAAATTACAACAGGACTTCTCGTTCTAATAACCATCGGTTCCCTGATCGGCTTGGTCTTATACATCGGAGCACCCGGTGTTTTTAAGAAATTAAACACTTATTATGTCCAGATCGATAATGCAGCCGGGGTCAAATCTGGCGCTGCCGTCAACCTGGC
Source organism: Chthoniobacterales bacterium (assembly GCA_038225185.1). GTDB lineage: Bacteria > Verrucomicrobiota > Verrucomicrobiia > Chthoniobacterales > DASVRZ01 > DASVRZ01. Next base: position 20,086 of record JBBRFA010000013.1, read on the forward strand.
CGGACGCAAAGTGGGGCAGATCATCAGTCTGCAATCTCCTGTTCCCTTGAAAGATCGTCCCGAGGAATTTCCAAATTACGAAGTGTTGGTAACCATCCGTGTCGAAGCCGATGCGCTCGTCTATAAGAAATCGGAGGTTCGGATGGTTGCCTACGGGCTTCTCTCGGAGTTAGTCATAGATTTTACCAATGGAGATGAGAACAGTGGACTCGCACAGGAAGGCCACATTTTTATCGGAGAAAGAGAGGCAGCCCTATCGGAGTTGGCGCCACAAATAATTGAAAAACTCGATCCTCTCATCCTTGGCTTGCGCGAGACGCTGGCAGATCTGCGCACGGTGGCCTCCAACATTAGTAACATTACCACCGAGGGATCCGAATTTAATCTGGCAATCACACGTTTTCGCACTTTGGGAGACAATTTGGTTAGTATTACCAGTCCCGAGGGCGAATTTACCACCTCTCTCTATGCCTCCATGGCTTCCTTGAAAAAATCCATGGCTAACGTTGAAAAGATCACCAACGAATTCAATGGCGATGATCTGAAAGTTACTTTGGCCAATTTTCGTTCTGCATCGAACGATCTCAAGAACGTTGTGCAACAAGCGGATAGTGCGGTGAGCACCATCAAATTCACTCTGGAGGGATTAAGTCCCGAGTTGGTCTCCGCAGGACAAAACACCCGTCAATTTACCGACACGATCAAACGGCAACCTTGGCGCGTGATCTGGCCATCAACCAAAAAATACCCGGATGAAGGTGTTGCTGCAGATGTGGAAATCCGGCGTGCTTTGCCAAACAACAGACGGTAAGCAGCATCATTTTTCAAAGCTGGTTTTACCGCTGTGAAAGATGTGTGAATGAGTTGTGAATTCCTGTGAACGAACGTGAAGAACCTTGTCCACGGTCAGGTTGTTAAAAAGTATCGGCGGGATACCCGAGCTTGCTGACAAGCTAATCACAGATCAGAAAACCAGTTTTTCGCTCGTGTGGAACATTTGATGGCCCACTTGTTCACATGCTTATTATTAAGAAGATGTTCTTTTTTAAGAAAAATCTTTTTCTCAAGCCCGCCAATAACTTTGAAAGAGAGTCAGTTTGCCCGCAGGGATTCGATGCTTCCGGTTGCCTCCCGTGCAATGGCTTCGATTGCGGCCCAGTCACCTCGGGCGATCAGATCTTTCGGAGCAAGCCAGCTACCGCCCAGAGCAGAAATAAGGGGGTCTGAAAGCCAGGAGGTGAGGTTTTTCCCATTAACGCCGCCCAAAGGAATAAACTTTACCCCGAGATGCAGGTAAGGTGCAGCGACAGCTTTTAGATAAGCCAGGCCGCCGGAGGGTTCAGCCGGGAAGAATTTTAAAAGCTGACAATCGTTTTCCAAAGCAATCTCGATATCTGTCGGCGTGGCCACTCCAGGAGCGAAGGATAGACCCGCCTGCTGTGCGGCTTGGATGACGCGAGGATTGGTCCCAGGGGCGACCCCAAAGGCAGCATCAGCCGACACCACCTGCCCGACTTGTTGCACGGTGAGGATGGTTCCGACCCCAGCGATCATTTCCGGGACTTCCGCGCGGATTCGGCGCAGCGCACCGAGAGCGGCGGGAGTGCGCAGGGTGAGTTCCATCACATTGATCCCACCGGCCAGCATGGCTTTGGCCAAAGGGACAGCATCTTCTTCACGTTCGATGATGAGAACAGCAATAATTCCAGCTTTTTGGACAATGGACGCAAGAGTAGAAGCGAAAGCGGGCATAAGGGATGAGGGAAAAGAACTTTTGTATGGATGAATCAGACGCCTTGCAAGCGTTTGATTTCCTTGAGCGGAGCAGCGTCTTCAAAGGTCTTGTAAAACGGATCCAGCGGATAACATCCGGAACGCAATCCATTGCGTGGTGCTGTCGTGCAATCGCTAAAAGTGCGGCAGATGAAGCGTTTTTCCAGTTTTACCCCGGTCGTGGCATCGACTAACATCCTTGGATAGCTGAGAACAGCGCGCCCGAGACCCACGACATCGACATGACCGTTGGCCACGTTGTATTGCGCACTGTTAGGCAGATATTCCTGGAGATAGGAATAACCACTGCCAACGATGATGGTTTCGGGAAATCTGGCTTTGATTGTTTTCACCACTTCAAATTGGCGTGCCACATCGATGAGCGGGTCGTAGGCAGGTTGATAACCGTCGGAGGGCGGGTAGGCTGCGGGACGTTGGATGTGGGGATTGTAGTAGGGACTTCCGGCGGAAAGGTTGAGCAGACTGATGTCGAGAGACTTCAACAACTCGATGAATTGACAGGTCTCGGTAAGATCGTATTCGATGGGATTGTCTTGGTTAACCCCGAAACCGTAAATGTAGGGAAGCGCAGTGGCATAATCCTCGGGCATTCCGGGGCCGAGCTTACCGGGTTCGGCGAGTTCGGGGTTTGGTTTGAAGGGAACGAGATCAAAGGCACTGAGACGCACGCCGATGCCTAGACCGGGTGCCTCGCGGCGGATTTCCTCCACGATTTCGCGGAAGAGCCGCGTGCGATTTTCCCAGGAGCCGCCATATATTCCAGGACGGGTAAAAGCCCCTAGAAATTCGTGTAACAGATAGCCATGACAATGTTTGACATCGACGAAATCCGCCCCGGCTCGCTGGGCAATCTTTGCCGCCTGTCCGTAATCTCGGATTAACACTGCCAGATCTTCATCGGTGACCACCTGATCATTACTTTGCACATTGAATTTTTTATCGAGGATGGGATGGCGGTAGGCGATGCGCGACTCCCAGACTTTTTTGTTATGGGGACGACAGAAGCGGCCTGAATGAGTGAGTTGAAAACCGATGATGAGATCTTCGGTGTTGCCAAAATTTTCCTTGTGTGCGGCCACCAGCGCATCGCGTAGTTTACGGATGCCCGCCTGGTTGGCCTCGTTAATAATGATCTGGTTGGGATTGGCACGTCCGTCGGCGCACACGGCCATGGCTTCGCCGCCCCAGATGATTTTGGCGCCACTTTCACCGAAGCGTTGCCAGCGTCGCACCATGAGATCGGTGATACTACCATCGGTGTTACCATCCCAGCCTTCCATGGGATGAATCGCCCAGCGATTACCTATGGTGCGTCCCTCCCAGTTGAGAGGTTGGCGCAGGGGCGAGGCTTCATTGAGGAGCATTTCGTCGTCGATTGGCAACTCGATACCAAGGTTGGTAATGGCGTTGCGAAAATCGGCGGGAGTTTTGAGGGTGGCTAATTTAAGAGGAATCATAAGAGTGAATGAGTAGTGGTTAAAAAAGAATCAATGACCGGCAACACCGTTGAAGAAACGATGATAGATGGAGCCGGGGGTAAGGCTGCGAATGAGGATGGCGAGTTCCCGTAAATGATAGTCGCCCCACTGGCTGGATTCGCCCTGGGCAATCTTTTTGCCGGGGGGCACGTAATCCCAACCGTTGGGTTGATGATAGATGCTATGGAGCAGGAGTCCTTCGTGACCGGCATCTAGGGAGAGATAAGGCTCCGCAAAAAGAGTCCTGGCAATGGTGAGTCCGGCCGAAAAGTAAATGTCGCCACGGTTTTTATCACCTCGACTGAGGAGAAATTTTCCAAGGCGCAGATAGCCTTGTGCAGCGATGGCGGCAGCGGAGCTATCGACAGGCTCCCAAGCGTTATCGGGTTCGGCAGGCCGATCCAGATAATTGCCTAGTCGATGCAATTGTGGCGCCCCGGTATCCCAGTAAGGAATGCCGTCAGTGGGTGTGTGTTCGATAAAGAAATCGGCGGTGGCAATGGCAGGTTCGAGAAAACGATCCAGCCATCTATTTTTCCCGCCGAACGGTTCCAACCCGGATTCGTCCAACACATCGAGCCACTCCAATTCCTCGGCGTAACCGGTGAGAATCCAGGAGAGACCACGCGTCCAGGTGGAGAAAGGAGAGTAACCTTGTTGTGTGCTTGGGCAACGATAATTTCCATCGTTGAGATTGAAGATGGATTCGTGAACGGTGCGGCCGCGGGTGTTGGGTTGATCGTAGAAGTCGCGTCCCGTCCCATAATAAACATTGTAACGCGCGGTGGTCTCGGCATGTTGCAAAAGACGTTCCAACAAGGAGGCTGGTTTGTCGCCCTCGTGCATCAGACGATGACCTAACAGATGGCTCACCGCCAGGGCGCGCAGTGAACGCACCGTATCCGAGAAAAGCGAGTGGGGCCCGTTAAAGGAATAGATGTAGCCCAGATTCTGCGGCAGAGGGGTCCAGCGTGCGGCCTGGATCGCACCCGTGGTTTTGAGCGCCAGCTCGTAAAAGTTTTTTTCCCATTCGTGGGCGGGGATGATTCCCAATGCTTGCAGACGCAGCAGATTGCCGTAGGTGCTAACATTATTGAAGCCGTGATCGTGCACCCCGATGTGGGTGAGATGGGAGGCCATTTTTTCCAGGGTGCCCTGACGCCCGATGGCTAGGAATTCCTCATCGCGGGTGGCTTCAAATTGCAAAATAGCCGAACCGTATTGAAAACCCTGGGTCCATTCGGTCCAGCCACGTGCGGTGTATTCGCCGGCCACGGTAAAAACCGGTGTGCCCGATTTATCGGCCCAACGGGTTTGCAGGGCACGAATTTTCGGGGCGGAAACGGCAAAAAGGTTTTCGATGGCGGGAGCTAGAGATGCGGGAGTAAGAGAGGAGTCGATCTGGATCATGGTGAGGAAGGGTTAAAGTTTTCTGAGGTGGAAGCCGCCGTCGATGTTAATGATATCGCCGGTGGAGAAGGGAAAGGCGCCACCAATGATGGCACTGACAGCGCGTCCGAGATCCCCGGGAGTGCCCCAGCGATTTTGCGGGATGAGACCGTTGGCGATGAGGGCATCGTATTTTTCCTTAACACCGGCGGTCATGTCGGTGGCCATGATTCCTGGGCGCAGTTCCAGGACGGAAATTCCTTCGCCGGCCAGTCGATTGGCCCAAAGTTGCGTGACCATGGCGAGAGCGGCTTTGGAGATGCAATACTCGCCCCGATTAAGCGAGGGGACGGCGGCGGAAAGCGAGGAGATATTGAGAAGTTTATAGCCATCGGGCAGATGGGAACCGCCGGGATGGGCCAGCCAATGGCGGGCGGCAAGTTGGGAGAGGAAATAGGGACCTTTAAGATTAACCTCGAGGACTTCGTCGAAAATGTCCTCGGTGGCCTCGGTAATGTCGGCTCGAATGCGCGGGGCAATCCCAGCGTTGTTGACCAGGGCATCGAGGCGTCCGAAAGCCGACAGGGTGGCATCGAAAAGATTCCGGCGTCCGGCCGCTTTGCCGATATCGCCTTGCACTGGTATGAAACGTTGGCCGGGAGAAATGGCGGCGGCCTGGCAGAGGGAAACGGTTTCATTAGCGGCGGCCTCGTTAAAACCATAATGGACGGCAACGCTGACTCCGAGGCGGGCGAGAGATTCGGCAACACCACGGCCCAGACCGCGACTGGAGCCGGTGACAAGAACAACACTTTGGGGATTCATAACCGTAATTTACGAATGTGAAAGAATTTGGGTGAGGACAAAGGCGTTGAAATACAGCACAAAACCGACTTTATTTTTCAGAATATCGCAAATACACTCAGACGATGGACATTCGCAATGTGCGTCATGTGGTTTCGCAGGAACTTGATATCCGCGTGGACGGGCTCCATATTCTGCGTTTAAGCCTCAACCGACATTTGCCCGAGAGGCTTTGGGTGGAGCGTCATACGCATCAGCACAGTCAATTTTTGCTTTATCTCAGCGGCAATGGCAGGCAACTCGTGTGTTGCGACGAGCACGAGACGCGGGCCGGGATGCTTTTTTACCTGCCACCGGGCTGTGAACATGCATTTACCGAGGGCACCGGCAGGCGTCCGCTTTGCCTGGCGCTGGATTTGGAATGTGCCGGGGCGATGCAGCCGATTCGCGCCGTGTTGGTGCAAGCCGAGGTGCAGATGATTCGTCAAGCTTTGGCGCGTTTGCACGAATGGCATCCGGGGCGGGAAACCGTGCGACCGGGAGAAGCGGCGGCGGTGTTGCAGATCGTGGAAGTATTGATGCGGGTGACGGGTCTCCTGCCCAAAACAGGTGCGCAAAACATCCTGCCAGTGGTGCGCCGGGTGCGGGAAATCTTTCGGGACAAGTTTCTGGGAGCGGGTGGCGTGAGCGAGGTGGCGGAGTTGGTGGGCTATCATCGGGACCACCTCACGCGTTTGTTGAGGAGGGAAACCGGCATGTCCACCGGCCAGTTGCGCTCGATGGAGTTACTTAAAAAAGCGCAAAATCTTCTGGCTGGCACAGATGCTGTGGCTGAGGTGTCGGAGAAATGCGGTTTCGCCGATCCCAATTACTTTTCCCGGTGGTATCGAAGACAAACCGGGATGAGTCCGCGGAGTTGGCGGGCTGGCAAACGCGGATGCTAAAATCGGCAGCTACCAACAAACAACGATGGGTAATCAACCACTGGTTTCCAGATTTAATATGAGCGCCTTTTCCGTAAGAAAATCCGCCAGGTCGGGGGCGAGCGGACTTTGCCAGTGAAGATGAAGAGGAGGGATGCGCAGAGAGGCGGAATGGAGGGCGTGACGGGGGAGAACGAGACTTTCTGCGAGAGCGGGCGTCCAGCCCGTGGCGATAAATTGCAGGTAGAGTGACTCATCGGGACCGTAGATTTTATCTCCTAACAATGGATGACCCAGGTGGGCTGCGTGGACGCGGATCTGGTGGGTGCGCCCGGTGCGCGGGCGGGCTTCGAGGAGGGAAACGGGAAGGGCGTTCGGCAGGATATAAGTTTGCAGAACGCGAAAATCGGTGATGGCGGGTGCGCCATCGGGGTGAATGCATTGTTTAAGATGAATCCGCGAGGGCTGCACGCTGCCCTGGCGGAGGAGTGGCGCATCGACCCTGGTGTGCGTCCACGTGGGATGTCCGCAGACGAGCGCGAGATAGGTTTTTTCCACATCGCGCGCGGCCATGGCGGTGGCGAGGAGACGTGCGGCGGCGGAGTGTTTGGCGATGAGCACGAGGCCGCTGGTCTCGCGGTCCAGCCGGTTGATGATGGAGATTTGCCCGCCATTGGCAATTTCGTAGGAGAGCAACTGTCGCAGACCATCCCAGAGGGTGAAAGGGTTGCCGGGGCCCGGAGCGGCGGTGGGATGGATGAGGAGATGCGGCGGTTTATCGACGACGATCCAATCGGGCGATTCGTCGATGACGTGGAAGTGGCGGTTAATGAAATCGGAGGCGGGCAACGAAAGAATGATTCTCCAGAGACGATGGACGGGCCAGAGAAAAAAACCTGCGTTTGGTGCTCCCGGTTTTTTGGGATAGGATGGATGCCATGATACGATTGGAGGAGGTGACGCGGATTTACGACACGGGCGACCCGGAGCGAGTGCGGGCGTTGGACGGGATATCGGCGCGGATCGATGAGGGGGAGTTTGTCGCGATCACCGGGGAAAGTGGCTGTGGAAAAAGCACGTTGATGCATTTGCTGGGAGGGCTGGACAAGCCGACAAGTGGCGAAATCGAGGTGGCCGGGGTGGCGTTACACACGGCAGGCGAGGAGGAGTTGACGCGGTATCGGAGAGATCTGCTGGGGATCGTTTTTCAATTTTTCAATCTGCTCCCGACGATGCGCGTAGTGGAAAATGTGATGCTGCCATTACTTTTGCAGGGTGGCGCGGCGGGGGCGGAAAAAGTGGCCAGGGAAAAAGCGCTGGCTGCCCTGGAGACGGTGGGATTGGCGGAGCGGGCAAACCATTTTCCGCATCAATTAAGCGGGGGCGAGATGCAGCGAACGGCCATTGCCCGGGCGTTAGTGCATAAGCCGAAGCTGCTGCTGGCGGATGAGCCGACGGGGAATCTGGACAGTCGCAATGCCCGGCGCGTGATCGAGGTGTTGGAAAAGATTGCTTCCCAGGAAGGTGTCACGATGATAGTTGTGACGCACAGTGAAGAGGTGGCCCGCGCCGCTTCGCGTCGGATACATTTGCGGGATGGAAAAATAACCTCCTGAGCGACTTTTATGAGCGATTTAGCAGCCAAAATTGATAAAATTAAGGATTTGCCGTTGTTTGGTGAATTTACCGAGAGCGAGTTGCAGGCTTTTGCGGATCTAGCCGATTATGCGTCTTTTGGCGCGGGAGATGTGGTGGTGAAACAGGATGCCGCCGGGGATGCAATGTTTGTCATAGTCACGGGGACGGTGAAGGTGATTCATCGCACGTCGTTGCGTCAGGTCGAGCTGGCGCAGTTGGGCAGGGGAGATTTTTTCGGTGAAATCGCGCTGGTGGATGAAGGTCCCCGTTCGGCGGATGTGATTGCGAACGAAGCGGCGGAATTGCTGGCGGTGTCGCAAGGGATGATCCGGGCCTTGGCCGGAGTGTATCCGAGTGCGTCGTTCAAGTTGCTGGTGGCGGTGGGTCGGGTGCTGGTGGAGCGGTTGCGTCAAGGCAACAAGAAATACGTCGATTCGTTACTGGCGTAGGTTATTTATGGGAGTCAATTTGATCGATGGCAAAGCCGTGGCCGCGCGGATTCGCGTGGTGAGTGGTCAGAGAATCGCCGCGTTGCGAGAAAGAGGCATCGTTCCAGGTCTGGCAGTGGTGTTGGTGGGGGACGATCCAGCTTCGCGGGCTTATGTGCGGTCGAAAGATCGGATGTGCCGGGAATTGGGGCTGCATTCGTTGCGCCATGAACTGGCTGCCACGACGACGCAGGCGGAACTTTTGCGGTTGATCGGAGAATTGAATGCCGACCCGGCGATTCACGGAATTCTCGTGCAATCGCCACCTCCGGCGCAAATCGACGAGGCGGCGGTGGTGCGGGCAATCGATCCCACGAAGGACGTGGATGGATTTCATCCCGTCAATGTGGCGAAGCTTACGTTGGGCGATCCGACGGGTTTCGTGCCCTGCACGCCGCTCGGCTGCCAGAAGCTTTTGATCGACGCGGGGATCGAAACGGCAGGAGCGCACGTGGTGGTGGTGGGACGAAGCATGATCGTGGGGAAACCCTTGGCGTTGTTGCTTTTACAAAAAGGGTTGGGCGGCGATGCCACGGTGACTGTGGCCCATTCGCGCACGCGGAATCTGGCCGAAATCACCCGGTCGGCAGATATCGTGGTGGCGGCGATAGGAAGGGCCGATTTCATTCGGGCCGGGCACGTTAAAGAAGGCGCGGTGGTGATCGATGTGGGCATCAATCGGGTGGAAGATTCCGCGGTGGAAAAGGGTTACCGGCTGGTGGGCGACGTGGCGTTTGACGAGGTGGCGCCAAAATGCCGGGCGATAACCCCGGTGCCCGGCGGGGTGGGGCCGATGACGATTGCTTTGTTGATATCGAACACGATTTTATCGGCAGAAAGGCGGGTGAAATGAAAAATTGGCGGCCAATTTTCTGGTTGATGTTCGTATTCACCTGGGTGGGGTGCAGCCGGGAAAAAGAGGTGGCGAGCTCGCCGTTTGCGCTGCCTGTGGTGACCTTGGAGATTGCGGGAAACAAAGTGCAGGCAGAAGTGGCCGATACTCCGCAAACGATGGCTTCGGGGTTGATGCATCGCAAATCCATGGCGGAAAATTCCGGGATGATTTTTGTTTTTGCCTCGGAACGGCAGGCAAGTTTTTGGATGCGCAACACGCATATCCCACTCGATATCGCTTATCTGGATCGTGAGGGGAGGGTAAAAGAGATTCATCCGGCGCAACCACTCGATGAGGATGCAGTTGTAAGTGGTTCCACGCGAATCGCTTATGCGCTGGAGCTAAACCAGGGGTGGTTTGCCAATCGGGGGATCACTCCGGGCACCCAGGTGAAGGGGTTGCCGCCGTTTCCTCCCCGGCAGTGAGTTTTTTGGAAAGAAATCAGACCTTTTCTTCGGGCACCTGCCATTCGCAGTATTTTTTGGTCAGAGCGGAAGCGATGTCGATGAGGCGGAGCTGGATGTAATCCAGGTATTGGTGCAGGCCGGTTTTGAAGATGGTGGCGACATCGACGAAGGCGAGATCGGCGTGGAGCCGCCCAGAAAGTTGTTCGACTTCGCTCTCATAACGTCTGCGGGGAACGCCGGAAATATGGTGGATGACTTCATCGAGTTCGTTGACACAAAAATTAATCGAGCGTGGAAACGTATCGTCGGTGATGAGAAATTCGGCGACTTTCCAAGGCGCGACCTGATCGACATAGATTTTGCGATAGGCTTCGAGACCGCTGCAGGAACGCAACACGCCCATCCACTGGACGGTATCGACATTGCCGCCGACTTTTTCGCCGCTGGGGAGCAGGACATGGTATTTCATGTCGAGCAAACGTGAGGTGCGATCTGCGCGTTCCAGGAAACGCCCGGCCTGACCGAAATACCAGCCTTCGCCATGGGTCATGGTGGCATCGGTGGTGCCTTGAAAAAGATGGGACCCGGCGACGATGTAATTGAAAAACTCGAAGGTGCTGGAGCGAAAAAGGGTGCGTGCCTCCTCCGAACGAATAAAGAGGTAAAGCTTGTTGAGATGCTCCCACATTTCGCTGGAGATTTGTTCACGCACAGTGCGGGCGTTTTCGCGGGCGGAAGCGATGCAGGAGGCGATGGAATTGGGATTTTTGCGTTCAAAAGTGACAAAATCGACCACGTTGTCACCTGTGAGTCCTTTGTAAAGCGTGTTAAACAATTCGTGATCTTCGAGGGTGCTGAGGATGGGCGTCCAATGTTTGACGGAGGTGATGCCGCTCATCTCGAAGTCGAGGAGCACCTCGGAGTTTACGTCCAACATGCGGGCGTTGCTTTCGGCCCGTTCGATGTAACGGTTCATCCAATAAATAGCTTCGGCGACGCGACTTAGCATAGAAAAAGTTAGGACTGACTTTGGGATTGACTGGCTGTGGCCTCGGGATGTTCGTGATCGAGCACCCAGGTATCCTTGCTCCCGCCACCTTGTGAACTATTGACCACGAGCGAACCTTTGCGCAGCGCGACGCGGGTGAGTCCGCCGGGGACGATGCTGATTTTTTCCCCATATAAAACATAGGGGCGCAGATCGATGTGGCGACCTTCCACGCCGGCGTCGCAATGGGAGGGCGCACGGGAAAGTTGCACGACGGGCTGGGCGACGTAGTTACGTGGGTTGGCACGAATGGCGGCGCGAAATTGATCGCATTGCTCTTTCGTGGAATGCGGCCCGATCAACATGCCGTAGCCGCCGCTTTCGTTAGCAGATTTAACGACCAGTTTTTCGATGTTTTCGAGCACGTAGGCACGGTCGGAATCGTTCCCGGTAAGGTAGGTGGGCACGTTGGGCAGGATCGGTTCTTCCGAAAGATAAAAACGGATCATGTCGGGCACATAAAAATAGGTGACCTTGTCATCAGCCACCCCGGTGCCGATGGCATTGGCGAGCGATACACGCCCTTTGCGACAGGCCTCGACGAGTCCGGGGACACCCAATACGGAATCTTTGCGGAAGACGGTGGGATCGAGGAAATCGTCGTCGATGCGGCGATAAATCACGTCCACGCGTTTCGGGCCTTTGGTGGTTTTCATGAAAACCTCGGAGCCTTCGATAAAAAGATCCTGGCCCACGACGATTTCGATCCCCATGGAGCGGGCGAGAAAACTGTGCTCGAAGTAAGCGGAATTATAGATACCTGGTGTGAGCAGGGCAATGGTCGGATCGGGCCGGCCATCGGGTGCGATATAGCGCAGGGCATTGAGCAGATCCTGGCAATAACCATCGACGGGACGCACCGGATAGCGGGCAAAAAGTTTTGGAAATACCCGTTTCATCGCCTGGCGTCCTTCGAGCAAATAGGAAACGCCAGAGGGGCAGCGGCCGTTGTCTTCGAGCACGAGATATTGCCCATTGTTATCTCGAATAAGATCGGTGCCGCAGATGTGAATGTAAATATCCTTGGGCACATCGACGCCGCGAAATTCGGGACGATAATGCACCGCGCTCTCGACGACTTCGCGAGGCACGATGCCCTCCTGGATGATGCGTTGATCGTGATAAACGTCGTGCAGAAAAAGGTTGAGGGCTCGCAAGCGCTGGGCGAGACCGCGCTCGACATGAGCCCATTCATCCGCGGGAATAATGCGCGGGATAAGGTCGAAAGGAAAAATGCGCTCGGTGCCCTCGTCGTTATTATAGACAGTGAAAGTGACGCCCTGGGTGAGAAACGATTTTTCGGCGATCTCCATTTTGCGCTCAATCTCGTCGGGCGCGAGTTCATTGAAACGGGCAAGCAGTTTTTCGTAATGGGGACGCACGGCACCAGGTGCTGCGAACATTTCGTCGAAAAAACCGTCGGTCTGATAATTGGCAAAAAGTTCTCCCATTGCGTTGGCTAGATTTATCCACGCTTATTTTTCTGGCAATGAAAAACTCTGCCGGGACTTAAAGAATTCAATTGTCACCTAAATTTTACAATTCAATCTGCATTTTCATGGAGACAACCAGCCAGGTCTTCATTACAAGTCGTGGTGGGATATGGAACAAGGGCACGTTCACATTTATTTTAAAAGACCATTAGCCATCGTGGCAATGGCAGGGGTCTTGTCGTGGGCCGATCCTCTTTTTGCGCAAATCGAAGAGAAAGGTTTCAAGGATGCCACGGCGATGGAGTTGTTGGCGGCGGGTTATACCGCTTTTGGAGCGCGAAAATATGAGGATTCCATAGCTTCTTACCAACAATTCATGGCTCAATACGGCAAAAGTGCCGAGGCGGTGGAGGCGATGCCGGTGATTTTACCCATCCTCGCCCAAGCCCAGATCCGGGTGCAAAAATGGGCCGAGGCCTCGGAGACGATCACCCGTTTTTTTGCCGAACACGCACCGAAAGCAACCGCAAAAGATGTGGAGGATATGAGGTTCTGGGATGGCGTTTGCGATGTGCAACGCGATGAAACCGATGGAGCCAAAGTAAAATTCCAAAATTTCCTCACTCAATTTCCTCAATCGGCACGCGTTCCCCAGGCGCGGATGCTTCTCGGGGCCACCATTGTCAAAGCGGGCGATTTTAAAGGCGGCGCGGCTTATTTTTCCAAGGTGCAGCCGCAGCTTCGCGGCACGGCCCGCGGGCAGGCGGTCTTGCTGGAACTTTACAGCCAGATACAAAACGGCGAGCGCGATAAGGCGCTGGAAATCATTGTTCGGGAGTATCCTAAATTGGATACGATCCTCCCAATCGCGGGTTTTCAAATGCTCGCTCTGCAACTCGGATCGGATTACCTGGAAAAAAAAGAATACCGTAAAGCATTGGCAGCATTTCAGCGTATCTGGCCTCGAGATCGAATCATCACTCAACAAACCGCGCTCAAAAGCACCCTGGAAAGCCAGCTTGCCGCCGCCGTGGAAAAACGCCTGGAACCATTCGTCATTTTTCAATTCCAGCAGGATTTGAAAAAAATCCAGACCGATCTCGATACTTTCTCCAAACTGGATAATTTCGACTCCTCGTTGCGCTTCCGTGTCGCCGCCTCTTATCAAGGCATGGAACGTTGGCGGGAAGCCGCTCTGGTGCTCGAACAAATGCTTCAGGAATTGGAACCCGACTCCATCGTGGAAGCCGCCTCCGTCACCCTCGTGCAATGTTGGGCGCAGATCGAGCATTGGCCAAAAACGGTGGAATCCGCAGACGCTTTTGCCAGTATTTTTCCCAAAGCGAAAGAATTGCCAACCGTGCTTTTCCTCAAAGGACAGGCGCTGTTAAGCGACTTCAAACCTCAGGAAGCCGCGACGGTATTTGCCAAAATCGCCACCAGTTATCCGAAGTCTTCCCTCGCCTCCCGCGCACTTTTTATGCAGGGCTATTCTGAACTCGTCGCCGATGAACCCGAAAAAGGCATCGCCACACTCGAATCTTTCCCTGCAAAATATCCCGGCGACACCCTGGCGGAAACAGCTTTTTATTGGCGCGGCATGGGATATTCCCTTGCCAAACAACCCGGGGAAGCACGCATCGCCATGCAGGAATATCTTAAACGTTTTCCAGACGGCTCCTTCGTCTCCGAAGCGCGTTTTCGCCGCGCTTACGACGCTCAACAACAAAAAAGCTACGACATCAGCATCCAGGAACTCCGCGCTTTTCTTAAACAATATCCCGATAGCCCGCAGCGCGATGAAGCCCACATTCTCCTTGGCGACGCTCACATGGCAATCGGCCAGATTGATGAAGGCGTCACCGCTTTTAAACAAATCTCGCCCAAAGAAAAACGCTTTTTCGAAGAAGGCTGGTTCAAAATTGGCAAAGCCTTGCGACTCCAGGACGAAATCCCTGAAATGCGCGCCCATCTCGAAAAATTTCAACGCGATTTCCCGAAAAGCCCACGGGTCGCAGAAGCTCTCTACTGGATCGGCTGGACCTGGCGGCAACAAGATCAGCCAGAAAAAGCCCGCACCCTTTACTGGCAGGCCATCCGCGATCTGGGTAACGACCCCGACGCTGTGGCCGTGGAAGATTTGCTCACCGGCGTCTCCAAACTCTATAAAACCGACTCCGAACGCGCCCTCCTCCTCTCCGAACTCAACTCCATCCAGGCGCTTGCCAGTAGTAAAAAACAAAATCTCCTCCTCGTGCGTGCCCAATGGGGCCAGGCTCAGGCCATTCGCAAAAGCGATCCTGCCACCAGCGATCGTCTCCTCGTCCAATCCGCCCCCCTCGCCGACGTTACCGAGCTTAACCCGCTTCTTCTCGCCGACATCGCCGATGCCCTCCGCCGTTCCAACAATGTCGCCGAAGCCACCGCCCTCTACCGCGACCTCATCAAATGGAACCCCCGCGCCATCCAAAAAGATCGCGCCTTTGCCGCCCTCGGCCAGATCGCTCTCGCCGAGGGCAACCAGGACGAAGCCTTGAAATATTTCCGCCGTTTTGAGAAAGAAACCATCGGCTCGCACCTCTCCGGCGATATCCTCTTTGCCAAAGCCACCCTGGAGACTTCCCTCGGCGAGACTGCGACCGCCCAGGCCACCCTCGAAAAACTCCTCGGCGACAAATCCATCCCCGGCAAAATAAAAGCTGAAGCCCTCGCCGCCCTCGGCGACCTCCAAATGCAACTCGGCAAAACTTCCACCGCCATTCCTTACTACCAGAAAATCTACATCATGTATGGCCGTTGGAGCGCCCCCGTGGCCCGCGCCTACCTTCGCAGCGGCGAGGCCTTCGAAAAACTTCAAGACAAGGAAGCCGCCATTAAAACCTACCGCGAAATGCTCGAACGCGAAGAACTCGCCGAATTTGCCGAGACCCGCCAGGCCCGCGAACACCTCGCCAGATTGGAGGTCGGCACATGAAAAAAAATCTCGTCCTCCTTCTCGCCTTCGCCCTCACTCTTCCCGTTTCTGCACTCGACACCGTCATCCGCAGCGACGGCACCGCCCAGACGGGCCGCGTAATCGGAGGCGACGCCAGTGGATTGCGCCTCGCAATTTCCCTGGGTGCCGGACAAGCCACCGGCACCGTCACCATACGCTACCCCCAGATCAAGGAAATCGTGCTGGCAGATCGCGAGACCCTCCTCGCCTCCCTCGCTCGGGTAAACAAAAACAATCTCCCCGGCCTCGCCCAGCTTTGGAACCAGCGTCGCGCCCTGCTCCCGGTCACAGGCTCCCTCGCCGGCGCGATTGGCCTCACCTACTCCCGTTTGCTGCTCGAATCCGATATCCCCGCCCAAAAAAATCTCGCCCTCACCATTTATAGCGAAATCGAAGAGCGCGATCCCGACGAAATCCTCAAGGGCAAAGCCATCGAAGGTCGTCTCCAGGCTCTCATCGCGCTCGGACGCGCCGCCGAAGCCGTCGAAGATGCCAAAAAACTCGCCGAATCCTCCGCCGATCCCAGCACCCTCATCCAAGCCAAATTCATCCTCGCCGAAGCCGCCTTTTCCGAACTTCTTCAACTCGAAAAAGACAATCCGCGCTGGACCGAAGACTCTCTCGTTCGTCCTCTCCGCAACCAACTCTACAACGACGCCCTCCATCTCTATCTCTTCGCCACCCTCTTCCACGGCGCGGAGGTGGAACCCGCCGCCCGCAGCCTCTGGCGCGCCATCGAAGTCGCGCAACTGAACCAGGACATCCCGCAAATCCGCGCACTCGCCCTCGATCTCCAAATCCTTTATCCCGGCGATCCCCATGCCGCCAAAGCCACCGCCCTCCTCACCACTCTGCCGAAAAAAATAATCACTAACACCGACGAAACCAATGAAAATGAAAACTAACATCCTTGCCGCCCTCCTCATCACCCTGTTTTGCTGCACCGCATCGCTCGCCGCGCAAAGCGCCGCCCCCAATTCCAAGGCCGTGCCCCAGGAAAAATCCCTCCTCGATCTTTACAAAACCGGCGGCTTCCTGATGCATCCCATCCTGCTTTGCTCCATCGGAACCATCGCCGTCTCGGTCTATTGCTTTATCCAGATCAACGGCAAAAAAATGATGCCCAAAGCCCATGTGGACACCCTTACCGGCCTCCTCCAGATGCGCGATGCAGGCCAGGCCTACAGCTTTGCCGATGCTAACCAAAATCAATTCACCAACACCGTCTCCGCCGCCCTGCTCAAAGTCAATTTCGAGCGCGATCTGGCCAACAAAGCCTCCATGGAGCAGGCCGCCCTGGAAACTCTCTCCGAAGAGGAAACCCGCCTCATGCTCTGGGTGAATTATCTGAACGTTTTCGCAACCATCGCACCCATGTTAGGTTTGCTGGGCACTGTCACCGGCATGATCACCTCCTTCGATCAACTCGCCGCGGGCCGCTCCGAACCCCAGGATCTCGCCGGCGGCATCGGCGAAGCCATGCTCACCACCGCCGGCGGCCTCATCGTCGGCATTCCCGCCATGTTCTTTTATTTCTATTTCCGCAACCTCCTCATCGCCAACATCTCCTCCATCCAGAAAAAAGCCACCTTCCTCATCGATGTCCTCTCCGGCGAACTCAAACTTCAGGGCGCAGTCCATCCCGAGGAAGCCGCCGAACCCACCCTCTCCTAGCCATCCCACAGTTCATCGCCCCAAAAAAATGAAAGCTAGAAAACGCGTCGTCGAGGAAGTGAGCTTCCAGCTTGCACCCATGATCGACATGACCTTTCTCCTCCTCGTTTTTTTTATGGTCACCACGAAAATCTCGAAGGAAAAAACCAGCGTCCAGGTCAGGCTGCCCGTCGCCACCAGCGCGGTCGTTCCCTCCGATGTTAGTAACCGCGACATCGTTAGCCTCGACGAAAAAGGCAACCTCTACATCGGCGACCGGCCCGTGGACAAAAAAGAACTCCAGGCCTGGCTCAAACAACGTTTCATCGACTATCCACCACTCCAGATTTACATTCGGGCCGACTCCAAGACGCCCGCCAAAAAAATCAAGGAAATCATGCGCTTCGCCTCCGAGGCCGGTGCGATCAACATCATTTTCGGCAGTTACCAAAAGGACTGAACCATCATGCAACTCTCCCGACGCGACTATCAAACCGTGGAAATGCAGATGGGCCCCATGATCGACATGGTCTTCCTCCTCCTCGTCTTTTTCATGGTCACCGCCCGCCCGGTCAAACAGGAAAGCGACATCAGCCTCGCCCTCCCTGGCACCGTCTCCCAGGAGACCAGCATCGATATTCCCGACGAACAACGCATCGTCATCACCGCCGCCGGCGACATCGCCCTCAACGATCTCATCGTCGGCGCTCCCGGCGATCAGGAGCTTCCCGCTTTGCTCAAAACCCTCGTCCGTTTTAAAGAATCTGCCGAAGCTAACAAAAGCGAACCTCTCATCACCATCGACGCCGCCGACACCGCCACCCACCAGCGCATCGTCGATGTGCTCAACGTCTGCGCCAAAGCCGGCCTCACCGGTGTCACCTTTGCCGAGGGCACCGAAGAGGAGGAGGAACCATGATCGCGCTCTCAACCACGCCGCCCCCGGACGAACAAAAACGGAAAAAGAAACTCATCACCTCCGTCATCATCGCCAGCATCGCCATCCATCTCATCGGCGGTGGCGCCGCCGCCATCTGGATCGTCGCCCGTTATTTTGCACCGCCCAAAGCACAGTTCGTCGCCATAAAAGAAGTGCGCATTCCCGCCAAAGAACGCGAACACAAATTGAACATGGCCGAATTCGACGCCCTGGCTCCCAAGCCTGCTTTCAACGATAAAATCGCCAGCCTGCGCCCCGCCAAACTTTCCCTGCCCGATTTGCCCAAAGTGCCGCTCGATCAAGTGATGCCCATCGATCCCAGCGCGCTCATCACCGAACAAGTCTCCGCCCTCGTCGGTGCCAGCGGCGATGGTTCGGGCGACGGCTCCGGCGGCAAAGGCGGTGGCGGCATGGGCGGGGTGGGAATGTCGTTTTTTGGCATTCGCGACAAAGGCACCAGTGTCGTCATCATGATCGACGTTTCGGATTCCATGTTCACGCGCACCGGCGATGCCGAGGGCGGGGGACGTGGCGGCACCCTCGTAAAACAAGGCACCGAGCAAAGTTTTCAAGCTGTCCGGGAGCAGGCTCTCGCCCTCGTCGATAGCCTCGGACCCAACACCCGCTTTGGCATCGTGCGCTGGTCGGGCGGCGCTTATTCGTGGAAACCGGAACTCGTCGCCGCCAACGACCAAAACAAACTCGACGCCAGGGAACACATCCAGAACCAGGTCGATATGAAAACCGCCCGACCCAAAGGCGGACGCCCCGGCGGCACCCGGCACGATTACGCCCTGGAGGAAGCCTTCAAACTCCGGCCCGAAGTCATCTACATGCTCACCGATGGCAACGCCACCCAAAGCGGTGGCGGCGGGGGACTTACCCCCATCCCGGCCGATGAAATCTGGGATGCAGCCAAAAAAGGCCAGGCCAGCCTGGAAAAAGGGGCGCGTCTCCACGTCATTTATTACCTCACGGGCAACGCCAAGGCAGACGAGGAACGCATGTTGCGCGTCCTGGCCAGCAGAAACGACGGACGCTTTAAAAAAGAACGCGCAAAAAATGCCGGGGAGGGAAGCCGCAATAATCGCAACAACCGGTCAAATCCACGCTAAGATGCTTTTTTTATCATGACCTGGTCGCCCGACCCCACCCTTCCCGATCCCCACCAACCCGCCGCCGATCACGACGGGTGGCGCACCCTTAGCCGCGAACTCCAGTATGATGGCGATTACGTAAAGCTATATCACGAAATCGTCGCCACGCCCACCCGCCCCGGGGGACAGGATTGGACCGTCGTGCGCCGCAAAGCTGCCGTCGTCATCGCTGCCCGCACCGAGGAGGGCAAATGGTTGTTAGTCTGCCAGGAACGCATCGCCATTCGACAGACCATCTGGGAATTTCCCGCCGGCCAAATCGAGGCTCCCGGAGATTTTTCGGGCGATTATCAAGCTTTGTTAGAAGATACCGTCTGGCGCGAACTTCGCGAGGAAACGGGTTACATGGCCGGACCCGAAAGTTCGCTCACCGCGCTCGGGATGTTTTTTTCCTCTGCCGGATTCACCGACGAACACAGTTATATTTTTCTAGCCGATAAAGTGGTTCCGCACGCGGATGGCTCGCAACCGGATCAAGCCGAGGCCATCACCGGATGTCGGGCTTTTTTATTAGCCGAACTCCACGCCATGGTCGCACTGGGAGAGATCTTCGACGCCAACACCCTCGCCAGCTACGCCCGGCTTGCCGCCACCCGTCTCATTTAAAAAACTCCCACCAAACCTAAACATCCCATGAACATTATTTTCCTCGCCGCCCGCATTCTTCTCGGTCTGCTCTTTCTTGCATTCGGCCTCAATTTCTGGTTTAAATTCATCCCCCTTCCGCCTTTGCCCGAGGGTTCCGCAGCCGGCCCTTTTATTGGCGCGCTATTTGCCAGCGGCTTCCTAACTTTGGTGAAAGTGCTGGAAATAATCGGCGGGCTGCTTTTGATCAGCGGACGTTACGTCAATGCAGCCCTCGCCATGCTCGGCCCCATTGTGGTGAACATCGCCATGTATCACATTTTCCTGGTTAAAGGTGGCTACGTCATGTCGGCAGTGTTAGTCGTATTGGCAGTGGTCGCCCTGGCCGGCCAGCGCAGCTTCACTCAAGCCCTGGTCGCCCCGAGGTAAAAAACGATGCGGCGCCGTCTAAGATCGCCGAATCGGCCTACAAACCAGCGGTCGGAAGAGTTGCACAAACGAGGAGTTCATCGCCGCCCAAAACCACATCCACGGGAGTTAGGATTCTTTGTTCCACTCCCGCCCAACGGTTGAGCCAGTAAAACACTCTTCCTACCTTGGATCTGGTTTTATCGGAAGCCGCCGGAGCTGCGGTCAAGAGCTGGTCGGGTTGGGTAATGGCCCGATATTTCCAGAGATTTTTCCACCGGGAGACGAACCCGATCAAGAAACCGGGGTAACGCCAGTGCGACGGACGAAGGGCGCGGCTGATGCAATCCTTAAAACCGGTTTGCCCGGCAAGAAGACGGGCCGATTTCGGGGAGAGAAAATGAAGATGCTCCGTGCTGGCCCAACACCAGGATGCACCGAAAAAGCGGAATTTCCAAGCACCACCATTGGGAGTAATGAGGATGGTGGAACCTCCGGGATTGAGCATTTTGGCCGAATGTTCGAAATAAGCCCGCACATCGCGGACATGTTCGATGACATGCGCGGAAAAGATGATGTCGAACTTCTTCACGGGATGATAGTTCTCGTAAAAACTTTGGACGACTTCCAGCCCGAGCTCGTCGCGGGCATGGTTTGCCGCGCTTTTTCCGCATTCGAGCATGACGACGCTCGCCTCGGTGTCCGATTTTACTTTTGCTGAAAAGTGACCGAAAGCACCGCCGACTTCCAAAAAGCGAAAGGGTTTATCGGGAAAAAAAGGGCGGAGGTGCGACCAGTATTCGTTGACGGACAGACGGTTGCGCGTCCGCCAATCTTCGGAGTCGGTATAATCTTCCTCATAAAACACCTCGAATTCTTCCGCTGGCGGCAGGGGTGCGGTAAATGCGAAGTCGCAATTTTTGCAGCGATACATCGTGGAGGGAAGGCAGGGGCGGGTCCGAAATCCGCCCGACACTTGTTTTTACAGATTGGACAGGGAATTGCCATGCTTCACGGGAAGTGTTAGATCAAGGCCGGTTGTTTAACACGCTCTTTTATTCGAAATTCGCGAGCCGACAATCTCAATGTTTCCATCCCTGCTTTAAGAATGGCGCGAGGTGCGACGGCAGCGGCGGAGGAGGAAAAGAGGGGTGCTGAGGGCGAGGAGTGCGGCGACGCCAGGCTCGGGAACGGTGGTTATAATCTGGGTGTCGTAAGCGGAGACGCGGGCAAAGTAGTTGTCATGGCCAAAGCCGCTCGCCGTCGTTCCCGGTGTGTCATTGCCAAAAAAGGTCTGGCCGTTCATTTCCACGGCGGTGGCGATCCCGATGAGATACCAGGTGCCGCCGATGAGTTGAAACAGCGCCGAACCGGAGTCGTTGACCGTGATGGCGGATTCATCGTTGCCCGTGCCGTCGGGGTTGTAGGTGGAACCGGCGCCGTCGTTGCCGCCCGCGATGGTGCGAATGGCTTCGTAGCCAACATTGACGATGTCGCTGGGGCGATTGGTCCCCCAGCGTTTGGCGGCGGTGGAGTTGTCGCCCCAAGTGACGAGGGAGGTGCCGGGAAGCTGGAGAGGATCGCCATTGCCGTCCACTGCGCGTCCCACCCCCCAGCCGACGGTGTAGGCAGGGGCGGTGGTTTCGATGCCGGTGGTGAGAAGGGTAACGCCAGTGAGCGCAGGGAGGGTGGTGAGGCGCATCACTTTTAGATCCACGCCGGCTGCCACCTGCCGGACGGTGGAGAGGTCGATCTGGAAGGTGCTGGTGCCGTCGAAGGAGACAAATCGATTGGGATTAGGCAGGGGATTGGTGATGTCAACATGATTGGCGGTGATGACCCAGCCGTTGCCCAGATAGACTGCGGAGCCAACGACGTTGGAACTGGTGGAGTTGGTGATTTTGCCCACGGTATCCCAGGGAAGGCCGACGCCGGGATCGGTCTGGTTGGCGGAGTTGCCTTTGCCAAATAAAATGGCGCCGTAAGTGGCGGATTGCG
>JBBRFA010000014.1:0-41022 GCA_038225185.1 Chthoniobacterales bacterium
CCTCCCGCATGGTGCCCGCCACCGCCCTGCGGACAAATATCTAAAGCCATGCCTGTCCTCACCAGCGACCTGCAACGACTATTTGCTCCAGACGACGTGGCCTCCGAGCCCGTGATGATCCGGGCCATAGACGTGAAAAAGATCTATCGTTCCGGAACCATGGAAACGCATGCCCTGCGCGGAGCCACACTGCAGATCTATCGGGGCGAATACCTGTCCATCATGGGGCCGTCCGGCTCAGGGAAGTCCACGCTGTTCAATATGATCGGCGGACTCAACAAGCCCACCTCGGGCAAGGTTTATATCGATCAGGTCGATATCGCGCAGCTCGATGCGGACGAACTTGCCTGGTTGCGTTGCCGCAAGATTGGATACATTTTTCAAAGCTACAATCTCATTCAGACGATGACCTGCCTGGAAAATGTAACCCTCCCGATGAGTTTCGCAGGCACCGAAGCTGAGTTGGCCCGCGACAAGGCGGTGGAGATCCTCGAACTTGTCGGGCTCGGTCATCGTGTGTTACACAAACCTTCTGAGCTCTCCGGCGGCCAGCAACAGCGGGTAGCCATCGCGCGCGCGCTGGCCAATAGCCCGGAGGTCATTCTGGCTGATGAGCCCACCGCCAATCTCGATCAACGCACCGGCGAGGAAATGATCGAATTGCTTGCCGATCTCCGCCGACGCCTGGGCGTCACGATTATTTCCGCCACGCACGATCTCAAAATGCTCAAGCGCTCGGACCGCATCATGTGGATCAAGGACGGACGCATCGAGCGTGTGGCCCCTCCCAACGAAATCGATTTTTCCAGCGATGAATTCCATTAACCTCCAGCCAGCACTTGTTGCCATACCAGAGATGGCGCCGGGGACCGAGACGCATTGCGATGACGCCGGGATGTTACAACTGCGCCGCGCGGTGGTTCCTCGCGGACTCATCGTGCGGACGCTTAATCGTTGGTTTCATCACACCGACCATGTGGAGGTGCGTCTTGACGCGCAGGGCACATTTTTCTGGCGGCAGATTGATGGACGACGTTCCCTCGAAGACATCGCTCGCGATTTGGCCCGTTGTTTTACCCTGGCGGAATCGGAAAGCCGCGAGGCGGTGGTGGTGTTTACGAAAATGCTGATGATCCGCCAACTGATCCACCTGCGGGTTGCCTTACCGGGAGAACGCGTATGAGTGATGCCATTATTCGCACGGAAAACGTGAAAAAACTTTATCGCACCGGAGGCGAGGAGGTCTGGGCGCTCAGAGGAATCACCCTTGACATCCAGCGCGGGGAATTTCTTTCCATCATGGGTCCGTCTGGTTCCGGAAAATCGACATTCTTTAACCAGATTGGCGCGCTGGACGTGCCCACCGAGGGGAAAGTCTTCTTTGAGGGAGAGTCGATCTTCGATCTCAGCGAGAGCCGGCAGGCCTGGGTGCGCTGCAACAAGATCGGCTACATATTCCAAACATTTAATCTCATAGCCGTGATGAGCGCCCTGCAAAACGTCACCCTCCCAATGATTTTTCAGGGGGCGACAAAAGCTGATGCAGAAAGGCGTGGCATCGAAATTCTCGAGCGCGTCGGCCTGGGCCACCGGGTGCATTTCAAGCCCTTTGAGTTGTCCGGCGGCCAGCAGCAGCGCGTCGCCGTTGCCCGCGCCCTCGCGAACACGCCGGCTGTGATCCTTGCCGACGAGCCGACCGGCAACCTTGACACCCGAACCGGTGAAGACATTATCAACCTTATCAAAGAGCTTAACCGCGAAAAAGGGCTGACCGTCATTTGCTCGACTCACGATAACAAGATGCTCGCCGCCTCCAACCGGGTCTGCCACATCCGCGACGGTCAGATGGAAAAAATCTCCACCTCACCGCCGCGCCAAAGCGAACAGTAATTCAAAAAAACCCCGACCCTAAATCTCCGTCATGAAAACGCCCATAAAACAAACTCGAACCAAAGCCAAAACCGCTCATCCGCCATTCCGTGTCGTGCACGTCGGCTGTGGCGGCATGGCCGGAGCGTGGCTGCAACCGGCCTCGCAAATGCCGGGCTACGAAATCGTGGGATTGGTAGATCTCAACCAATCCGCGGCAGAAGGGCGCCGCAGGGAATTCGGTTTGACCGACGCGGTTGCAGGAGTTGACCTAAAAGCGATCCTGGCCTCCACCGGTGCGCAGGTCGTTTTTAATTGCACCATTCCGACAGCGCATTATCCAGTGACCATGGAAGCTCTTCGTGCAGGATGTCACGTCCTTTCCGAAAAACCCCTTGCTAACAACATGGTCGAGGCCCGAAGGATGGTGGCGGAAGCGGAGCGCCGGGAGCTGGTTTTTGCTGTCCTGCAAAATTATCGTTACCGGCCGGAGATCCGGCACATCAGGAAGTTGATCGCCCGGAACATTATCGGAAAAGTTTCCGCCCTGCACGCCGATTTTCAAATCGGCGCCCACTTCGGTGGGTTCCGCGATGAGATGGATCATGTGCTTTTGTTGGACATGGCGATCCATACTTTTGACATGGCCAGATTTCTCGGAGGGGTCTCGCCTCAGGCGGTCTATTGCCACGAGTTCAACCCCCCGGAATCCTGGTATCGGCACGGCGCGGCGGCCCACGCAATTTTTGAAATGAGCGGGGATGTGGTCTTCAATTATCGTGGGAGTTGGTGTGCGCAGGGCGTTCCCGGAAGCTGGAATTGTGCATGGCGGATTCAAGGCGCCAAAGGTGCCATCCTCTGGGATGGGGCGAGTGGGATTCGCGTGGAGAAAGTCGTCGGAAGGTCTGGCTTTCACAGGCAGACGGAAGTGCGCGAAGAAGTCGTTACTGCTCCCAAAAATGCTCTCACCGGACATGCCGCGATTTTAAGCGAATTTCACCGGTGTCTCCAAAAGGGCGGCACATTGGAGACCATTGCCTCCGATAATATTCACAGTCTCGCCATGGTCTTTGGGGCCATCGCGAGTGCGGACAAGAAGCGCCGCGAAATGATTCAACCAATAAAGAAATAAAACAGAATGAACTACCCTGATCCCTTATCCATCCGCATCGGAACTATGGCCGGCAAAGGCCAAACCACCGCCAGCTACATCGCCTCGATTCTTCCTCACGGATTCGAATCCTTCCAAATCAACTTCTGGCAAACGCTGGACGGGGTGAATCTCAAGACGCTCTCCCGGCAGGTTCAAGACGCCATCGGTGAGAGCGACGCCACGATCTCCTCTCTCGCCATGTTTGGAAATCCGCTGGAGTCGGACGAGTTGGACAAAACTACCCTCGATGGTTGGAAAAAGTGCATCGACCATGCGCATCTGTTCGGGTGCTCGGTAGTTGCCGGCTTCACCGGGCGGCTCCGTGGGAAATCCATTCCCGAAAGCATCCCAAGATTTAAAAAAGTCTTTGGCGATCTGGCGAAGCGGGCTGCTGATAAAGGCGTGAGGATCGCTTTTGAAAATTGTCCCATGGGTGGCAACTGGCATCAGGGCGACTGGAATATCGCGCACAACCCGTCCGCTTGGGAATTGATGTTCGATGCGCTTCCAGACAAAAATCTGGGTCTGGAATGGGAACCCTGCCATCAGCTCTGCCAACTGATAGATCCTCTTCCGCAACTCGATACCTGGACGCCGAAAATTTTTCACGTGCACGGCAAATGCGCCTCGGTTTACCGTCACGTGATCCGCGACAAGGGGATCGGCGGCCCGGAGGATTTTTGTCACCACCGGCATCCCGGTTTTGGAGACTGCAACTGGACCGACATCATTAGCCAACTGCGCCGGCGGGGCTTTCACGGAGCCATCGACATCGAAGGATGGCATGATCCCGTTTACGCAGGAGATCTCGAAATGACCGGGCAGGTTCACGCACTGAACTATCTCAAGCGCTGTCGCGGGGGGGATTTTGTTCTCAATCCTTGAGGCTGAAAAGTATTCTGGTCAATCGGAGTTCTCCCGCACCCGCTTTCTATGAACCAAAGAGGAATTAAAATAGCTGTGGCCCAGCCGTATTGTGTGCCGGGCGACATCGACGGCAATCTGGCGCGCATGGAGGAGCTGCTGCTCCCTCTGGCCGAACGCGGAGCGCAATTGGCGCTCTTCTCCGAGGCAGGCGTCACGGGATATCGAGCCGACGTGCCACGGATGAGGGCCAATGACCCAACCTGGCAGAGGTTGTCTCAGATGGCCGCCCGGACCGGGTGTGCGGTCGTGGCCGGATTTGTTGAGACGTCTGAGACCGGGAATCATATTACCCAGGGGTGTTTCCATCCTGACGGCCGGGTGGATATTCAACGCAAACACCGTGCCGCCGCAGTGGAAGAAGCGATGGAGGATTTTGTGGCTGGACCCTTTGCGCGCACGGTGTTTTCGGTGGGGGGTGTTCGTTGTGCCATCGCGATCTGCGCGGATTTCGGAGGGGAAGTGCTTTGGCAGCATTTGCTGGATGCCAGGGTCGAGTTACTCCTTTTGCCAACTGCCGCGTGTGGGACGCGCTCGCTCGGTTACTCCCTGTCGGCTCTGGACGACCCTGCCAAATTTGAGACCTATCTCGAACGCGAAGCCGGATTGTATTTTAGCACCGAAGCTGTTCGTGACACCCGCCGCAACGGCATAGCTCTCGCCACGTGCAATCAAATGGCGAACGATGGCGACTACTTCCATCCCGGCCACTCGATGGTCGTTTCCGCAGCGGGCCAGGTCCTAGCCTTAATACCGGGCTCGCTCGTTTTCGAGTTTTTGCATCCCCGTGCCGATTGCGTCTTTCTTCCTATCAAGTAGGTCTCGGTGTTCTTTCACCAACTCAATGCCGGGCACCCGGATTTCCAGCAGATCCCTTCATCTCGAAAAGTTTTCTATAAACGCTGGGCGTCATTCCGATGCGTTCCCGAAACCTTCTGTTGAAGTTTGTGAGCGTGGAATATCCGGTATCCGCGGCGATGTCGGCGACCGTTCTGGTCGTCTCTCTCAGAAGCCGGCTGGCATATTCGATGCGCAGATCATTTAAAAAATCAGATGGCGCCCGCCCGGTGGCTCGCTTGAAGTAGCGGCTGAAGGCAGCAGGGGACATCCTGGCGGCTTCTGCCAGTTGAGGCAGGCTCACACTTTCACGAAAATGTACGGTGGCGAATTCGAAAACTCTCGCCAGGCGACTCTCCTTGCGGCGGTCCAAATCCGGGGCATAACCGATACTTGCAAGCACTTTTGCATTTCGATCCATGGCGAGTCTCTCCAGACAATCCAACAGGCAGACCAAAGCTTTCATGCCATTCAAGGATGTCAGCATTTGCAGTTTTGCGCAGACTTCCGCTCTGCAGCCGCGCGAAAAGAGCAATCCCCGAGAAGCTCTCCCCAACAGGCGCTGGATGATCTGGAATTCCTTGCGACTCCAGACTTCGTCACCGAGGAAATCGGAGCTGAACTGAACCACGACAGAACGGGCGAGTGAACCGCTCTGTTGAGTGCCGTCGTTCTGCCAGAAATGTGGGAGGTTTTTCCCCAGCAAGACCAACTCGCCTTCCTGAAATGGCGCGATGCTATCTCCCACGAATCGCCGTCCCCGGCTTTCGACGATCCATGTCAGTTCGATTTCCGGATGGAAATGCCAGGGGGCGTCAAACTCCTTCAAGGCCTGTCCAGCCACATGAAATGAGCGTTCGGGATCAGGGATAATTTTTTCATAGATTGGCCGCATCGGCACACTATCGTTTCATAATGCCCTGAATTCCAGAAAAAAGAGCATTTAAAGCCTGGTATTGGCAATAAGGGGTGGAAGACTTCGGTTCGGGTTAGAAGTAAAGTTCGATCATGGATTCAACCACATATCGTTCTTACAAAAACCTTCCACCCCTCGTTGGTCTCGGAGATTTCTCCAAGGCAACCCTTGCCGGATTGTCGGTGGAAGCATGTGTCTCACGCCTCAAGCGCTTTCATTACAGTCTCTGGAGGCTCCATCAGATCGGTATCTCGCATATCGCGGAGGAGCCTGTCTATGAGCTGAAGATGGCGTTCAGTCTTCACAGCCATCTTGCGGCCGAGAACGACACTCTGTTTCGCTCGCGGGTTGGAGAAATGCGGGAGCCGCCCCTCGGCTTGGAAAAAATTCCTCACCCTGCGCTGGCGGTATTTTTTGATGAGATCCTCTCCACGCCTTCCACGGAGGAAAGGCTTCTCGGGCTTTATGAAATAGCCTGGCCAGCTTTGCGGGATGCGCTTCGGCATTACATCGAAGATACCCATGTCCTGGCCGATGCGCCATCGTTGCGAATCTGTCGTCATGCACTGCTCGACATCGAAGACATTTGCAAGTGGGGGGAGAAAGCTGTGGCGGCAGTGGTCACGGATGAGATGCGTCGGAGCTCACGGCAGTGGCTCTCGTTGCTCGAAGTTTGTCTCGCATCGGCAGGAGGATTGGATGGCAGCAGCGCGAGCGGGAAAGGCGACCCGATCCGGTTTTATTCATCCAAGCCCTTTGAGTTTAATGGCGAGCCCCGCCGCGATGCACGTTTTCCGGATCCTTATAATATGGGAGTGAACGCGGAGGTGTTTCTTTACGACAAGACCAAGCCCGCGACGGCGAAGGTGCTGATGATGTTTTACAAACGGCTGAGAGAAATCGATGTGCCGGAAATGATGTCCAGCATCCTCGCCGAGACGCGTGGCAAACCCTGGGGATATTATCGCGATATGACGCGTCAACTCTGGGATGAAGCGCGCCATGCCATGATGGGCGAGACAGGATTTGTGAGTCTGGGATTGGACTGGCCTGGTCTGGTAATGATCAACTCCACATGGTCGCATCAATTGAATACTGAGTTGAACCCCAAGGAGCGCCACGCGGTGTTGTATTTCATTGAGCAGGGCTTGATGCCAAAGACCGGTAAACGGCATGAATGGGAAGTCAGTCGCGAAGCCGGTTCTCCTTTGGCAATCACCTTACAGGACTTCGATTGGGCGGACGAAGTTTTACATGCGCGAATCGGGCGGGATTGGTTCGTGGCCGACATGGGCAGCGCTTCGGAAGCGGTGGCTTATGGTGATAAATGCTGGAGCCGGGTATTGTCGGCGTGGAAAGAATGGAGAGACGCCGATCTCACGGAACACCGCAACTGGTGGCCCGATCTTTACCTTGCATGGTGTGCAAAAACCGGTCGGGAGCCCGATCCGGATGTTTTGTCATTTGACGTTTCCTACGAGGATAAACGTCCAGATTTGAAGGAGATCTCCAAACTCGTGACAATGCGCGAGTGATATCTGGATTCAATTAAAGACGGGTTGTTTGACCATCTGGCGAGGACGCCAATTCTGCTACAATATGTGGGTGACTCACGAGGCCGCTTCCGCAGAAAGCGTTTCGGGTAGGATCTCGTTGTGGCCGATGAGGTGGTTTTCCAAGGCGCGGTCTCTGCCGGGCTTTTTCCCCTTCGGCCAATCTGGCATTGCCAAGGGAAACAAGAGCGGGGCGACGCGAAAATCGCATTGTCGCAGGCTGGCGCAGTCGCTAATCTCTTCAGTGTGGAGACCATCCCATTCAGTAACCCTGCGAGCCTCGCACGATTCGTCGCCATCGCCGATAAAATCGAGCGCGATCCCGCCCTGCTCGCAATCCCGCTGGAAAACATGGCCCGCTGGATCGCCCAGGGCATCGATGCGCCACAACGCCTCGAACAATGGCGCACTCTCATCCTCGCCGCGCAAACCTCCCCCAACGGTCTGGCCCGGTTGCTGGAAATCCTCCGCGACGACAGCGAGGAAATCCGGCAGCTTAAATCGTATTCGCCTTTTGCGGGAGTTCTCACCTCGCGGGAACGCCAAAAACTCATCCTCGAATCATGCGGCTTCCGGCACTGATTAATCTAGCGGGCATTGTTCGGGCTTTTGCCTAAGGGCAAAAGCTGAAAGAAGCCGTGGAGCAAAATTAGCTCATGTCCCGGAAAGGGTGGCCTTCCTAGCTGTCCGATTCTTCCCGGAAGTGTCCCGCAAGACCAGCCTGCTGACCCGGCTCGCAGCAAGGCGGCATTGCCCAAAAGTGGCAGCAGGCTGCACGCACTCCAGAGAGTCCAAAAGGGTTTTCGACTCAAGTAAACCCTGCCAAGGGCATGTCATCTGCTTCAGATAAAAGGTGTCCCTTGTTTTTTTGACGTAATGAAATTTTCTTCCCGATTCCCTGCCTGGATCGCCCTGGCGATGTTGCTCATCGCCTCAGGGTTTCTTTATCTGGTGCGAGAAAAGCCTTCGTCCTCGCTCCCAACCGCTTCGCAAACAATCGGCGCGAGTGCGGCGATTCCTGGTGGTAAAACCGTCCGCGCCCCCGTCGATCCGGTCCCCGAGCGGCTTCTGGCCGAAAAAAAGGCGCCGCTGGTTTTTGCCGAGAATCACCCCAACGCGGCTCTGCGTCCCTACCCTTTTTACAAACGCACCCGGGTCCTTTCCCTTGATCGACAAATCGATCTGCGACCTCCTCCAGCAGATCGGCTCGATGAGGCTGCGCGGCGCTTTATTTTTGATCTTTTCCCCGGGGTGCGTCTCGTCGGGCGGGTGCAACGGGTGGAGCGTCACACAGAGAATCGTGCAGTTTACTACGGATCGCTCGATCAGGTGCCGGGGGGCGATTTTATTCTGGCCGTGAACGGGCGGGCCATCGCGGCTTCGTTCACCACACCGGGCCGCGGGGTGTATCAGATTCGCACGGTGGCAGAGGGCGTGATTGCCGCCATTGAGTTGGATGAGAAAAAAATCCCGGGCTGCGTGCCGACGACGCTGGCTGCGAGTGGTCGGGTGGATTCTCCGCAAGCCGTGGCCCGACTGCGTCTGCGGACGGAACTGATGAAATCGCTCACCGAAAACGCCGCAGCCGCGCGCATCGAAGGCGATGACTACGGCGGCACGGATCAGCAAGGCGGATCGAAAGCAGGGCTGACCTTCCAGACGGTGGATGTGTTGGTCGTAAATACCGTCGCCGCGCGCAACGGTGCGGGAGGAGCGGCGGGGATGGTGGCGTTGATCGATCTGGCGGTGGCGCGGGCGAATGCGGCATTTATCAATAGCGAAATCGGGGTGCGCCTGCGTCTGGTTCGCAGCCAGGAGGTGCCATACGTGGAGGCTGGAATCACGAATGACATTGCAGCGTTGAAAGCAGGCACGGGCGGTTTTTCGACTGTGGGCACGCTGCGGAATGCGAGCGGGGCGGACCTGGTCGCCGCCATTACAGAGGATGGCTCGGGCGGCATTGCCAATCTCTACAATGGCAATGCGACGGAAGCATTTTCGATCTCGGGACGTCCGGGATCGGAGTCAATTTTCGTCCATGAGATCGGGCATAATTTTGGCTGCCGTCACGACCGGGAAAATAATTCCGGCGGCACACCGATCCAGCCGTATGCTTTTGGCTGGCGTTTTACCATGGCGGACGGCACACAGCTTCGCTCCATCATGGCGTATGCCCCAGGGGTGGGCGTGCCTTATTTTTCCAATCCCGACGTGACTTATCTGGGGGTGCCCACAGGGGTGCCCATCGGACAAGTCAACCAAAGTCATAACGCGCAAGTGATCCGCAATACCGTGGCGACGGTGGCAAATTTCCGGAGTCCGACAGGCAATACGCCGCCGGTGATTACGCTCAACAGCCCGCTCTATGAGGACACGTTTACCGCGCCGGGAACGGTCGCCCTGGCGGCCACGGCGAGCGATAACGGCGGCACCATTGCGCAGGTGCGTTTTTATCGGTTGAAAAGTGATGGCAACTTTGATTTCTCGAATATATCCTCGACGCAACTTGCGGTCGATGCCACCGCTCCCTATGCGCACACGGAAAATGCCGTGGGAGCGGGGTTCTGGACGGTGGCCGCAGTGGCGCAGGATAATGACGGGGCGTTTGCCATCGATACGGTGAGTATCTCGGTTTTGCCAAATTACGTTTATCGCGAACTGCCGTTGCCTGCCGGAAAAAGTCGGGTCACACCCAAAGCGATCAACGAAAGCGGCATCGTGGTGGGCTTTGCGCACGATGGAAATGAAGAAGCGACGAATACCCGGGCGGCCTCCTGGTCGAATGGAGCGTTGTTTTTACTAAATCCGCTTGCAGGCGACACCGGGGCACAGGCGCTGGCAATTTCGAGCACGGGGGTGATTTATGGCAGTTCGGTGAGTAGCGGCGGGGTAAAACGCGCGGTGCGCTGGCAGAGTGGTGCGAATGCGACGGATATTTCTACAGTAGCCGCAGGTTTTAATGCAGAGGAAGCAGTCGGGGTGGATGAGTTGGAAAGAGTCTTTCTGTCAAGATTCAACGCTACGTCGCGACGTTTTAACGGATCAGCTTCGATAACGTTGCCATTGAATAATCAAGTCGCCGCCGCTAGTAACACCGGTCGCAATGCCACAGGGATCGACTATAACTTTCCTGCCGCAGCCTGGCGTTCCTTGCGCTGGCTCGATGGCACAGGCACGCAACTTCCGCCATTGACTGGATACCTCAGCAGTTGGGGGCAGGGGATCAACCGCACGGGCACCGTCGCAGGTCTTTCCAGCCCGTCGGCAGGGGGTTTCAGCACAACCAATTCCCAACCTACCGTCTGGCTTGCGGGAACCTCCACCGCAATCGACCTCGGCACTTTCGGCGCCACCGGCGGCGCTGCCTATGGCGTGAACGATTTCAATCATGTCGTGGGTAACGCCAGCGCTGCCACCCTGGGAGGCCTGCCCTTCCTCTGGCTGGGCGGTGGCAGTATCATCGATATTAACAAACTAACTCTCACCAAGGGCGGCTTGCTCCGTGATGCCCGCGCAATTAACAATCGCGGTCAAATCACCGGCACAGGCTTCCGGGGTTCATCTCAATTTCTCTACCTGCTCGATCCTGTGCCCGGTTTGCGCCACGATTACTGGCTGGCCCGGTTTTTTACACCGGCAGAAATTCAGGCAGGCGCACTCACCGGGGACGCCATGGACGCCGATGGCGACCGGATATCGAACACCCTGGAACGCGCCCTCGGCCTGAATCCTCGCGAGCCGTATGCCGCCAGCTTGTCGAACGGCGAGTTACCCAGGTCCGCCATCCGAGCCGATGGCAGGCTGTATTACACATTTCGCCGTTTGCGTGAGCCCCGCGATCTGGATTACACACCAGAGCTAACCACCTCGCTTCAAACTAACACATGGAACGCCAACGCCCTGGAAGTCTTTGAAGTGGCACCTCTCAATCTGGAGCTGGAAGAGGTGACAGTAAGAAGCATCTCGCCGCTGACCAGCCAGGAAAGCGCCTTTATTCGTCTATCCATAGATCGTTAGCACGGCTACTCGATCAACATGCTCCCGGTCTGCACGAGCACATCGCGAAAAGGATAATTCCCCAGCAACCCGAACGCCTCATGACGCTGAAGGCGGTCGCGTTGCGTGGCCGGGCTGGGTAATCCGCAGAAAAATTTGGCCAGGGCGCGACTGGAGCGCAAAGCAGAATTTTTTTCCTCAATCACCGAGCGAATGACGGCAATTTGCCCAGTGGAAATCGGTCGAGGCCGCGTGCGGGGCAGTTTTCTTTTTGGATGAGGCTCCCGGCAATTTGCACAATGTCCGCAGGCAGCGATGCGTTCACCAAAATGACGAAGCAAACGACTGGTAAGACACTGCGAGGTCTCCGCCAGGGCAACCACGGAGGCGAGCCGCGCGAGGTCGGCGGTTTCGCGCTCTTGAAAAAGCGGTAACAACCAATCGGCGACAACACTGGGAGACCGGCTTGCGGGATCGACTAACAATCGGTATCGGTGACGGATTTTTCGAGGTAAAACGATGATTTCGCCCGCCGTCTCCAGTTCCGCAAGCTGGGCGAGGACTTTGGCGGAGGACCAGCCCAAGGCTGCTTGAGCGGCGTCGAGTTCGATGGTTAGTTTTCTACCTTTTGGCGTGCCGCAATCGAAGAGTTTTTGAAGTGTTTTTCTCCGGGCTGCGGAATGTCCGTTAAGCACGTGGGCCTGGTCGCGGGCAAAGCCAATCTCAAACCGGGTATAGAAAGCACCGCACGGCTCGAGAATCCGCTCTTTTTCCAAATAAATAAGCGCTGTCTCGAGGACGACTTGTTTCACATCGCTGCTTCTAGCCAGGTCATAACGGCTGATGGAGAATTCTGCGCCCTGACGCAGGAAATGATCGCTTAAATGCAACAAAGCCGGGCGGGTGGGCGTGTCGCCGAGAATAAAATTTTCCAACACCCGCAAATCATCCCCGCAAGCCAGCACTTCGCAGTGGGCGGGGGCACCATCGCGACCAGCCCGTCCGATTTCCTGCTGATAATTTTCGAGTGTCTTGGGGAGATTGTAATGGAAGACGGCCCGCACATTGGCTTTATCGACGCCCATGCCAAAAGCAATCGTGGCCACGATGACCGGGAGCGTATTGGTGAGGAATGCCTGCTGCACCTCGGAACGCACGTCATCGGCCAGACCAGCGTGATAGGCGCGTGCGCGCAGACCGGCCCGCTGGAGGTGGGCGGCCACGGTTTCGGCGGTTTCCTGCAAGGTAACATAGACAATGGCGGGCAAGCGTCCGGTCGATGCTAGACATTCGATCAAACGGGCGACCCGTTCCGAGGCTGGAGTGGGCGTAATGGCTAGATAAAGATTGGGACGATGAAAAGAGGTTATCACGCGATCTTTGGCCGCGATGCGAAATTCGCGGGCGATTTCCCGGGCCACTTCGGGTGTTGCGGTGGCGGTGAGAGCCAGAATGCGGCGAATTTTCCATTTCCGAAACAAGCGAGCCAGTCGCAGGTAATCGGGACGAAAGTTGTGGCCCCATTCGGAGATGCAATGCGCCTCGTCCACGGCGACCATGGCGATGTTAACCCCGCGAAGAGCCTCGATAAATTTTTCGTTGGCGAGCCTTTCGGGTGCCACGTAGAGCAGTTTGAGCGTGCCCTGGCCAATTTGTGATCGAACCTCTGCCAAATCCTCCACCGAGAGAGTGGAATCGATGCGGGCGGCGGCCACTCCCCGGGTTCGCAAGGCATCCACCTGATCTTTCATTAGCGCGATGAGAGGAGAGATGACCAGGGTAAGCCCGTCCAGCAGCAGAGCGGGGAGTTGATAGCAGAGCGATTTGCCTCCACCCGTGGGAAAAATTGCCAGGGCGGAGCGCCCTTCCAGCAAGGAGGCGATGACTTCGTTTTGACCGGGACGAAACTGGCTGTGGCCAAAGGTGCGAAAAA
Organism: Chthoniobacterales bacterium; assembly: GCA_038225185.1. Classification (GTDB taxonomy): domain Bacteria; phylum Verrucomicrobiota; class Verrucomicrobiia; order Chthoniobacterales; family DASVRZ01; genus DASVRZ01. The sequence continues at coordinate 13,182 of JBBRFA010000014.1, forward strand.
GAATTTCCTCGGGAGTCATGTTAGGTTTTGCAGAACGGCCTGGGCTGCGCGTTCGCCCGATTCCATGGCTCCCTGAACACTGCCGTGCAAGGTATGATCGCCCGCGAGGTGGAGATGCGCGGGGAGCGAGGGTGTTACGCGTTGACTTAGAAACCCTGGTTTTTGTTCAGGCACAGCATAGGGCACATCGATAATCCGCAAGGGACGGAGAATTTTACCGGCATTAGGATAAACTTCGGAGATTTCCTGGGTCGCAGCTTTAAAGAGGCTGGCATCGTCCAATCCGCGTCGATCCAGAAGGGTGGCGGAAAGCAGGCATTGCCCGGCCGGTGCCAGACTGGGTGCGATATTGGTTAGCTGCACGAAATGACGCACCAAACGGCTTTTTCCAGAAGGTAATATTAGCATCCGGCAATCGTTGAGCGGTTCGGGGGAGGTAAAATAGGCGACGGAGAGTTTGCGGGGAGCGGGTGGCGGTGTGGAACCGAGCAAACGCGCGACCTCCGCCCCCGTGGTGGCGAGGATGATTTGCGATGCAGGGAGGAATTCACCTGATGTGAGGGTTGCGCCTTGGGATGTTAGCTTTGCGACAGCGCATTGCAGGCGGAGGGATTCGGAAGGCAGGGCCAGAGCCAGTTGACGCGGAATTTCGGCGATGCCGTTTGCAGGGATCAAGGCACGCCCGAGAATGAACTGGCGAAAGTAATATTGAAAAAGTGCGGCGCTGGTTTCGAGGCCATCATCGATCAGCACACCTCCGAAAAAGGGGCGAAAAAAACGCTCGATGAGTGCGGGAGAAAAGTTTTTTAATCGTAAAAAATCGCCCGTGGACAAACCTTGGGCATCCTCCCAAAGAAGATTCTCATTTTTTGAGAGGAGAAGTTCCGTGGCCAGGTGGACGAGGCGCAGTTTATCGCTCCAGGGGGCGTAATTGGCAAATGCCGAGGTGAAGCCGCGCCAGGGGTGACGCAGGGGATGCATGGCCGGCCATTTTTGGCCGTCGTCGGCTAGAAGTGCGCCGGAATCGAAGTAACAAGGAGCAAGTTTTTTTAGGTCAAGATGCCGCCGGGCAGCGGGGTAACTGTCGAGGAGAACCTGGAAGCCGTGATCGAGGTGAAATCCGTCGGGGGTGACCGTTGTGGCCAGGCGACCTCCGGCCGTGGCGGCGGCGTCCAGAAGAAGAAAAGGGATGTTTTTTTCCTGGAGAATTTTTGCGCTGGTGAGGCCGGCCAGTCCGGCACCGATGATGAGGACCATGCGGAGGATTTTATCGGATTGCCGGCGGGTGTCGATAAGTGTTCGAGGGAGAAAGAGCGGGATTGACGCGCGGGCGGCGACGGGATTGACTCTGGGTGTGCCCGAAGCTTGGTCGATCCTTCTTTTTCAAATCTTTTCGTTCGTTCTTGGAGCGGCGATTGGATCGTTTTTGAATGTCTGCATTTATCGAATGCCGCGCGATCTTGCCGTGAACAAGCCGGAGCGTTCGTTTTGTCCAAATTGCAAGACGCAGATTAAATGGTATCACAATCTACCCATCGTGAGCTGGTTGTGGTTGAGAGGTAAATGCGGGTATTGCGGGGTGCCGATTTCATCGCGCTATCTTGGGGTGGAATTGCTCACCGGGGCATTGTTTCTAGCAGTTTTCCTAAAGGTCGAACCGGTGTTTTACCTGCCTTATTGGATTTTGATCTCCCTGCTGCTGGTGGCAACTTTCATTGACTTCGATTTTTTTATCATCCCGGACGAAATCACTCTTGGCGGGACGGCGGCCGGGGTGATTTTGTGCGGCATTTTTCCGGCATTGATGGGCACGGATTCGCACTGGCTGGGTTTGCTCTGGTCGGTGGTGGGGGCGGCGACGGGATATTTCCTGCTTTGGGGTGTGGTGGAGTTGGGCAAGCTGGCTTTTGGCAAAAAGAAACTCATTTTTCCGCCGGATACAGAATTTTCGATTGAGCAGACCGGCGATCAACCTGTGTTAAGAGTGGGCGAGGAATCGATGCCCTGGGAGGATTTGTTTGCCCGTGAATCGGATCGTTTGGTTTTGACGGTGGAAAACGCCCGGCTGGATGAGAAGAGGAATGCCGCCAGGGAGCTGGTGTTTTTTCACGATCGCCTGGAAGTCGGTGGCGAGAAAACGGCGCTGGCCGATTTAAAGAAAATCACGGGACAGGTATCGCAGATAATCGTGCCGAGAGAGGCGATGGGTTTTGGGGATGTAAAATTTATTGCGGCCATCGGAGCGTTTTTAGGCTGGCAAGCAGTGTTGTTTACCGTGCCGATGGCGGCGGTTTTTGGCTCGATCATCGGCTTGGGCGCCATGGTGATCGGGCGTCGGGAATGGTCGTCCAAGATTCCATTTGGACCTTACCTCGCACTTGGGGCGCTGGCTTGGATTTTTGCCGGTCCGGAGTTGGTGCGCTGGTATGCCGGATTGTTAGTGCCAGCATATTAACAAAGCTGTCGGATCAGTTAGAAGAAAATGCTGAGTTGATCGCGCAATTGTTCGTTGTTTTGCGCGGTGTCCAGCAGGATTTGTTTGCCGGTTTCCTGGTTCCAGCAAAGGGTGGTGTAAACGCCAATGAGCCATTGCCGCTGGCCGGGAGGTTGATCGGGGAGAAGTTTTTCTGCGATACTAACAATGGCTGACGGATTAACGTCCTTCCACGCCAGCGGCACCTTGCCATAGGTGGAGGTGATTTCCAAGCCTAACTGGGTGGCCTGTGTGGCGATGCCGGGGATGGAGGCACCGTCACGTTTGGTAATGGGGAATTTATATCCACCGGTATTTACCGCGTCGATGATTTGCTTTTTAAAATCGGCCAGCAATTGGAGGCGGACTTTTTCGCGGTCTTTTTGCTGTGCGGTCTCCGGGTGGGTGTAGTTGGCGCGATTCAAGCGGCTTAAAACTGTTTCTGGAGAAAAGTTTTGCAGGGCCAGTGGGATGTCTTTTTTCAACAACACCCAGGCAGCGACATCTTTCTCGGCTGCGGCCCGCGCGGCATCGATGGTTTGTTGCTCCTCTTTTTTAAGAAAGTTTTTTACTCCTGCCGAGAGAGCTTTTTCCCATTCATCGAAGCGAGTCGGCATGGTGCCGGATGTGGCCAGCCTGCCTTTGGCTTTGCGCACAGCTTCCAGGGCTTTGGTTTGGGTTTCTGCATTTATACCGGCTTCGACTATCGGCAGTGTGCCGGCATAAATGGCATAGTCATCGAGATATTTTTGGGCGAGCATTTTGTATTCGCCGACCCAGGAATAAGAGTCTTCCAGTTTGCCTGCCACAAACGATTTTAAGAGTTGTGCCGCGTCCCCATACTTGCCCAGGGACCAATCTTTAATGGCGAATGTTAGCAACGCCATGGCCTGGTAGTCGGTATTGCCGTAAACGACCGTGGTGGTGCCTGGAATCGGCTGGTTGTCTTTCATCAACCGCCCTACTTCCACAAAAAAGTTGGCCAGGGCAATCTGGGAGAATTCCTCGGTATATAGACCGTCCGCATTTAATTGACCAAACAGCTCTGCCGCCTCCGCTCTTTGACCAGAGATTTCCAAGGCGAGCCCTTTTTGCACTTTCGCCCAGTTTAACCTGGGCTGCTGGGTGCTGGGGTTGTTGATTACCTGATCAAAAAGCAAGATGGCTTCCTCCGCTTCGCCACGGGTGAGCAGGTTGTAAGCCTCTTCAAAAGTGGAACTGCTTTGGTTGGATGTGCGGGCAGGTGTCGCTGTGCTGTCTGGCACTTCTTTTTTCCCAAAAAAAGCTTCTCGCTTGAAGAAAACGATTGAACCCAATGCCAGCACTAATACTAACAACGACACGGTGATCCAAGCCGTAAAACTTCGCGATTGGTCGCTCTCCACCACCACGCGTGGCTTCGCCCGGATCCCCTGCGCATTGCGGCTGAGCAGTTGCGCCTTGGCATACTGCAAATGTTCGATCAATTCATCGTAAGATTGATACCGTTGCAAAGGATCCTTGTGCAACATGCGGTTGATCACAAAAGCCGTCTCGTTCGACACATCCGGCGCAAACGCCTGGAGGCTTACCACCTGACTCTTCAGATGCTTCAACGCTACTAACGATGCCGATTCCGCCTCAAACGGCGGTCTCCCCGCCAACGCATGGAATAGCGTCCCTCCCAAGCTGTAAATATCGCTGCGGAAATCCTCCGGCTCATTGTTTAACTTCTCCGGTGCCACATAATAGGGTGTTCCCCAGACCTCCCCACGTGTCTTGGCCTCATCCTCCATCAATACCGCCAGACCGAAATCCACCACCTTGGCCGTGTGCGCATCGGAAAACAGGATATTTCCCGGCTTCACATCGCGATGGATCAATCCCAACTGCGCCGCCGCCTTTAAACCGTCTGCCACCTGGATCCCCACATCCAGCACCTGGATCTCGGCCACACGCCCTTGCAACGACATCAACTGATCCAGCGTCCCCCTGCCGACCAACTCCATTGCCAGATAAAATTGCCCGTGATCACGTCCGGCGGAAAACACCTTGACCACGTGCGGATGACTGATCGACGCCGTGATCCGCGCCTCCGTCTCCAGCTTGGCGATGCTTTCCTCATCCGCGCTGTATTCCCGTTTCAAAATCTTCACCGCGACCGATCTCAGCAAATTCAAATCCAACGCTTCAAACACCGTTCCCATCCCCCCTTCGCCGATCACTTGCTGCAATGCAAAATTGTTAAATTGCTTGCGCACCCGCATCCGAGTCCCGCAAATCGGACAATGTATCTCCGAAAATGGTTCCGTGGCAGTCACATCGATCAACGTCGTGCAATTCGGACACGGATCGAGTATTCTGGATTCTGTTTCGTCGGGGGACATGATGGAATTACGGGTATGCTAATAAGATCAAACCGGCAGTTTTTAAAGCACAAATCGCGCCGCCAGCTCCATACCTACCCACAATGAGTGAAAAAATATCCAGTCACGCAGTCTCCGATGCCCACACCGGGATGCGCCTCGATCTTTTCGTCGCGGCAATCGCTCCCGAATTTTCCCGTTCCCGCGCCAAAACCCTTATCGAATCCGCTGCCATCCTTTTAAATTCCCTCCCCGTCAAACCCCGCCATCCCGTGGCCCCCGGCGACATCATCACCATCGCCGAACCCCCCGCTTCTCCCTCCGATGTCGTGGCTGAGGACATCCCACTCGCCGTCCTTTTTGAAGACCACGATCTCATCGTGGTCAACAAACCCCCCGGCCTCATCGTCCATCCCGGCGCAGGTCGCGATAGCGGCACCCTCGTCAACGCCCTCCTCCACCACTGCGCGGAACTCTCCGGCATCGGCGGCGTCGAACGCCCCGGTATCGTTCATCGACTCGATAAAGACACCAGCGGTTGTCTCGTTGTTGCGAAAAATGACCAGGCACATCGCCATCTTTCCGCCCAATTTGCAATGCGCGAAACCACCAAACGTTATCTCGCCATCGTTCACGGCCTGCCAAAAATTCCCCGCGGCCTCATCGACGCACCCATCGCCCGTCATCCTGTGGACCGCAAAAAAATGGCCGTCGTCGCCCCCGAACGCGGACGTGCCGCGCAGACCCTTTACGGCGTCATCACCCCGCTCGCCCCGCCCCGGCAACGCTTCACCCTGCTCGAATGCCGCCTCCTCACCGGGCGCACCCATCAGATCCGCGTTCATCTCAAACACCTTGGTCATCCCCTCGCGGGCGACGCCGTTTATGGCAGAAGTGGCGACGGTTTTCCCCGGCAAATGCTCCACGCCTGGCGCCTCGGTTTTACGCACCCTGCCACCGGCATTCCCCTGGAATTTACCGCCGAATTACCGGAGGATTTTGCCCGGCTCGCTCTCGATTTCGGTTCTTATCTACCGGTCTGACGAAGACGCCGCCTTTTGTTTTATTTTTTCCAATCTGCTCCGCGACCAGACGTTGACCAGCGTCTGCCAGAGAATCCGACGCACTTCGCCACGACTCACCTTTACGCGCAAGGGATGCGTCTTCGCCTGTTCCTCCTTCAGCAAACGTAACGTTCTTACCCCGATCAACACGGGCAACGCACACGCAAAACGCAACCGCCAGCCACGCAAGGCCAGCACATACTCCCAACCCCGGTCGAGCAGGAATAAAGCCCGCGTCATCCATTCCTCCACCGGTGCCTCTTTCGGGAGATAACTTCGTCCCTGCGCCAGATCCTCCGCCCGATCCCGCAGAATGTTGACCAACTGCAACCCCCGCCCGAAATCCGCTCCCAATTCCCGCATTTTATCTGTCGGCAACGTCGCAAACCGCGGCCATTTTCTGGCGCATAGCCGGGTCCAAAATTCGCCCACCGATCCTGCCACCAGCCAGGTGTAGCGCTCCACCGCAGCCGCATCCGCCAGATAACGCACCCCGCCCCCTGCGCCGAAGACCAGCAGATCCTCCTCCTGCCCCTGGGTGATTTGTTCCAATACCCAGCGCACCTCGGCCTGATCCTCCACTTTCAACTGCAAAAAATCCTTCCACACCTCGGCCAGCCGTTCCAGGAGCACGCGTTCGGCGGCATTTTTTTGCAAGGGGCGGAATCGGACCAGTCCCGGCTCCAGATTTTTTACAGGCAGCGAACCGCGAATTACCTCGCGCAACTCCCGTAAAAGCGAGAGCCTTTCCTCCACCGACACCCCATCCGTATCGGCCAGTGTATCTGTCGCGCGCGCCAGAAGATAAGCCGTCGCAATCGGCGCTTGAAGCGAGCCGGGCAAGGCGCGAATGGTTAAAAAAAACGAACGCGACACTGCCGCCAGCAACGCTTGATTGTTATGAAAAGAAGCACCCATCGCAGGCCGCACGATAATGGAATCCGCCGCTCTGCAAAAGGCAAAAGCTTCCCTCCCGCTTGAATTCACTCACCAAGGCATGCCGATTGAAGTCGCGATTGTCTAACATTTGAAACCGGCCTCTTTCACCGCTTGCAAAACTACATTTTCTCGGGTACCCCGATGCCTAGCAAGTCCAGACCGGTCTTTAAAATGCGACTCGTCGTATCGCAGAGGCGCAGGCGCACCTCCCTGCTCTCGCCCCCGGCTTTCAGCACCGGGCAGGCTTCGAAAAACGAGTGAAACAAGGACGCCAGTTCGTAAAGATAATTTGCCAGGAGATTCGGGCGATGATCGTCGAGAATGCCAGGCAGGACCTCGCCAAATTGCAGGAGTTTACGGGCCAGATTTATTTCGGCGATTTCTGTAAAGGGCAGAATGGAATCCGTCGCCGACCAGGTGCCTTCCAGCTTGCGAAAAATACTCCGGATACGCACATAGCTGTATTGCAAATAAAGGGCGGTGTTACCTTGTAAACTGAGCATTTTTTCCCAGGAAAACACATAGTCGCTTTGTCGATTGGGCAGGAGGTCGGCGTATTTCACCGAGCCCAAACCGATGATGCGCCCGATCTCCCGCGCTTCCAGCTCGGGTAAATCGGGGTTTTTAGCGAGGACCAATGCGCCGGCCCGTTCGACGGCTTCATCTAACAAATCGGTGAGCTTGATCGTTTCGCCGCTGCGGGTTTTAAAAGGTTTGCCGTCATCGCCCAGGATGGAGCCAAACCAGACGTGGGCTAGTTTTACGCTGGTGTGAGGTTTCCAACGCTGCTGAATGGCAAAGAGCTGGCGGAAATGCTGTTGCTGACGCCCGTCGGTGACGTAGATGATTTCGTCGGGCGACCATGTGTCCAGCCGGTAACGCAACGTGGCCAGATCGGTGGTGGTGTAATTGGCGGCTCCATCACTTTTTTGGATGAGCGCCGGATTATCCCGCCAGCCGTTTTCGTCTTTAATGAGGAAGGGATCCTCTTTTTCGGGGAGGGTGTGATCGGAGAAAACGCAGATCGCGCCCTCGCTTTCCCTGGCCAGACCATTGGCGCGGAGTTCCTCGACGATGTCGCGCAGCCAGGGATTGTAAAAACTTTCGCCCAGGGACACATCGAAACGCACCCCAAGACGTCCGTAGATGGTATCGAATTGATTCTGGGAGAGACGGATCATTTCCTGCCAGAGCGCCTGGTTGGTGACGTCGCCATTTTGCAGGAGAACCAGCTCCTGGCGCACTGCGGTGAGGACTGCTGGATTTTCGCGGGTTTGAGCGGAGATCAGCTTATAAACGCGCTCCATTTCGGCGAGAGGATCGGCCTGGAGCGCGTCGCGATTGAGGACGGTTTTCCATCCGTGCAAAAGCATGCCGAATTGGGTGCCCCAATCGCCGATGTGGTTATCGCGCACGACACGGTGACCGAGATACTCCGCGATACGAGCCAGGGCATCTCCTAATATCGTGCTCCTAATGTGGCCCACGTGCATCGGTTTGGCGACGTTGGGGGAGCTAAAGTCGATGACATATTGTTTTTGCCGCGCGGGAGTGTTAACGCCCAGACGGGGATCGACGGCGAGCCTGGCGAAGGCAGCGTGCAAGGCTTCCGGCAGAAGGCGAAAATTAATAAAACCCGCACCCGCGATTTCCGGCGGAGCGGTGAGGGCATCGGAGACGAATCGAGCCACGATCCCGGCGGCGACTTCGCGCGGATTGCGGCGCGCGGCTTTGGCGAGAGTCATCGCGACGTTCGTCTGGTAATCGCCAAATTGGGGGTTGGCGGTCGGTGAAAGTTGAATGTTAGCTTCGGGAAAATGCGGGAGCACCGCTGCGGCGAGACGTTCCAAAAGCTGCGCGTGCAGAGTGGCCATGGGTGGGGACGGACTAAAGCGGGACAGCCTTAGGCTTTGGCCGCGCGATTTTCAAAAATGGCGAGAATTTCCGGGGCGGAAGTGGCCTCGGCCAGACTGGTGCGCACATTGCGATCGTTTAAAAACTTGGCGATGGCAGCAAGCGTGCGCAGATGGGTTTGAAATTGATCTTTGGGCACCACGAAAAGCACGATGAATTTTACAGGCGCATTATCGAGGGAATCGAACTCGATCCCGGCGCTGGAACGTCCAAAGGCGGCGACCACCTCGGTGACGTATTCGGAGGAGGCGTGAGGAATGGCAATGCCAAATCCGATGCCGGTGCTCATGGTTTCCTCGCGTTGCTTGAGCGCGGCGAGAACGGCGTCACGATCCGCAGCTTTTACCTTTTTTCGCGCCACAAGCAGGTCCACAAGCTCGACGATGGCCGCCCAGCGTTCTGTGGCAGTCATTTCCGGGATGATTTGTTCGGTGGTTAAGAGGGTTCCTAACGTCATAATTTCTGCAACTGTGGAGTGTTCAAGGATACTGGCGTAAAAGGCGATGACAAGCGTGTTTTCGAGGCATTGATCAGGGTGACCCAAGTGGAAGGGAAGCGGGAGTTTTTTGCAAAATCGCTCCAGAGGCAAGCGTGTTGTAGCCGATGGCGGAAATTCCTGCACTCTGGAACTGCCCTTCGCGCAGGGCCTGGACCGCAAGGACGAGCTGTTGCAACGCGCCTGCACCGACGGATTCGCCCAGGGAAACTTTGCCTGCGATGGTCGGTATCTGCGGCCAGACGGCGTCCAGGGCCGCTTTTTCGGCGTCATCCAGCGCTGTGCCGTTGGCGTTGGAAAAAACGATCTCGGGGCGCATAACCAGTTCTTCCAGCACGGTGCGCAAAGCGGTTTCGGCAGCATTTTTCTTAAAAAATGGCACGCCGGGATGGATTGCGGCGAGTTTTACCGAGCCTTCCCGCGACAAGACCACAGCGGCTGCCCCTTCGGAAAAAACTGTTCCACGACGGTGCGGCCCGCCAAAAGGGCGTGTCGCCTCGGCCTGGGTAAAATAGCGGCTGAGCCGAAATGCCTCGCATAAAATCCAATCGACCTCCTCCGTGGCCACCACTATGCAATGATCGAGTTGCCCGGTGGCCAGTAAATCGGCCCCAAAACTGAGCGCCGACAGACCAATCGTGGAATCGCCCACCAAAGTGTAGCTGAGGCCATCGATCCCGAGGAGGGCGGCGAGATGACTGGCAGGCGCATTGAAAACGGTCTCGGGAAAAAGCAACGGACTGGCTGTGGCCGCGCCTGTGCTGATCACGTCCTGAAAAAAACGCGTCGTGTAACGCACCCCGCCGCTGGAGATGGCAAAAACGACGCCCACGTTTTCGGTTTTTTCGGAAAGCCCGGCGTCCTGATGCGCGTTCATCCCGGCGATGGTGGCAAAATGGCTGATCTCGCTCGAACGCCGCAACCTGGGGTGCCTTTCGTAAGTGCGGATGAACTCGCGCGGCACGGTGTGAACACTGAACGTGCGCGTCGAAGTGCCATACCGGAGCTGGCTGATCGGAGGGCGTTCCCCGGCCTGGACGCGACACCAGGTATCCGCCACGTCGGTCCCGAGCGGGGAGACGAGGCCAATCCCGGAAATCGACAAGTCACTCATGGGTAGCATGTTGCAACAGGAGGGCAGCGTTTGTGCCCCCGAAGCCGAAGGAATTGGAGAGCACGCGCTGGAGGCGGGCCGGGCGGGCGGTGTTGGCGATCAAGTCGAAAGAATTGGCCGGATCGGGCGTTTCGAGATTGATGTTGGGTGGAAGAAAATCGTTTTCGAGGGCCAGCAGGCAAAAGGCGGCTTCGATGGCACCCGCCGCGCCGAGGGAATGGCCCATCATGGATTTGGTCGAGCTTACGGGGACGGATCCAAAGATTTCCGAGATGGCGAGCCCCTCGGTGGCGTCGTTGAAGCGGGTGGCAGTGCCGTGGGCGTTGATGTAATCGATGGTGCCGGGGGTGAGGTCGGCGGAGGCGAGGGCGCGTTCCATGGCCTGGCGCGGACCGATGCCCGAGGGATGTGGCTGGGTAAGGTTGTAGGTATCGGTGGAGACGCCGTAACCGACGATTTCGCCGTGAATGCTGGCTCCCCGTCGCACGGCGGAATCCCAATTTTCCAAGGCGAGAACCGCGGCGCCTTCGCCGAGAACGAGACCGGTGCGATGAGCATCGAAAGGGCGGATTTTTTCTCCGGTGGAAGCCTGGAGAGAGTCGAACCCGACATAAACCAGCTCGCTAAGGGCATCGTAACCGCCGCAAAGAATCGATTGATAACGCCCGGCCCGGATGAGGGAAAAAGCGTGTCCGATGGCGTTGGTGCCGGTGGCGCAGGCGTTGGCGAGGATTTGCACCGGCATGGTGCGTCCGACGGCTTCGAGCGCGTCGAGGACGGGTTTCTGCGGAGTGTAATTGGCGACTGCGGAGGCAAGGTGGGCGTGTTTTTTGATGAGCTGACCTTGAAGACTGCGAAAGAAATATTCGCCGTAAGTCATTCCGCCACTGGTGGTTCCGACGACGAAAAGTTCGGGCCGGGTATCGCCGAGTCCGGTGACGGCTTCGGCCATGGCGCCGATGAGCATGAGAGCCGAGGGATGGAGACGCCGCCTTTTTTTGCCTTCGGCAGCGAGATAATCGGGATCGACGAGGGCGGCGGTTTTGCACCGGGTCTGGGAGACATCGAAGGCGGTGACTTCGCGCACGCAGTCGCGACCGGCCTGGAGAGAGGCGAGATTTTCGACCCGTCCGATCCCGAGCGGGCTAACGACGCCATAGGAGACGACGGCGACGCGATGCGACAGTGGGCGGGTGGGAGACATGCGGGTAATGTGGCGTTACGTTGGTGGAATCGACGGGATTCCAAATTTAACAACTCCGCGCCCGACTCCACGATAACTTTTCGGTTTTCTGGCGAAAAAAATTATTCGCCGACAAAAATAATCTGATCGGAAGGAGTCTGGGAGCCCCCTTTTCGTTCGATTGAAATGGCAAATTTACTACCTTTGCTGACTGGTTTTTTCGGATGAAAATCGACCCGGCCCGCGCTTTCGTTGGTTACCGGGATCAACCCGGCATCCACGGGCGCGGATTGATTGGGATCGAGCACCCAAAGTTGGTAATCACTGCCGGGTTGAGCGGGTAATTTATCGAATTTCACGAGGCCTTTTTGCGCTTGATCGTCCCACATCACGATGGCTTTGCCCCCGGCGAAAGCGGCGACCTGCGATTGCAGCACGGCGACCCGTGTTTGGGCGAGAATGTCGCGGCTTTGCAGATCGACGATTTGTTTTTGCAAGCTCTGTTGTTTTAGGAAAAAGAAAGTGGCGGCTACGGCGAGAGCGGCGGCCAAAGCCCAGGGGACGAAGGAGGCGCGAACGATTTTTTCTGGCGCATGCGCGGCGCGAAATTGTTCGAGCAAAACGGCTTTTACACCCGGCGGCGGTGGAATGACGGGCGCGGCAAGGGCCAGCGAGGCAAAGTCGTCCTGAAGATTTTTCACCAGTTCCTGGAGTTCGGCACTGCCCAGGTATTCCGCTTCAAAACGGGCGGATTGCTCCGGTTGCAAATCGCCCAGAACGTAAAGCGAAGCCATTTCCAACATGTTATCATCAATCATATTCTTTCCTTCCACGCCGAACGCAATTTTTGCAACCCCCGACGTATCCGCGCCTTGATCGTCCCCAGCGGGGTTTCCAGGCGGGTGGCGATTTCCTCGTGGGTGAGCCCTTCAAAAAAACTCAGTTCGAGCGGCGCGCGATGATCCTCGGGCAATTCGCGGACGATTTGACGCACCAGAAGTGCCTGCTCACGCAAATGAGGAGCGAGTTGCGAGGTGAGATCGACATCGGTCTGCGGGGTAATTTGTCGTAAGACCGCGTCGCGCACTTTGGCCATCCGCTGCCGCACGCGCAACCGGTCGATGGTTTTATTGCGCACCAACATCACCGCCCAGGTAAAAGCCGAGCTGCGCGTGACATCGAAGGTGGCCGCCCGACGCCAGATTTGGATGAATCCTTCCGAAAGGGCATCCTGCGCTTCGATGGGATCCTGGGTCATCTGCCGCACCATGGAAAACAAGGGAGCCGAAAAACGCTCATATAATTCAGCAAAAGCCGCCTCATCGCCACCTGCCACCGCGGCGAGCAATGCGGCGTCTTTTTCGCGATCCGCCCCCTCCGCACTCATACGGTTTTTATCCGGTGCCAATGAAAACACGCGGGCCGGTTTTTGCAAAGACGGGATCTCATCGGGGATATTGATAAACGCGGCCCGCAGTGGCTGGCAAGTCATTCTCATATTATTAAGACGCAGCCATAATGGGGCTGGATGCGAAAAAATCACTGGACAGAATGGTATTTTCAGAAAATACTGAAAACACCGAAATCATGCCCCGCTCCTCCCCTTCCTCCACTTCTCCCGATGCGCTGGCTGTCGCCCGCGATGAATTCGTCAGCCAATGGGGTGCCATCGGCAGTGCCTGGGGGATCAACCGCACCATGGCGCAAATCCATGCCCTGCTCATCACCGCCACCTCAGCTCTCACCACCGATGAGGTGATGGAGGATTTAAAAATCAGCCGCGGCAATGCCAACGGCAACCTCCGCGAATTGATCAGTTGGGGGCTGATCCGCAGTGTGATTCGGAAAGGCGAACGCAAGGAATATTTCGAGGCCGAAAAAGAAGTCTGGAAGATGTTTTGTATTATCACCCGTGAACGGCGTCGTCGGGAAATCTCCCCCGCCATCGAAGTTTTGCAAAATGTCGCCGCGAAAGCTGGTGGTTTGAAATCGACCGAAGCCATCGCATTTACGACGCAGATGAAAGATCTCCTGCATTTTCTCCAGACTGCCGACAATGTAATGGAAAAAGTCGCCCGCGCCGACCAAAGCATCGTCGTTCCGTGGGCGCTCAGATTTTTGAAATAAATGATGCCTCTTTAATTGTCATAAACTTCCATTATTTCTTGGATTTTCCTTTTATTTTATAAATCAGAATCCTAAATCAATATGAAAACATCACGAAAACATCTCCTCTTTTTTGTCATCTCGGGCAGTTTATTGGCCATTCCCGCCTGGTTGGCGGCACTTTACGGCTATTTTCTTGTCGCGCCTCCCATTCTAGCAATCATCGGCACCTGGCTTTTGATCCGGTCTTACAAAAGCCATAAAAACGCTTCTGTTTCCGCACTGGCTGGTTATCGCCGGTTCACTCTCCTGGCCCATGTCATTTATAATGGTCTTTGCGCGATTGGCCTCATTATTATTATAGGTAATGCTTTTGGCCCCAACCTCCGTGGCACATATTTTTTCTACTATGTCTTGGTGGCATACCTATTTATTTGCGCAGTGATCGCCTATCTCGGCAGGCAAGTGGAAAAAGCTACCCTAAAATCAACCGCGACGCCGCCAGCACCGATCCCACCACAATCAGCCACTCGAACAAACGTTGCGAAATCCGTTTGACGATTTTTCTCCCCAACCAGGTGCCCAGGGCAATCGCTGGCACTAACAGTAGGTTAAACAAAAGCGTCGGGCCTGTGATGAGCCCCTGGCCCGCACTGAAGGGTAGCTTCAAAAGATTGATCGCCAGAAAGAAAAACGCGCTCGTGGCGACAAATTCCAGTTTCGGCAGTTTGATCACGATGAGATAAAGCCCCATCACCGGCCCGGCGGCATTGGCCATCATGGTGGTGACTCCGGCAATGACTCCCATCGACGCGGCAAAAGGCCAGCGCTGAAAAAGTGCCGGGGAAAAATCGCGAAAAATCATTTTCAACATCTGCAAGCCAACCATCAGCAACACGATCCAGCCAATTGCCGCGCGATAGGAACTCTCGGGAATTTTTTGCATCGCCCAGGTTCCCACGATCACCCCGGCGAGCGCCGGCGGAAGCAACCGCCAGATCGGGCGCCACTGGACATGATGCCGGAACGCGCCGCAGGCGAATAAATCTGCCGCAAGCAGCATGGGAAGAATCACCCCGGTCGATTCCCGGGGAGGAAAAACGCCGGCCATGAGCAAAATACCCGCCATGCCGAGTCCCGAGACGCCGCTTTTGGCCGCTCCGATGCAGACCGCGGCAATCGCGGCGCATGTCCATTGATAGGTGTTAAAATCCAATCCTGTTTTCCCGGAAAAAAGTTAGCAGCGACTGTCTCTCTGGCCAAGTGGAAAATCCCCGCGTGCGCCACCGGGAGGATTGTTAGAATGTGAGGGTGAACTCGAAGCGAAAACGGTTCCCTTTGATTTTGTATTCCTCTAACACGTCGGGCCCGCAACTGCCGGTTCCCAACCCGCGATGCCGCGCATCGAGATAGAGAATCGTCTCGGGACGGGGCACGAGGTCGGTGGTGTGTTTCGCGGCGTAAAGATCCTCGGCGGCAAAATGCGTGGCGTTGAATTCCAGGGTGGGAGAACCACCCACCCTAATGGCAGGAGCATTTTTGCCGCCGGCCAATTCCAACCAACGCACTTCGGTGTGGTGCCCATGTTCCTGGGGCATGACGTAATCGACGTAGGAATCGGCGATAGTGCCCTGGTGGATGCCCAGAACGCTGCCCGATTTACGGTCGGCATAGTTTTCCATGGGACCGAGGCCGTAATAGGAGAGCTGTTCGTAACCGGGCACGAGATCGAGACGCAGACCGATGCGGGGCAGATCGAGAAGATCGGGTTCGGCGAGGCGCACTTCGTTGGCGATGACGAGGCGTCCGTCGGGATGCAAGGTGTAACGGTGGCGATGCAAAAAGTCGGTCCATTTTTCCCGTCCCGAAGCGGCGTGCCCGAGTGTGACGGTGATGGAGCCGTCGCGGTTATTTTTCCAGGAAAAAGCACCGGGCTGATGTTGCAAAGGTCGGGTGATGAGACCGAGTGCCTGCCATTTGCCGAGGGCTTTGGTGTCTTGTCCGGACCAGAGCTTGAGGCCATCGTTATCGGTCGCAGCGCGGTTGATTTCAAGGAGAGGACTGCGGGCGAGGATTTCCCGGCCTGCGACGAGGAGCGAGCTAAGGGTGGCGCTGGCGGAGTCGAAAGTGGCGAGAATATCGCCGTTTTGCAAGGTGATCCCGGTCTCGGTGGGGGTGGCTTCGACGGGGCCGGCGACGCTGGAACACCGGGGCGGGCGCGGCGATTTGGGGAGGTGAAGCGCGAGCTGATCCCAAGCGATTTCGTGTCCTTTTTTGGCAAAAAGAGTGTCGCGCACGGTGGTGAAGCGCAGGGTGAGATGGGCTTCCTGGTGCTTGGAGATTTTTTTGAGTGGAAGCAGAATTTTTTCGGAGTCGCCGGGAGCGGTTTTAAGGCGTGGCAGGGTGCCTTTTTTCTGGTGAACACCGTCAATAAGTAATTCCCAGTGGCCTTGAAGATGGGAGAGATCGAGAAAATCGTGCGCGTTGCTCACGCGAATGCGCGCTTCGCCATCGCGGAAGGAAAGGAGGCTGACGGTGACGGGTTGGGCGAGGTGTTTGCATTCCCAGAGAGCGGGATGAGGCACGCGGTCGGCGGAAACGAGGCCGTCGCAGACAAAGTTGGCGTCGTTGGGAGTATCCCCGAAGTCGCCACCGTAAGCGAAATAGGAGCGTCCGTCGGGGGTGTGCTGGCGGATGCCGTGATCGAGCCATTCCCAGATGAAGCCGCCCTGGATGCCGGGTTTGGTTTTAAAGAGATGGAAATAATCGGAGAGAGAGCCGTTGGAATTGCCCATGGCATGGGAATATTCGCAAAGAATAACGGGCCGTTCGAGCGGATGGAGCAAGGGCCGGGGGAAGGCGGGACGCGGTAAATCGGATCCCCAGCCGTTGAGTTGAGCGAGGACGAGCGCGTCGAGGGCGGCACCTTGCAGGGAGGCATCGGCTTTGGGTTGATAATGCTTGGTGACGAAATCGCTCCAGCGGGCGAGGTCGGCGATGGACTCATACATCGGGCAGATGATATCGGTGCCGAGACTGTGATAGGCCCAGGTGAAGTAGCTTTGACCTTTGGAGATGGCACCTTCGTAATGGAGGGGACGGGTGGGATCGTATTCACGAATCCAGGCGGCGGCGGCGGCATGATTGGGGCCGTAACCGGATTCGTTGCCGAGAGACCAGAAAATAATGGAGGGATGATTTTTATCGCGAATGACCATGCGCAATGCGCGGTCGAGCCAGGAGGCGGCGTAACGAGGATCTTTGCAGAGATGATTGTGAAAATCGTGGGATTCGGCGTTGGCCTCGTCGATGACGTAGAGGCCGTATTCGTCGCAGAGATCGAGCCAGCGCGGGTCGTTGGGATAATGGGAGGTGCGGACGGCGTTAAAGTTGAATTGCTTCATCAGGGTAACGTCCTGAAGCAGGGAGGCGTGGGGGACGGCTTTGCCGGTGTCGGGATGATGATCGTGGCGGTTGACGCCTTTGATGAGGACGCGCTGGCCGTTGATGAGGAGATTGCGTTTTCCCACTTCGAGGTGACGGAAACCGAGGCGTGTGCTGGTGTGGGAATCGCCTTGGGGTGTGTAAAGAGTGACGACGAGCGTGTAAAGGTGCGGGGTTTCGTGCGACCAAAGGCGGGGATTGGGAACGGGAGTGTGGAAATGGATGCAGAGATGGTCGGTCTGATGAGCGGCGCGTTTTTCGGGGACGTTAAGCGAGGCGGAGAGGGGTTTTTTAAAGACGGCTTTGCCAGCCGGATCGTAAAGCTGGATTTCGGCGGTGATGCCAGCAGGGATGGGGCCGGCAGCGTGGATACCGGAAAGGCCGACATGGATGGATACGCCGAGGGTGGCTTTGCGGAAATTAGCGGAAAGAGTGGGGTGCACAGCGAGGTCGGCGATGGTGAGCAGGGGGGTGCTGAGGAGAAAGACTTCGCGATGGAGACCGGCAAGCCACCATTGATCCTGGTTCTCAACAAAAGAGGCGTCGGACCATTTGATGACGATGGCGATGAGTTCGTTTTCGGAGTCGGTTTTCAGCAATGGGCTGATGTCGAATTCGGCGGGGAGACAGGAATCCTTGGAGAGACCCACGGCGGTGCCGTTGAGATAAACGGCGAGAACGCTGGTGGCGCCGCCAAAATGGAGGACGGTGCGGCGCGAAGACCAATCGGCGGGGACATTAAACGTGCGGCGATAGATGCCGGTGGGGTTGTCGGCTGGAACATGCGGAGGCAGATTGGGCCAGGGCATTTGGACGTTGGTGTAGTGTGGCTTGCGATGGCCTTGGAGTTCCCAATTGCCGGGCACCTGGATGGGATGCCACTCTTCAACACTCTGGGGAATGCCCTGCCGCAGGGCTGCCAGAGCGGCCTGAGGATGTGTGGCGAGATGGAATTCCCATTGTCCATCGAGCGAGAGGAAATAGGGAGAGGCCTCGCGTTGCCGACCGCGAGCTTCCCTGGCTGAAGCAAACGGATAAAAAGTGGCACGTGCAGGAAGCTTGTTTAGAGAGGTTACTTCGGGATTTTCCCAAGTGTGAATGAGGCCGTCTTGTATCATGGTGAAAAAGAAACCAGATTAATAAAAGCGCTCTGAAAGAAAAGGAATTTAAAGAGGTGGCTAAAGGGGAGGGAAGGTTTTGCGACGAGGAATTATCGAATATGATTCTTTTTTGAGAGAATTATTGGATGTATTTTATTTTCTAGCGGGAAATTCAAGAATTTTAAAGTAACGGCATGGATTACGCTTAATTGCAGGTATGAGAGTCATTTTTGCAATTTTCCTGATTATCGCAGTTGGGTTCCCTGTTTCTGGACATGCTATCGGTGGTAAACCGATTCTCGCTCCGGAAATGGTTGCCGCGTCTTTAATCGCCCGCCAGCGTTCGCTGCCCCAGACCACCGGGTATTGCTGGCGCTTTGTCAAACGCGCTTTGCTTGCCGCAGGCGCTGTTTCTTCCTATCCCAAAACCAACTATGCCCACGAAGCAGGGCGCGAATTGGTCGAAAAACATGGTTTTACCAAACTTAAAGTGTCCAATCCGTGGAAAGCACCTGTGGGAGCGGTGTTGGTCTATGGCCCCAATCGGAAATTCAAAGCTGGCCATGTCGAGATTCGTGGGAGTAACGATTTTATCTCGGATTATCGTGGACGCCGCCCGGCGGACTTCAAATTCATCGGTGCCTACGCCTTGGTGGGATCATCGGATAAACTGGTGCTGCGTTGATTTTTACACCTTCGCGCGACGCCGGGAGTGGCATCCAGCGCGGACTCTGATACGTTCCCGGCAGGATGTCAGCACCGCTCTTTTACGAAAGTCATTTACACACTCCTCTCTGCAAACATGCCCACGGTGAACCGGAGGAATACGCGGCGGTGGCTCTGGAAAAGAACTTCGCCGGTATCATCGTTACCTGCCACAATCCGATCCCCGGCGGTTACTCCGCGAGGGTGCGAATGGAGGAGAAAGAGTTTGAGACTTATCTAGCTGTGGTGGAGAGGGCTCGCGCTGCCTGGGAAGGCCGGCTGGACGTTCGCCTGGGGTTGGAATGCGATTATGCCCCCGGCCTGGAGCGCGACGTGGAAAAATTACTTCAGCGGGCGCATTTTCATCACATTCTCGGGTCGGTGCATCCCCAGGTGCCCGAGTATCGCAGCCTTTATCGCACCGGCACGTGGCTCGATTTTCAGCGCACATATTTCGACCACCTGGCCGGGGCGGCGGAAACAGGGTTGTTCGATACGATTTCGCATCCCGATCTGGTAAAAAACGAAGCTCCCCGGGAATGGATTTTGGAGCGGATTCTGCCCACGATTTTACACACTCTGGATCGGATTGCGGCCACTGGCGTGGCGATGGAGTTGAATACCTCCGGGATTAACAAAACCATCCCCGAAATGAATCCCGGTCCGGTCATCCTGCGCGAAATGGCTCTGCGCAAAATACCGGTGGTCATAGGCGCCGATGCCCACATTCCGCAACGCGTGGGCGACGGGTATGCGGAAGCATTGCAACTCCTTCGCGAGGCGGGCTATGAGACGGTTAATTTTTTCCTAAATCGCAAACGACAGGAATTCCCCATCGCCCTGGCCGAGGCTAGTTTGACGAGTGGAGGTCAAACCGCAGGCCTGGTCAAAGGAAACGGAAAACACTGTGTTTAACTTCGTAAATTGGGTTAATTTGCAAATAAGATTACTTTTTTCACATGGCACAATTTCCGCAGGAACAATCCGGTAACGGCGAATTTAAACGTCAAAAAGATGCATTTGCAAGCTGGGTGCGTCGCGATGGAAGCACGGATTTCCCACCCGAAGCAGATCGGTATCATCTTTATGTCTCGCTGGCCTGCCCTTGGGCGCATCGCACCGTCATTCTGCGCCGGCTCAAGGGACTTGAAAACTGCATCGGCCTCACCGTGGTCGATCCCATTCGCGACGAACGCGGATGGGCTTTTCGCGAAGGTGCCGGGCACTCCACAGATCCGGTCAATGGCTTTCATTACCTCAGCGAAGCTTATCGGGCGACCGATCCCGATTATGCTGCGCGCGTAACGGTGCCTGTCCTTTGGGATAAGAAAACCGGGCGCATCGTGAGCAATTCGGATGACGATATTTTGCGGATGTTAAATAATGAGTTTGCCGATTTCGCAACGAACGACACCGACTATTATCCTGGGGATTTACGCGTCAAAATCGATGAGTTAAACACTCTGATTTATGAAACAGTGAACAATGGCGTGTATCTGGCGGGGTTTGCCTCCAGCCAGGCTGTTTACGAAAAAGCCTGCCACGGGATTTTCGATACCTTTAATCGATTGGAAACGTTGCTAGGCACACGCCGTTATCTTTTGGGCGACCGCCAGACGGAGGCAGACTGGCGTTTGTTTCCGACGTTGATTCGGTTCGACGAGGTGTATCACGGTCATTTTAAATGCAATCTGCGGAGACTGGTCGATTTTCCTAATCTTTTCGGTTACACACGCGATCTCTATCAACAGGATGGCATCGCGGAGACGGTGAATTTCGATCACATCAAGCGGCACTACTATCAAACGCACGACGACATCAACCCCAACCGAATCGTGCCCCTCGGGCCGATGGTGGATTTCCTGGCGCCGCATCAGCGGGATGCTTTGTTAGGGTAGCGGATTTTACCTGTCCTCTCTCGATCGTGCTTCCTGGCTGCCCATGGGCATGGCGTCTATTACGCGTAGCAACTCTTCCACGGAAAACGGTTTTTCCGCGCGCCATTTTTCCCCGCCGTCCTTGCCGATTAAAAGAGCGGTAACTCCCGGTTTTGTCACCCGATATTTGCTTCGCAGCTCTGGGTAATCACCTGCACAGGTGAGCACCACGACATCGCGCAACTGGAGGCCGGCAGCCTCTTTTTGCAAAAGGGCAAGCTGCTTTTGATAGGCGGGATTTTTTTCGGAATCGACAAAAATAATCAGAGGACGTTTCTCCCATCGCCACTTGGAAATCTCCCCAGGCGTGTCTTTTGGAACTAGAAAGAGGGCTAGGATAAGTGAGAGGAGCGGCTGCATAAACATCTAGTGTGAGGCCTGGGGGAGCACGACGTGAAAGGTCGCACCCTGTTGCGGTTGGGAGCGCACGGTGATGCGTCCACCATGCGCCTCGACGATGGAACGCACGATGGCCAGCCCGAGGCCGGTGCCGCGTTCTCCGCTGGAAACGGAGGGAGTGGTAAAAAACCGATCAAAGATTTTGGGTAGTAAATCAGGCTCTATCCCGATCCCGGTATCGTGGACTGTGAGGATGATTTCGGTAACAGATTTTTCCAGGCTCACCGTGACTCGATCTCCGGGCCTGCCAAACCGGATCGCGTTATCGACCAGGTTGTTGCAGAGCAACTCCCATTGCTGCGCGGCGATGCTGGCAAAAAGCGGGGTGACAGGAAGGGTGGCTTCAAACCCCAGCCCGGCGGCCTCCGCCCGCGATTGATAGGAGGCAGTTAGGTTGCGTAAAGAATCGGTGAGGTCCAGCGGAGTGGGCGATGGACGGTGACTTTCCAACCGGCTGAGGGCAAGCACGTCGCCCACGATCCGGTCGAGCCGGGCGACTTCGGTTTGTATTTTTTTCAAGAAATGCTTGCGCACCCCGGCCTGGGGCGAATCTTCGAGGATTTCGGCGGCTCCACGGATGGCGGCAAGCGGCGTTTTTAATTCATGCGAAAGATTGGTGACCATATCCTCCACATACGCCTTGCCTTCGAGCCGTGCGCGCATTTTTTCGAGGGCGCGGGCCAGCATTCCCAGCTCGCTGCGAGACCAGGTCTCCAGTTTGAGGTTGGTCTCACCGGCGGCAATGGCCTCGGCCTGACGCGCAAGTTGTCTCACGATGCCGGTGATGTAGCCCGAGATCAGGTAAGCCAGCAAGGCGGCGAGGCTAAAGGCAAGGGTGGCAGGCAGGGCAAATTTAAAAAACGTGCTTCGAATAAAAATAACGATTCGACGGGTGGGTTTGACGGCGCTCACCGTGCCTACGATTTCATCCTGCACACGCACGGGCACGGTGGAATAAAGTTTCACGGACCCTTCCGATGCCTCCCAGCGTGAACCGTAGCTCCCGGCCAGTGCTTTTCTGACATCGGCAGTGTTTGCCAGGCCGGTGCGACCGAGTGTGTCGTAGATGATTTTTCCGTCTTTGTCGCAGAGGATGAGTTCGAGATCGAAGGGGCGATCCTTGCCAAAGGCGATGTCTTTGTAGGAACCGCTTTCGCGCAATCCATCGATCACGGTGCCGAGGGCGAGGCGAATGAAAAATTGGTCAGCGGTGCCGGTTTCCAAAGCTTTGGAATAAACCCCGGCGACAATGCTGGCGATATCGATCAACCCTTCCTCGGTGGATTGCAGCCAGGCGCGTTCGACCAAATCCCGCGCCGTCCAGACAAGGTAACTGCACGGGAGAACGAGGATGAGCAAATGAGAAACGAAAACCTTCCAATGAATGCTGCGAAGACCGGGAAGGCGGAGTTTCATATTCATGACATCAAAAATCTGCGGCGATGCGGGCCAGTCTCTCCACCGCTTGTGGCTCAAGATTTCCCCGCCAATGGCCCCCGGTTTTGAGGCTGGAGCCGACGATGAAGGCATCGGCCAGAGGCCAGTATTGTGCGAGATTGACTGCGGAAATGCCGGAGCCTATGATCACAGGTAGGGTGGTATGAGTGCGAAGTTGATCGAAATCCTGCGGATCGGGCGCGTCGCCGGTGACGCGACCGGTGACGATGATGGCGTTGGCTCCCATGGTTTCGGCGGCGGCGGCGGTTTCGGCGAGAGAAACATCGGCGGTGAGAGCATGGGAAGCGTGCTTTTTTTTCACATCGGTCCAAATCTGGACTTCCGTGGCTCCGATGGCCCGGCGGTAGCGCAGCAAGGGACCGGCGCAGGCGTTCATCCATCCTTCGTCGGCGACATGGGCAAAGGTAAAGCCTTCTGCGCGAATGAATTGCAACTCCGCCGCATGGGCGATGGCGAGGGCAGCTTCGTTGGCTCCAGCGAGAATTTGGAGGCCGATTTCACCGGCAAAAATCGCTCGCACAGCCTGCGCAGCCAGGGTGCTGGCGGCGATTATTTCGGGTCCCACCTGCCGGGCGAGATAAGGTGTGTCGTGCATGTTTTCGATTAAAACTGACGGGAAACCGGCGTCACGATAGATTCTGGCCTCGGCCTCGGCTTGGCGGATGATTTCGCGCACGGATAACGTGGAGGCAGGGGTGCCGGGCAGGGCGGCGAGATGGATCATGCCGATGAGTTTTTTCATAAATGAGAGGGCTTTATTTTCCTCCAGAGAGGGAGTGGATGGACACAGATTTTTTTGTTTCCTTCGTTTTAAAACATCCTAGGCTGCGACGCAATGGATTGGAAACAATGGATTCCGCGGGAGCGTGCGACGTTATGTTTCATCGTCGAGGGGAGTCGTGTCCTTTTGATTCGTAAATTGCGCGGCTTGGGAGCGGGTAAAGTGAACGGGCCGGGAGGAAAAATCGAGCCGGGCGAATCTACCGGGGCATGTGCGGTGAGAGAGACGCAGGAGGAGGTGGGGGTGACCCCGAAGGATTTGCGGATGGCTGCGGAATTATCCTTCCAATTTGCCGATGGATACAGCCTTTTTTGCGTGGTTTTTGTGGCGACCGATCATGCCGGCGAGCCGCATGCCACGCCCGAGGCGGAGCCGTTCTGGGTGGAGAAAACGGCTATTCCTTACGAAAAAATGTGGCAGGACGATTGCTTGTGGCTGGGGCGCGTGCTGGCTGGGGAGAGGTTGCGGGGTTTTTTTGAATTCGATGGCGACCGGATGGAAAGTTTTTTAGTGGAACCGTGGTGAGGGGTTGTCGCGGAGCCAATCCTGGGTTAGATATTACGTAATGTTGCAGGAAAAATACTTTACTCTCGGGCATTCCCCCGATCCGGACGACGCGTTTATGTTTTACGCGATGGCAGAAAAAAAGATCGATCTACGAGGTTTTGAATTCGAGCATATTTTGCAGGACATCGAGACGTTGAACGACCGGGCGACGCGGGGCGAACTGCACATTTCGGCAGTCTCGATTCATGCTTATTCGTATGTGCTGGACAAATACGCCCTCCTGGCTTGCGGCGCGAGCATGGGCGACGGCTACGGGCCGATGCTTATCGCCAAGCCCGGCGTCGATCTCCCGGCGAATCGCACCGATGATGAGGTGCGGGCGTGGTTGCAGGGACGCACCGTGGCCATCCCCGGCACCCGAACGAGCGCCTTCCTTGCGCTGCGTCTTTTCGTGGGCGAAGTGGATTACGTGGTGGTGCCGTTCGACCAGATTTTTGAAGCGGTGCAAAGCGGGAAAGCCGATGTGGGATTGATCATTCACGAAGGGCAACTCACATACGCCCGGGATGGGTTTGAACTGATCCGCGACCTAGGCGAATGGTGGAAACGTCAGACCCTGCTTCCACTTCCTTTGGGCGGTAACGTGATTCGTAAGGATATCGAACCCGAAATTCGTCGCGAACTGTCCATCGTGCTCAAAGAAAGCATCGAATACGGGCTGGCGCATCGTCTCGACGGGGTGAAACATTCCATGCCCCTTGCCCGCGGGCTGGACTTGGAGATGGCGGATCGTTTTATCGGGATGTATGTGAACGATTACACCCGCGATTATGGGGTGATCGGCCGAAAAGCGATCACCACTTTTCTTACTGCCGCCAGCGAGGCAGGCCTGATTCCGGCCCCGGTCGATCTGGAATTTGTGAGTTGAAAAAACGGGATCACCTTATTTACAGATAACGCTGCTGGCTGTTGTCACCGGGTTGTTCTTGTTTTTTTAAGTGCTCTGCCTAATAAAATGGGTTTTTTGTTCGTTCTTTCGTTATGAAAACTTTTATCCTCCCAGCCCTCGGCCTTCTCTCCCTGGCTTCAATCAACGCCGCCGAACCCGCACCCGGCGTTGCTCTTACCGTTTACAATCAAAACTTCGGCGTCGTGCGCGAGACGCGTTCCCTCGACATTCAAGGGGGCACCCTGCGCTTTGCCGATGTCGCCAAACTCATCGATCCCACCAGCGTTCATTTTCTTTCCCACACCGATCCCGCCGCAAAAGTTTTGGAGCAAAACTACGAATACGACCTCGTTTCCGCCGAGAAACTCCTCGAAAAATACATCGACCGCGACATCACCGTTAAAACCATCGGCGGCACCACCTACAGCGGTAAATTGCAAAGCTTCGACGCCAGCCAGATTGTGCTCGACCAAGGCACCCGGGGGAGCGGCGGCCTGGCCATGATCCAACGCCCGCAAAACATCGTCGATATCCAGTTTGGCCCCCTCCCGGAAGGACTCATCACCCGACCTTCCCTCGTCTGGAAAGTCGCCACCACCAAACCCGGCACGCAGCTCGTCGAAATCGCCTACCAGACCCAAGGCATCAGTTGGGTGGCCGATTATAATCTCGTCCTGAGCCCCGACGAAACCAAAGCCGACCTCGGCGGCTGGGTCACAATCAACAATCAATCGGGTGGCACTTATAAAAATGCCCGCCTCAAACTCGTCGCCGGCGACGTCAATCGCGTGCAACCACCCGTCTCCCTGGCCGCTCCCATGCTCGCCAGATCCGAATCCTCCACGATGGATACAGACGAGGGGTTCGCCGAAAAATCCTTCTTCGAATATCATCTCTACACTCTCGGACGCCCCGCCACCGTTGCCGAAAATCAGACCAAACAAATCGAACTCCTCACCGCCAATTCCATTCCGCTAAAAAAAATCTACCTTTATAACGGCCAGCCGCAGTTTCGCTTTTACGGCGGACGCAATCTTTCCGACGACTTCGGCTCGGAATCTTCCAACACCAAAGTAAACGTCTTTTTTGAGATCAAAAACTCCCGGGAAAACAATCTCGGCATCGCCCTGCCCAAAGGCAAAATCCGCATTTCCAAACGCGATCCCGCCGATAATTCCCTCGAATTCGTCGGCGAAGACCAGATCGATCACACCCCAAAAAACGAAACCCTCCGCATCACCACCGGCGACGCTTTCGACATCGTCGGCGAACGTAAACGCACCAATTTTACCTTGAACACCAACGGCAACACCGCCACCGAGTCGTTCGATATCAGGGTGCGCAATCGCAAGGACACCCCGGTGGAAGTCATCATCAAAGAAACCCTCTACCGTTGGAACCAGTGGAGCATCACCGAGTCGAGCGATCCTTCCCAAAAATACGATTCCAACACCATACATTTCCCGGTCAAAATAGCGCCCGATGGCGAAAAAGTGGTCACCTACACCGTGCGCTACACCTGGTAACCGCCACTCCCTTAGCGCGATTGCGCCCGTTTATCCTGCTCCTGCAAATCCCGCACCCGATTCCGGGGAATCTCCCCTGGCAACCCTCCCTCGCGCAACCATTCCGCGGTGGTAAAAAATACCGCCCGCCGCGAACTTTCCGCTCCGTATTGCAGCAAGACACCGTTGAGAACCGCTTTGACTTTGCCCAGCGGAACCGCAAAAGGTTGAACGGTTAGAAACACCAGCCAGCCAGCGACGATCCCGGATGGAATCAACCATTTTTGCCTTTGTCCATGCCCCCAGACCACTGAAGCCGCCAGCAGCAGACCGGGCAACGCGCCAGCGACATAACCTGGGTGCGTGCAAAGATACAAACCCGCTCCCGCCGCGATACCGCCAAAACCGAGCAACCCGTAAAGCAAGGGCGCCATCTCCGCCTTGCCTACGCTGCGGCCTCCTGCGATGAGGGCCACGAAAAAAGGCAAGCCACCCAGGCCCAGCCAGAGAAACGTGCGAAAGAGATTGAAAAGTGAGGTCTCCGTCATCCCGACCAACAAAATACTGCTGTAAATCGCCGTCCCATGCTGCGATTGCGAGGCGGCGGAAAATGCGGCATATCCGCCGTATTCACCGATTACCCAAAGTTGCAGGCCAACGACCGCCGCACCCGCCAGGAGACTCGTCAGCCAGAATGCCAGGCGCGTTTTATTTCGCCAGGCCACCCAGACCAGCAGCGGCCCCATCATCAGCAAAGTGGTAAATCGGAAGCCCGCACAAAGCACCAGCGCCACTCCTAACAAAACCGCGTTGGCGTGGGGAAAGAGCGGTTTGTTTGGCACAATTCCCTCGAAACGCAGGACGGCGACCAATAGCAAAGCCACCGTAAATAAATCGCCGTCATGTGAGGTGCCAGTCTGTGCAATCAATAAAGTGATCCACGAAAAAGCCAGTCCCACGGCAAGCAACGCCGCCCGATTCGTTCCGCACCAGGGTCGGGCGAGCAGAAAACTTAGCCACACACCTGCCAGCACCAGCACGGCACTGGCCAGTTGCACGGAGCGATAAGGTTCGAAGCCCAAGACACGAAAACCGTGTCCCAAGCTCACGAAAAAAGGATAACCCGGTGGATGGGCCACCCAACGATTTTCGGCCACATGCGAGGTGTAACCTCCGGCATCGGGCCAGTAAGGTGCCGGGCTCCAGGCGCGAAACTCCGTGCCTGCCCAGACCAGGACAACTACGAATATGGCGATAAACCAGCGCGATTGCATGGCAGGGAGTGTGTCGTGGTGCGTGCAAAGATTCGAGTAAAAACGAAGATGCTGCTTCGTTTTAACAGATGCTTTAACAATTGATTTCGTTCTAGTTCTATCCCGCGGTCAAACATTACCCCGAAGCCTTGCAAACGGCTTAGGGTCT
>JBBRFA010000015.1:0-39869 GCA_038225185.1 Chthoniobacterales bacterium
AACTGTCAAAAGAACAAGCTATGAAAAAAATTGAAGCCATTATCAAGCCTTTCAAATTGGAAGATGTAAAAGAAGCCCTCACCGAAATCGGTGTTGAAGGGATGACAGTGAGCGAAGTCAAAGGCTTCGGACGCCAGAAAGGTCACACCGAAATTTATCGCGGAAGCGAATACACGGTGGATTTTCTTCCCAAGGTCAAATTTGAGATCGTTCTGATCGATGAAAACGTGCCCAAAGCGGTCAAAGCAATCGTCGATGCCGCCCGCACTGGGAAAATTGGTGACGGCAAAGTCTTTATTCTGCCGATTGAAGATGCCATCCGGATTCGCACCGAAGAGCGCGGCGAAAACGCCATCTAATTAACGAACCAACGGTTTGTTAATCGAGGCTTTTTCTCAACCAGCCAGCTCATTCCATGTTACCTGACTGGATCGTCGTCATCATCCTTGGGATCATTGAGGGCATTACCGAGTTTCTCCCGATCTCATCGACGGGGCATTTGCTCATTGCCGGTCATTTTCTCAAAGAGCAAAGCGAACTCTTCAATGTCCTCATTCAATCGGGGGCAGTTCTCGCCGTGCTCCCTTTGTTTAAAGAACGGCTGAAGATGCTCAGCAAATTTCGCGAACCGGCCAGCCGCGAATTTTTAGCCAAAATCAGCGTTTGCTTCGTCCTGACGGCGGTGGGCGGTTTGATTTTGAAAAAATTGGGCTTGGAACTCCCCGAGACGGTTTTTCCGGTGGCCCTGGCCCTCATCATTGGCGGCATTCTCTTTATCCTGGTGGAAAAACGCCTCGTCGGGCGTCCGGTTATTTCAGAAATCACCTGGACGGTTGCCATCATCCTGGCTGGCGCCCAGCTTCTGGCCATTTTATTCCCTGGTGCCTCGCGTTCCGGCAGCACGATCCTTATCGCGCTCCTCCTGGGCACCTCGCGGGTGGCCGCCACGGAGTTTTCGTTTTTGGTGGGAATACCCACTTTGCTTTCGGCCGGTGCTTACACCGCCATGAAAGAATTGCGTGCCGGGACCGATGAAAACTGGTTTCACCTCGGGATCGCCTTTATCGTCGCGTCAATCGTCTCGTTCATCACGGTCAAATGGCTCTTGAAATTCGTGCAAAGTCATACTTTTATCGGTTTCGGAATCTACCGCATCGTCCTTGGCCTCGTCCTTATATTATTTTTTTCCAACCTTAACTCCTGATTTCCATGAACATTACCCCGCAATTCGTCATTCCCGATATCCAGGCCACGCTTCTCTGTGAAGATGTGCGCCAGGAAAACAACGGCATCAACACTCTCGTCGGTGTCGTCAACGTCATCCCCGCACCGCAAATTCCTTTCGGCATTTTTAAACTTTGCCTCTGGACTCGCTGGGTAAGTGGTTTGGGTAGATTTACGCAAACCTCGCGTATTCTTGCTCCGGACGACCAAAAAATCATCGGCGAAGCCACCGTTGAATTTGAATTGAAAAGCCTCGAAGTCCACGCCACCAACGTCCATTTTTTTGGTGGCCTGCAATTTACCGAATACGGTGCGCACACGGTGGAAATTCTCATCAATGGCAATCTGAAACTGCGTTTCCCCGTTCCAGTGATCCAAGTGCGTCCTCCTCAGTAATAAAGAGTTCTGGCGGGAATTCACGCCTTTACTTTTAGATCAGATCGGTTTCTTCGGACAGCCGCAGCCACCGCCGCAGCCTTTTTTACCGCGCTGCACCCACCAACGGCGCACGAAAATCGAGGCGGTCAAAAAGACCACACCCAAAGCCAGCCAGGTTTGCAGGGAATCGTTCATGTTTCCAAAAGTTCTTTCACCAAGACATTAACAGCATTTCCCCGCGCCACAATGCGGCGTCCGTTCCGAAAAAGCACTGCTTCCAGGTGCCACTCCGCATTTTCCAGCCAGGAACGCACTCCGAGCGGCGTCTGACATCCCCCGCCCAAACCACGAAGCAACGCGCGTTCGAGAGAGACACTTTCCCAGGTGGGAAAATGATTGATCGTCTGCCAGACGATGGCATGTTCGCCGTCATTTTCCCGCGTTTCGATGCCAATCGCGCCCTGGCCCACGGCGGGCAGAGTCACTTCCGGGGTAAGATTGCTCACAAATAAAGGAGTGCCTTCCACATCGATCATGTCGTTTTTTATCAACCCGAGACGTTCCAGACCGGCGGCGGCCAGCACGGTGGCGCTCCACTCGGGATTGAGCACGAGTTTGCGCAGACGGGTGCCAACGTTACCCCGAATCTCGCGCATTTCCAGGTCGGACCGCGCCGCGCGAAGCTGTAAATGACGCCGCACGCTACTCGTCGCCACCGCTGCTCCAAGTGGCAGGGCGGCAAATCCTCCCGGCGTTTTCGAGATCAGACAATCATCCACCCTGGCCCTCGGCAACACGGCCACCAGGCGCAAACCCACTGGTAAAATCGTGGGCAGATCCTTCAAACTATGCACCGCCACATCGATGCGCCCATCCAACAACGCTTCCTCCAACTCCTTGGTGAACAACCCTTTATCCAACTTGCCAGTCGCTTCACCCAGGCTTAGATCGAGACGTTTATCGCCCACGGTCTCGATTTCCCGCAGTTCAATCGTCAGCTCGGGGAAGGCCTCGCGAATGGCCGCCGCCACCAGATGCGTCTGGGCCAGGGCAAGGGCACTGGTGCGTGTGCCAATGATCAGCGGTCTCATAAAGTGGGCGAAATAATGGTTCTCGGAGCCGATTCCGGACGACCCGAAGCGGACATCCGATTCCAACCGCGTTGATCTGCCCATTTGATGAAATCGGCGACATGCTCATCGATCAGACGCTGGCAGACCTCCATTTCCTGTCGTCTTGCATCGAGCGATTCGCGGGCGATGGATTCCAGCGAATCGATGTCGTAGAGATACACTCCCTCCAGCTCATTCACGCTCGGCTCCACATCGCGCGGCACCGCGATATCGATGAGAAAAAGTGGACGTTCCGGGCGCTGATGCATCAGCTTTTTTAAAGTGGCATAAGTCACCACAAAATGCGGTGCCGCCGTGGAACTGATCAGGATATCCAACTCGGCAAACTCCGCCTCCCATTGATCGAAATGCAGGGCGCGTCCTCCGATTTCTGCCGCCAGTGCCACCGCCCGGTCGTGGCTGCGATTCGACACGATGAGACTGCGCACCCCTTTGCCCAGAAGGGCGCGCGCCGTGCGTTCGCTGGTATCGCCCGCGCCCAGCACCATCACTTTGCAACGATCCAATTCGCCGAAAATTTTCTCCGCCAGATCCGCCGCCACCGATCCCACCGAGACACTCCCTCGCGTGATCGCCGTCTGGCTCCGCACGTGTTTGGCCACGGAAAACGATTTTTGAAACAGCTTGTTCAACCAGATCGAAGTCGTCTGCGATTCCGCCGCGATGGCATAAGCTTTTTTTACCTGCCCGAGAATTTCTGTCTCGCCCAGAACCATCGAGTCCAGGCCGCTCACCACCCGGAATAAATGACGCACCGTCTCCTCGAAATCGTGCTGATAGACGTGCTCCAGATCGAGCTCCGAGATCGGGGATCGCGTTTGCATCACTTCGCGGGGATCGAAACCCAAATCGGACGACACCACATACCATTCCACCCGGTTGCAAGTGGAGAGAGCCACCACTTCGCAGACGGATGGCACTTTTAGAGCCTCCCGTAACGCCGCCGTCGTCTGGTGCGCATCGATCGCAAACCGCTCCCGCGATTCCACACTGGCGGTCTGATGACTAACCCCGATGCAGGCAATCTTCACAATTTGCCTCCTCCCGAGAGCCAGGTAATTCCCCAGAGCGAACCAAGAACGAAAAGGAAAGCCGCCACCGAAGCCCGCGCCATGGAATGTGGAATGAGCGATTTCCCTTTTCTGCCCCAAAGGATCAATCCATAAAGCAACCATACCACGACAGACCAACCCACCTTGTAGGCATCAGTCGGGCGTCCCACAAAATAACCCGACACTGTCCCCAGCGTGAGGAGGATAAAACCGAGAAGAATCAGCCGTCGATTTGCCTCCGTGAGATGATGAATCGGGGGCAACCGATAAAAAAGCGTTTTGAGGGTGCGCCTTTTCAACTGCCGATCCTGCACCAGATACATCAGCCCGGCCACCCCGGCCATGAGGAAGGAGCCGTAGGCAACGATCGATAAAGAAGCATGCAACTCCAGCCAGCCATTGGGTCCCTCGGTAAACGTTTGCGGCGTATCGATGGGCAGCGTGAGAGCCAGCGTCTGGATGAGAAACATCACCGGCGAAGTGAACGCACCAAGAAGCGACAAGCGATAGGCCGGGCCGATAATCAGATAAATCAGGGTCATCGACCAGCTTACAAAGATAAAAACCTCGAATAAATTCGTCAGCGGGCAACGACCGATCTGTTCACCGCGCAGATAAAGGAAAACGGTTTGCAGAACAAAACCGGCTGCCACCGCGATGAAATTAAGGGTCGAATGCAGGGGTTTACCCGTGCGAACGGCAAAAACCGTGTAGCAAAAGCTGGCCAGAAAGCAAAATGTAGAAGCAAACAACCAAAACCGATCCATGAGTGATAAGAAAGGCGGGAAGTTCCCTCGTTCCCGATCAAAAAACAAGCGGCAACCGCAAGATTCCCTTTTCCTT
The DNA here is from genome assembly GCA_038225185.1 of Chthoniobacterales bacterium. Classification (GTDB taxonomy): domain Bacteria; phylum Verrucomicrobiota; class Verrucomicrobiia; order Chthoniobacterales; family DASVRZ01; genus DASVRZ01. Next base: position 4,631 of record JBBRFA010000015.1, read on the forward strand.
TTCGGGCCAACCTGCGCCAGACGTGTTTCAGGAGCCTACCGGATGCCAGACGGTTTTGTATTCGATAAAGCTGCGGATGTCGTGCAACCCCACGTTTTTGGACCATGCACCATCCGGGGTGCGGATTTTTACGCGTTTAACGCTGGCGGCACCACCGGTTTCGAGGAGGGTGGCTTGCTCCTGGCCGACGGCGGCATCGACTCCGCGCAAATGAGTGTGGGTGGCGAAAGTTTCCAGAAGTTCTTTGCGAAAACCGGTCAGCAGATTCACCACACCGCCTGGCAGATCGGAGGTGGCCAGCAATTCGCCCAAGACAATGGCCGGATATGGGGTGATTTCGGAGGCGAGGGCGACGACGGAATTACCGCTGACAATGATCGGTAAAATCTGGGCGAGAAGTCCCAGCAAAGCCGGGGCATCTGGAGCGATGACACCAATCACCCCGGTGGCCTCGGTAAGCGTGAAGTTAAAAAAAGGTGCGGCGACGGGATTCGAGTTGCCGAGGATTTGCTCGTATTTATCGGCCCAGCCTGCGAAATGAATCGTGAGATCGATGGCTTGGGTGACTTCTTCGCGGGCGACGGCATCGCTGATTTTTGCGGTGCGAACGAGCGAGGCGACGAGTTCAGCGGTGCGTGCTTCGAGCATTTCGCCGAGGCGATAAAGGATTTGTCCGCGGAGGTAAGGGGTTTTTCCGGCCCAACTGGCGCCGGCTTTGGCGGCTGCCTCGACAGCGTTGCGAAGATCTTTCCGGGTGCATTGCGGAATATTGGCAAAGAATATCCCGGTGCCGGCATCGTTAATGGCAAAGACGCGCCCGCTTTCGGAGCGAATAAAGGCGCCACCGACATAGGCTTTGGGGGTTTTAGGGATTGTTAGACGAGACATAAAATTTTAATCACGAATGGACACGAATGGACACGAATAAATGGAGGAATAGAAAGGGACATATTTTTAAAGGGCGGAAAGGAACGAACAGGAGAAGCATCCCATTCCAATTCGTTTCGATTCGTGTCCATTCGTGGTTAAGAAGTTCATAAAACAAGGCGTTGCCATTCCAATTTACGACGGTGGAAATTAAAAATGACCCCGACCTTCAATTTACAGATGCGAAGGTAGTTTAACATCTGGCCCTTTTCGTGATCGCTGATTTTTTCGATTACTTTTAGGTCCACGATCAGGATGTTATCCACTAATAAATCGGGAATGAATTTTGAGACCTTAACGCCTTTGTAAAGGACGTCGAATTCCTTTTGCTGGTCGTAATTCAGACCGCGTAATCCAAATTCGACGACCATGGAGTTTTCGTATGTTTTTTCATTCAATCCGTGTCCGATTTCACCCAAAACCTCAAATGCGCACCCAACGACATCATAGACTAACGGACCATATAGCAAGGGCGGCTCCACTGCGCATTCCAATTCGTGTCGATTTGTGTCCATTCGTGGTTAGTTTTTTTCAATCCGGGACTTTTACGTAATCGAGCAGACCCTGACGACCGCCTTCGCGTCCGTAACCGGATTCTTTGTAGCCGCCGAAAGGGGAGGTGGGATCGAATTGGTTGAAGGTGTTGGCCCAGACGACGCCGGCCTGGAGGGAGGCGGCCATTTTTAAGATGCGCGAACCTTTGTCGGTCCAGACACCGGCGGAAAGTCCGTAAGCGGTGTTGTTGGCTTTTTCGATGGCTTCCTCAGGTGTGCGGAATGTTAGAATGGTTAGCACGGGGCCGAAAATTTCCTCCCGGGCCACGCGATGGCTTTGGGTGACGTTGCTGAGCAAAGTGGGCTTGTAAAAGTAGCCCTGGGTGGGCAGTGAGCAGGTGGGTTGATAGATGTCGGCTCCTTCCCGAACGCCTTCGTTCACGAGGGATTCGATGCGAGCGAGTTGCGCCTTGGAATTGATCGCGCCGATGTCGGTGTTTTTATCGAGCGGATCGCCAACGCGCAGCACTTCGATGCGGCGACGTAATTTTGCCAGAAAACTGTCGGCAATGGATTCCTGCACTAACAAACGACTCCCCGCGCAGCAGACGTGGCCCTGATTAAAAAAGATGCCGTTGATGACGCCTTCGACGGCTTGGTCGATGGGGGCGTCCTCGAAAACGATGTTGGCCGCTTTGCCGCCGAGTTCCATGGTGAGACGTCTGCCCGTGCCAGCCAGTTCCTGGATGATGCGTTTGCCGACAACGGTGGAACCGGTGAAAGCGATTTTGGCTGCGAGAGGATGATTGACGAGGGCGGTGCCGGTGCTGCCGGGGCCGGTGACAAAATTGACGACGCCCGGCGGGAGATCGGCTTCCTGGAGGATTTCGGCCAGTTTAAGCGCGGTGATGGACGTGGTCTCGGCGGGCTTGAGCACGACGGTGTTACCAGCGGCGAGGGCGGGGCCGAGTTTCCAGGCCAGCATGAGGAGGGGAAAATTCCAGGGGATGATCTGGCCGACGACGCCGAGCGGCTCGTGTTTTCCGCCGGGGATGGCGTAGGCCAGTTTATCGGCCCAACCGGCATGATAGAAAAAATGGGCGGCAGCCATGGGCACGTCGAAGTCTCGCGATTCCTTGATCGGTTTGCCGCCGTCGATGCTCTCGGCGACGGCAAATTCACGTGCGCGCTCCTGGAGCAGGCGGGCGATGCGAAAGAGATATTTGCCACGTTCGCGCCCAGGTAATTTGCTCCAGACTTTATCGTAGGCGCGTTGCGCGGCGCGATAAGCGGCATCGACATCCTCTTTTTCGGCGAGGGCGATGTTGGCGATCTTTTTTTCGGTGGCCGGGTTGATGCTGGGAAAGGATTTACCGGCTTGCGGGGCGACGAATTTGCCGTTGATGAATAGGAGGTAGTCGCTTTTAAGTCTGGGATCGGCGGTTTCCGGTGCGGGATCATATTCCCAGAGGTCGCCGAAGATGAGTTCGGGTTTTTTCTGGATACTTCGGGAGACGGAAGAGCGGCGTTCTTTGGCTTTCATGCTGGTAAGGTTAGTAGGAGGTGGCGGCTTCGGAAAAATACCAGGGAGCCTGGTAGGCGCCGGTGCGTTCTTTTTCGAGTTGTCGCACGAGGTCGTTGAGCAAGGCGCTCGCCCCGAAACGATAGCGGGCGGGGGTGAGCCAGGCATCGCCGAGGGTTTCCTTGACCGCGACTAGGAAAGTGAGGGATTGTTTGGCGGTGCGAATGCCACCGGCAGGTTTCATGCCGATGGCGATGCTGGTGTCGAGGTAATGATCGCGGATGGCTTCGAGCATCACCTGGGTGTTGGCAAGGGTGGCGTTGACACCGACTTTCCCGGTGCTGGTTTTTATGAAATCGCCCTCGCGAATGGCTTCCATGGCTAGGAAGGAGGCGACGCGAATGTGGTCGTAGGTTTCCAGTTCGCCGACTTCGAGAATCACTTTGAGAGTGCGGTCGGCGCAGGCCTCGCGCACCGCAGCTATTTCGTCCTGCACGGCCCGATGTTCGCCGGCGAGGAAGAGGCTGCGATTGATGACCATATCGATTTCGTCGGCTCCATCGCCCACGGCGCGGCGGACTTCTTCGAGGCGAAGGCGAAGCGGGCTTTGTCCAGAGGGAAAAGCGGTGGCCACGGAGGCGATGCGGACGTGATTTTGGGCGCCAAGAGCTTTGCGGGCGTGACGCACCATGGTGGGATAAACGCAGACGGCGGCGGCACTGGGCACGGCGCGGTCAGCGGAGGGCGAGAGCGCTTTTTGGCAGAGAGAAATCACTTTTCCGGCGGTGTCTTTGCCTTCGAGAGTGGTCAGATCGACCATTGAAACAGCTGTTTTTAGACCCCAGACTTTGGCGTTTTTCTTGAGACTGCGCGTGGTGAATTTGGCGACGCGTTCTTCGATTCCCACCAGATCGACCGGGCCGACGCGTTGGAGTTGCCGTTGCAATGGGGAGAGTGCCATGATTGACTAGGATAAGCTGAAATGGTTGCCGGTGTAAATCGGCGTTTTTAAAACTGGCAGGGTGGGAGTGTTTGGTTTTAGGGCAGAACTTCGGTGCCGATGCCGCTGTTGGTGCAGATTTCCAGGAGCAGGGCGTGGGGGATGCGTCCGTCGATGAAATGCACTTTGCCCACCCCGGCGGCGAGGGCGCGCAGGGCGGATTCGACTTTGGGGATCATGCCTCCGACGATGACGTCGTGGTCGATGAGTTGTTGCACGGAGGCGCTGTTAACACTGGGAATGAGCGAGTCGCGATTTTTGACATCGCGCATGATGCCGGGCACGTCGCTGAGATAGATCATTTTGGATGCACCGAGGGCGGCGGCGATGGAGCCGGCGGCGATGTCGGCGTTAACGTTAAGGGTGTGCCCCTCGGCGTTGCGGGCGATGGGGGAAATGACGGGCACTTTTTCATCGGCGATGATGGCGCGAACGGTTTCGAGTTGCAGGGAGGTGACGGTGCCGACGTAGCCCAGATCGACGGTTTCGCCATTGGCGGCATCGAGTTGGGGAGGAAGTTTTTCGGCGAGGCAGACGTCGCGACCTGAAAAACCGACGGCGCGTCCGCCAAATTCGTTGATTGTGCGGACGAGGCCCGGATTGATTTCGCGATCAAGAACTTCTTCGACGAGTCCGATGGTGGCGGAATCGGTTATGCGGAGTCCATTGACAAAGCGGGCGGGAAGTCCGGCGTCGCGCATTTTCTGGCTAATGGATTTGCCGCCGCCATGGACGAGGACGGGGTTGATGCCGACAGCTTCGAGGAAGACGACGTCGCGCAGGAGGCGTTCGACGAGGTGTTCGTCCTCCATGGCGCTGCCGCCATATTTGATGACGAAAGTCTGGCCGCGAAATTTTTGGATATAAGGGAGTGCCTCGATGAGGACTTCGGCGCGAATGGAGGAGGCGATGGTGGACATGACTGCCCGCAGAGTAGGGGGCGGGTTGCGGTCTGACAAGGCTCTCGCGCGGGAGCTGGCGGACTATTTTTTAAGGCTGCGAGCGGGTGGAGCAGCTTTGGTCGTGGCAATCGGGGGGCGGGATGGTGTGCGGTTGAGAAAAAAAGCTGGAGAGAAAATGGCGGTTGCGCGAGATTGCGGCGACGAGGCGTTTGGCGATGGGGAGAAGAGTGGGGGTGGCGAGACGATAGCTCCATTCGCGGTAGTTGCGCAGGGCGTAAAGGCAGGTGATCCAGGCGGGGCCGCCCTGCCAGATTTCGCCGGTGTCGGCGATGACGATGATTTCGCGGTCGGGATGGAGGGAGTCGATGCCTGGGAAGCGGGTGGCGAGATCGGGGGATTGGAGGGGGACGAATTCGAGGGGGAGATAGGCGGGTTCCCGGCCAAGAAAAATGCGACATTGCTGACAGAGGGCGCATTCAGCGTCGTAGAGGATGGTTAGTTTTTGCATTGGGGTTTTTTGCGGTGCTTAAAAAAACGAAAGGCGACGATGCAGAAGCAGATGGCGCTGGCGAGGGCGGAAAGGAAGATGGGATATTGCATGAGATAGTCAAAGGTCCAGCGGGTGTGGAAGCGATTGGAAATCCAATTATGGAGGATACCGTATGAAAGTAGAGAACTGGCGAGAAACCCGAAGGTGCCTCCGATCCAGTCGTGCCAGCGGAGGTGGAGGTGGGCGGTGTCGAGGCGGAGGAGATTGCGCATTCCGGTAAAGACCGCCCAGATGCCTCCCAGCCCCAACGGATACAGCCATATACCGACTCTCCATTGGCTCGATCCATAGGCGAATGCAGCGAAAGAGAGGAAAAGTGCATATACAGAAACCGGCACGCCAAACAGAAAAGCAAAGAGGAGATGTTTTTTCATAAATTTAGCCTAGGCGGAGCGGCGCATGCAGGGCGTCGAACCGGTCTTGGAGTAAGGGGTGCAGTGGGAGTCCGAGGAGATCTCGCGCGGCTGTTTCCCAGTGGGGATGAAGGAAGACGAAACCGCTTTGAAGGAGTTTGACGGGGATGACTCTGCGACTTTTCAGAAGAAGCTCGGTTTCAGTGCGCAGAAAAAAGGCCCCGATTTCCAGCATCCAGCGGTGGGAAGGGAGGCCGCGTTTACCCTGCCGCAAAACACGCATGAAATCGCGGTTGGGCAAAGGGTTGGGAGCGGCGAGGTTGACGGCACCGGTGAGGGAGGAAAATTCGCTAATCCAATCCAAGGCGCGGAGAAAATCGAGGTAATGCACCCACGAAACAAACTGGTGCCCATGGCCGAGAGTGCCTCCCAATTTGAGCCGGGCAAGACGATGGAAGGCACCAAAGACGCCGTCGTTACCTGGTCCCATGACCATGGCGCTGCGAAGGGCGACTTTACGGGTGAGGGGAGTCTTGGCCGCTGCAAGAGTGGCCTCCCATTTTTGGCAGACATCAACGGAGAAGCCGGTGCCGATTTCGCCGGTGGCTTCGTCCATTTCGCGATCTTCGGCATGGCGATAAATGGTGGCCGAGCTGCTTTGCAGCCAGACTTTGGGCGGATGCACGCAGGCGGCGATGGCTTCCCCCAGGATGGCAGTCGATTGGAGTCGCGAGTCGTAGATGGCCCGGCGATTGCCACCGGTGTAACGACAATTGACGCTGCGACCGGCGAGATTAATGAGGACGTCGGCTTTTTCCAGGGTCAACGCCCAGGAGCCGAGGGTGAGACCGTCCCAGTGGATCTGGCTGGGATGGCTGTCGGTGTCGGCAGTTTGCCGGGTGAGAACCGTGACCTGATCGCCTTTATCGAGGAAATGACGACTGACGAGACGACCGAGGTAACCGTTGCCACCGGCGATGACGATTTTACGAGTTTGCATGGAGTGTGGGTGGGTTAGAGGTTGTTAGGAGTGAGGATGGCTTGCGGCGGGACAGGTGGGGGAGCGTTGTGCAGCAGAGCCCGTTTGCGCATCTTGGTGAAGAGATAGAGATTGAGGAAATGCATGGCGCCCAGGACGAGGAGAACGATGCCGACTTTGTTGCTGACCGCTTCGAAGACTTCGCGGGTATTTTCAACCACAGTGCTGATTTTGAGGGCAAGTGAGATGTAGCCGATGTTTACGAGATAAAAGCCGACCACAAGGAGGTGATTGACCGAATCGGCCAGCGGTTCGTTGCCGGAAAAGCTATCGACGAGGAAGATGCGCCCGTTTTTATGGAGTGTGCGGGCGACCCAGATGGTCATGGCGAGAGTGAGGCAGAGATAAGCGGAATAAGTAATGGTGATGTGGTTCATGATGTTAGTAATCGGTTGGTTGTTTAACTTTCATACTTTCAATAAATACTGAAAATACGATCTTGTCAAAACAAAAAAAGAATTTTTTGCAACCAAGGTTTTTTGGCGAGCGGGTGCGCGGCGGCGTTTTTACCGGGAACGCTTCCGACCTTGCAAACCGCTCGCCATTGCCTTGCGTCGGCTACTGTGGAGGCTGCGTAGTCATTTTTTAAAAAAGACGGCGTCCACCACGAAGTGTCTGGGAATGGGTTTCTCCGTGCAGAAGTCTGACGGGGATGATGAAGGGTGCTTTAAAAGCGTTTGGCCATCGATTTTTTAAGTTCGTGACTATATGCCCCATTGACCTCGAATTTGACGGCAGTGAGAGCTTCTTCGGAGATTTCTATAAGATAAGGTTCAGTGATGATAAATCCGGCGTTCATCATCCCGTTGAGCATGTCGGTGAGGTCGGGCGGATCGTAGCTGGTCACCGCGAGCAATTCCTCGCCAGTGGCACCGATGCCAAAGCCAATGGCCCGGATGAGGCTCATTTCGCGTCCGCTAAGTTTGATTCTGCGCATGATGAGGATGATTCTGGTTTACCTAAAAAGCAGGATGTGTGCAAGATGCCGAGGGAAATAACGTGAGTTTTCTTCGGTTGCTTACCGATGAGGACGGCCTTAATTTCCATTATGAGCAACCCCCACATCTCGGCAAAAATCATTAATCACTCGCATGGCCAGGGCATTACTTCGTTGGAAGACATTCAGCAACGGGCTGTCGAACTGGCGCAAATCGATGGACGCAAACCCGAGGAAGTAAATGCTTTTGATCTTCAAGAAGCGCGCCGCGAGCTGAGTGGAGGACATTTTCACGAGGAGGAAGAGGTTGGCGAATTGTTTGTTTTGGGATCGGATTCGGTTGCAGGTTCCACGGGTCATCATGTGCCGAACCATATGGGCGACGGCTATGAAAATACGGCGGAAGAATTGGTGCTGGAAGGGATGGAAGAGGCCGAGCACGAGCAAATGCTTGCGGCCAGTTTTTTGGAGAACGAAAAAGACGGGGATTGAGTGGTTAAGTGATTGGAGGAGGATTTTCCGAGATTAGAAGTGTCACCGGGCAATGGTCGGAGCCGGTGATATGGGGAAGGATTTCTGACTTGAGAATACGCGTGCGTAAGGAAGCTGAGGCCAGGAAATAATCAATCCGCCAACCGATATTGCGTGCGCGGGCATTGCTCATCTGGCTCCACCATGTGTAATGTCCGCTGCCGGATTCAAAAAGTCGAAATGTGTCGAGCAGGCCGTGTTGGATGAAGGCATCGAATCCAAGCCGTTCCTCGGGGGTGAATCCGTGGGTTTTTTCGTTGCCCTTCGGCCGGGCGAGATCGAGGGGCGTGTGAGCCACATTAAAATCGCCGCAGACGATGACGGGTTTCTCTTTCTCAAGTGCTTGAAGATAGGCCAAAAAATCGCGGTCCCACTTTTCGCGATAACTAAGCCGGGAAAGATCGCGTTTGGAATTGGGCACATAGACGTTAACCACAAAAAAATCGGCATATTCAGCCGTGAGAACACGTCCCTCCGTGTCGTGAACGGCTAAACCGATACCCTGAGTGACTCGTATTGGGGGTTGCCGGGTAAGAAGGGCAGTGCCGGAATAGCCTTTCTTAGCCGCGAGATTCCAGTGAGAATGGTAATCCGAAGCCCAAGGAAGATCGGTAAGTATTTCGCTGAGCTTTACTTCCTGAAGACAAAAAATATCGGGCTGCTGTGCAGTGAGAAATTCGAGAAAATTCTTTTTCAGAATGGCGCGGAGACCATTGACGTTCCAGGAGATGAGTTTCATGGGGCATCACGACACCACTATTTACAGTGTCTGACAAGACAATCCGAGTTCGGAAAGCTGGATAAAAAGCAACAGATCAATGGTAAAAAAAACCATGCAAGAAAAAGAAAACTGATTATTTGTTCGCTAAAAAGCTCGGTGTAAAAACTTTTTAAGGCAGTTCGCCATTTAAAATTAAGGTTTTTCTCGCAAAAGAGAGAACGCCCCTTCTCAAACTCGCGATATTTTATTCCGTGAACCTGCTATTCATAGATTAAACAAAAGATTAACCAATCTTTTCCTTGCCAAAAGGTGACTTAAACCTTAAAAATTACCGTGTTGATTCAACTTTCAGAATTTGTAGTCTTTTTGAGTGAATAAAACTCAATCTGGCACGGAAACTGATTTTCGGGCCAATTGTTCTCCCAGGACATAGTCAAAGTAAAGTTTTAACTACTGAAAACTATGGAAACTGATTTATTACAGCGTAAAGCTGCAACTCTCCTCAATCCATCGTTGGCGGGAGACCAGAAATACTTTCGCCGCCCCATGGTCGGGCCAGTGGCTTTACGTAAAGAGCGTCGGATTGATCCCAGAATCCAGGAACACCTTGTTGCCTTGACCCTTGTCATCGATGCGTTGGTCATTTTGGTGGCCTTGATCGGCGCTTTCTTTCTGAGATTCAAAACACCCGTGCAACTTTTTGGGGTCGCGGGTGAAATGAGTTTCTCTGCCTACACCAATTACATAGCTTTTGGCACACTCACCATGCTGTTGGTGTTGTGGCATATGAAGTTTTACGAACGTAATTTGCTTCTGCGTTTTCGCCATCTCGCCTCCATCCTGGCCAAAGCCACGTTTTTCTGGACGGTCGGTTTTATGAGCGCGATGCTAGTCTTTAACGCGCAACCGCCGATTTCGCGGATGTTTATGTTTATTGCGGGGGGTCTGATTTTTACCGGGTTGTTTCTCAGTCATGCCCTGGTGCACCGGATGATACTTAGCAAAGGCATCGTCGAAAATCTTCGGCAGCGCATTTTGTTCGTTGGCTGGAATGAACAATCGGCGAGGATCGTTGATTCTTTCGCCAATGCACCGCATTCGGCCTATCATTTTGTGGGGTGTGTCTCCTCGGCCAATGGCCGGCACGGCACGCAACTTCCGCAGGATGTGCCCGATCTGGGGCAGGTAAATGAAGTGGCGGATTTGATTCATCGGCACATGGTGGACATGGTGATCTTAGCCGATGTGGATAGCGTAAAAGGCGAGATCGTCGGTCTGGCCAATCTTTGCGAAAAAGAGATGGTGCAATTTAAAATCATCCCGTCTTATTTCCAGATTCTCGTTTCGGGTCTGCACTTGGAAACGGTGAGCGGCATTCCTGTGCTTGGAGTATCGCAACTGGCGCTCGATAAATTTGGCAATGCCTTGTTTAAACGTCTCCTCGATATCATGGGCGCAACGGTGGGGTTGATACTATCCGCACCGCTAGTGGCCCTCTTTGGTTATCTGGTTTATCGTGAATCGCCGGGACCGATATTTTACCGTCAGAAACGCCTGGGACGGAATGGGGCGATCTTCGACATCATAAAAATCCGCAGCATGCGATTGGATGCCGAGGTAAATCAAAAGCCTGGCTGGAGCACAAAAGAAGATTTGCGGCGGTTAAAAATCGGCGGATTTATGCGCCGCTGGAATATCGACGAAGTGCCGCAATTCTGGAACGTGCTCATCGGCGAAATGAGCCTCGTGGGACCTCGTCCCGAACGCCCCGAATTAATCCAAAACTTTAAGGAGGAAATTCCCCATTACAATGCACGCCATAGCATTAAACCCGGCATCACTGGCTGGGCGCAGGTCTGCGGTCTGCGAGGTGATACCGACCTGAACGAGCGTATCCGGTGCGATTTGTTTTATCTCGAAAATTGGAACCCGCTCTTCGATTTTCAGATCATGGTCAAAACATTTGTCGGGAACAAAAACGCAGCGTAAACACCGCCGATTCCAGTCTTCAAAAAAACCGTTCGCTGATAGTCGGTGGACGGCTTTTGTGCGTTTTTCTACTCGATTTTTTTTCCGCAAACCAGCAAACTCTAATAGCGGTTCCGCTTTTGTCGGGCTGACCTTTCATGAAAATAGCCTATCTCTTCCATAAAGATGCGGCCAGTCCGGCTGTGCAATCGAATCGACCCGCATCGATCCTGGCGAATTTGGAAAATCAAGGTGTGACCGTGGAGCGTTTTTTCCCACTTCAAGCTGATTTCTCGCGCAGTCTTTTCCTGCAGAAAATCGCCTGGCGGCTCATGGGAAAATATTATCGCGGTGATCGTGATGAAGCTTACCTAAGGCAGTTTGCCGCAAGCTTCCGCAGAGAGGCGCAGGGTCGGCCATTTGATTTCATCTTCAGTCCCGGTTCAGAGGTAATCACTTATTTGGAAAGCGACAGACCGATTACCTTTTGTGCTGATGCCACCTTTGCCAATTTGCTAGATTATTATTGGGATTTTACTGGTCTTCCTCGAAAATATTTGGATAAAGGGCACATCCAGGAAAAAGAAGCACTGGCTCGCGCGGCGTTGGCGATTTATCCATCGGAATGGGCGGCGCAATCGGCCATTCGAGATTACGGAATAGCGCCTGATCGTGTGGCGGTGATTCCTTTTGGAGCCAACTTTGGGAGTTGGAACACGAAAGAAATCATCTGGCCAGTGATCAAGCAGCGCACCTTGGAAAACCCCCGTCTGCTTTTTATCGGCAAACATTGGCAGAGAAAAGGCGGCGACATCGTCGTGGAAACCGCCCGAATCCTGCGCAAACGAGGAATCCCCGTGCAGGTCGATGTCGTGGGCTGCCAGATACCTTCCCAGTATCGTGGCGACGATTTCCTCTTCGGACACGGATCGGTGGACGCCGGGAATCCGGATCAAGCGAGCAAGTTGACCCAACTTTTGCTTGCCGCCGATGTCTATTTTGCGCCTTCCCGCGCCGAAGCCTATGGGATGGCCTACTGCGAGGCGTGTGCCTTTGGACTTCCCTCCGTTGCCACCGCCACGGGAGGCATCACAACCATTGTTAAGGATGGTGTGAACGGCTGGTGCCTGCCTCTGACCGCGGGTGCGGAGGATTATGCGGACACAATTGCTGGTTTGTTGGGAGATCGCAGCAACTACCAGTGCATCGCCCGCAATGCCTTTGACCGTTTTAGCACCGTATTGAACTGGGAAACCTTCTGCCGCGACTATCTCCAGCGGGTAAAAAAACTCGTAAAATAGAATCTCTACTTGCCCGCTTTGGCCAGGCGGATGGTCTCGCGATATTGCCTGCGGAAATGTTCCGATAAATCCTTCGCCAGACGCACCTCGTTGATTTTATCGGGCGATGATAGTATGTCCCGCATTTCGCCCCTTACGTAATCATAGTTCAACGCCGATAAATCGGAGAAAACCCGCGAAGCTTCGGGCGGGAAATCCGCCTCGATCAATGCTGCCCAGGCCGCGTGCAATTCTTCTTGCGGATCGATGCACAAGGCGCGAATCCCAAAGCCGATCTGACGAAATAGCGACCCCGTCCAGGAGGCTTGATAATCGAATTGATTCGTCTCGGCGTAAGGATTTACCTCGGGATCGCTGCGGTGGGAGCGGTATTTTTCGGCGTAAAGATCGGGCCGGATGGGGAGACGGCGGAGTTGATATTTATGAGGTCCGCCTGGAGTGCCGACATTAAAATTCCAGAGCTTTTGCCCGTCTTTCGAGAGAACGAAATCGATGAATTGTTTTGCCAGTTCGGGATTGGGTGCTCCGCGCAGCAGGCCAATGGGATCGCTGCCGACCGAGGTGCCATTTTCCGGGCTAACATAGAGCAGCCGGGAACTGCCATCGGGGCGCCGCACCGCTTCGCTTTGGAATCTTCCGTAAAAATCGATGCACATCCCCGCTGCGGCATCACCCGAGGAGACATCGAGTGGCACTTTTGGAGCCGAATCGGTAAAGTAACGTGCGTTGGCGCTTACCCGCTGGATCAATTGCAACGCACGTTCCCACCCCAAGGCGATGGTCTCGGGCGTGGCCGGCGATCCAGCTTCGTGGATCTGTTGTTGGATGATCATTTCGAACGCCTTGGTAATCGATCCACTTTTGGTCGGATCGGCCAGGGCGATTTGACGGTTATAACGTGGATCGCCAAGATCGCTCCAACGTGTGGGCGGCTCCAATTTAAGTGCCTTCAGCGAATCCACGTTATAGCAAATCCCAAAGGCCGAGAGACAGGCACCATACCAACGCCCTTTTTCATCGTAAAAAAATTCTCCTCCCCGCTCCTGCGGAATGCCGTCGGGGCCAAACCATTCCGGATGCCGCTCCTTGACTCCGCCATCCACCAACACTCCACGCGAGGCCTGCTGGGCAAAATCGAAACTTCCTCCACCGAAAAACAAATCGATCCCCGAACTGACATTCGATGTTAGAAAAGCCCGGCGGACTGTCTGCTCCGGCGTATCGTCCCCGGGAGTGTCGTCAATCGTAACCCGGGCATTGGCAAACGCGCCTTTTTCCCGCAAATTAAATGGCTTGCCTAGCTTCCGCGTCCAGTAAAATTCAAACGCCGCCAGATACTCCGATTCCAGATAGCGCGCCACCTCGCTGGTGCCGCCGGGAGTGCGCCAGTCGATGGCGATATCTTTGCCGAAGCTGGCTTTGCAATAATTCCGAAATGCCCGGGTAAACTCTGCCCGAATCGCTTCGTTATGCGGGCTCACGATGACCAGCGTGTGTTCGGCGGAAGCTGTTAGTTTTTCTTTTGGCCTTAACAAAAAAGGCACTGCCACGATGGCAGCCAACAGACCGGCGATAAACCAGGTTTTCATCGGTGGCTAGCGACTGAGGATTACCACGTCGTCCGGTTCTGCGGTGACGTAAAGATCGTGTTCCGCCCGCGAGGCGACGTATTTTGGATTGAGTTCGAAGATTTTCAACGAATGTCCTCCCGCTGCAAATTCATACTGGGCCAGCTCGCCCAGATAAGTGGTTTGCGTTACCCGGCCGCGCACCGTGTTGTGCGTCTGGGATATATCGATAAAGCGCCAGCTTTCCGGGCGAATCGATACAGTTACTTTCTCACCTTGCGTGGCGTGACCCGAGATCTTGCCTGCAAACACCCCCAGATCCGTCTCCACCGTGCCGTCCTGACCCTTCAATTGCGTGAGACGCCCCTCGATAAAATTTGTCTCACCAATAAAATCGGCCACCAAACGCGATGCTGGGCGTCGATAAACTTCCTCCGGCGCGCCGATTTGGGCCACTTTACCCGAATCCAGAATGGCCATGCGATCCGACACCGAGAGAGCCTCTTTTTGATCGTGCGTGACATAGATCGCGGTGAGGCCAAACTCCTTGCAAATCCGCCGGATTTCCAGGCGCATCTCCAGGCGCAATTTGGCATCGAGATTGGAAAGCGGTTCATCCAGAAGCAGACAGCGCGGACGAATCACCATCGCCCGCGCCAAAGCCACGCGTTGTTGCTGGCCACCGGAGAGCTGGCCGATTTTCCGCTCAGCATACTGTTCCATGCGGACCGAGGAGAGAGCTTCCGAGACCCGGCGATCCACTTCGGCCTTGCTTACGCGCCGTTCCTCCAGCCCGAACGCCACATTTTTGGCCACGGTAAGATGGGGCCAGAGCGCGTAGCTTTGAAACATCATCCCTGTATTGCGCTTATGAGGCGGCAGACGAGTCACGTCCTCATCGCCAAACAAAATCCGTCCTCCATCCGGAATGTAAAACCCGGCGATATTGCGCAGCAACGTCGTTTTGCCGCAACCGCTGGGACCGAGCAGAAAAAAAAGTTCGCCCGGTTCGATCTTGATGTTTACCTCGTTGAGAGCCGTCGCTGTGCCGAATTTTTTAATCAGATTCTCAATCGTTATGGAAATCATTTCAGCATAATGGGGAATTCACCGGGACATCATCGCCCGAATCGCCGCAAATAAACCCTTTTTGCCCATACAACGCAATCATTCTTCCGCGAGAGATGCATTTTTGTATTTCCGAGTTTCCTGTCGGGCTGTTTTGATGTTATCTCGCACTTTATGCAGGTCTCAGATTTACGTGGCATCCTCCAATACGTCCCCCGGTTTCGCGAGAAAACCTTTGTTATCGCCCTCGATGGCGAAGTGCTCGCCTCGGAAAATTTTCCCAATATCCTCCTCGATATTGCCGTTCTGCGGTCGCTCAACATCAAAATCGTCATCGTTCACGGTGCCGCCCGGCAGATTGCGATGGCTTCCCAGGAAAAAAATATCCCCGTCTCCAACACCGACGGCACTGGCATCACCGACGACGCCACCCTGCTACTCGCCACCAGTGTTGCCATCGGCCTCACCAACGACATCATGCTCGGCCTCACCAACGTTGATCTGCGCGCCGCTTACGCCAACGCCATCATCGCTCATCCCGCGGGCATCCTCGGCGGCATCGACAACCGCAACACCGGACGGGTCGAACGCGTCGATGATCGCTGCCTCGAACTCTTCCTTAACGAAGGCATCGTCCCCGTCATCCCCCCCCTGGGCTTCGACGGCGAGGGGCGCATTTTTCGCGTAAATTCCGACGGGATCGCCCTCGAAGTCGCCGAAGCTTTGCACGCCGCCAAAATCATCTTCATCTCGGCTCACGGCGGAGTCGAAGTCGGCGGACGTTTTCAGACCCAGCTTTCGGTCCCCGAGACCGAGGATCTCCTAAAAAAACATCGCCCATCGCTCCCACCCGGCATCGCCTCCAAACTCGACCACGCCGCCCGCGCCTGCCGTCTCGGCATTCCTCGCGTCCACCTCATTAACGGCAACATCAACGAAGCTCTCCTCGCCGAGGTCTTTTCCAACGACGGCGTCGGCACGATGGTTTTTTCCAACGACTACCAACAAATCCGGCGCATTTATAAAAAAGATGTCCGCGGCATCATGAACCTCATCCGCGAATCGGTTGACAACGAGGGACTGATCCACCGCACCCGGGCCGATATCGTCGCCCACATCGAAGATTATTGGGTGCTCGAAATCGATCGCCGCCTGGTCGGTTGCGTCGCACTTCATCCTTATCCCGAAGCCTCCACCGCCGAACTCGCCTGCCTTTATGTCGCCAAGGGAGCGGAAAATCTCGGTCACGGACGCAAGCTAATGGCTTTCCTGGAAAATCTGGCTCGCGAACGCGGTTTTGCCGAGATTTTCGCCCTCTCCACCCAAGCCTTCAATTATCTCCAGCAAAAAGGGGGTTTCATCGAAGCCACCACCGAAAGCCTGCCCCCCGTGCGCCGGGCCAAATACGAGGCCAGCGGCAGAAATAGCAAAATACTCGTGAAAAAACTCTCGCGCTAGTCCAACCACCCATCTAACTGTTTGCCATGAAAACTCTCCGCTGGGGAATACTCGGAACCGGCTCCATCGCCACCGTTTTGCCCTGGCTCTGTTAGTCTCCACTTTGGGACGACTCGTCGCCGTGGGCAGTCGCACCCAGCCCAAAGCCGTGGAATTTGCGGAAAAATACAGTTCGGTCACCGCCCATGGCAGTTATCCCGAATTGCTCGCCGATCCTGGGGGCGATGCCGTTTATATTTCCACCCCACACCCTCACCATGCCGGGTGGTCCATCCAGGCGGCTCGCGCCGGGAAACATATCCTCTGCGAAAAACCCGCCTCGTCGAACTGATTCGCGAAGGTCGTGTCGGCGAAGTGATCCAGATCGAGGCCGATTTTTCATTTCAGACTGCCTACGACCCCGCCTCGCTGCTGTTTGCGCGGGAGTTGGGAGGGGGCGCAATCCTCGATGTGGGATGTTATTGCATGTCGATGACCCGCCTCCTGGCCGGTGCCGCGGTGAATGAACCTTTTGCCAATCCCACCCGGATCCTGGCTCTGGGAAAAATCGATCCGGGCGGGCAGATCGATCTTTTTTCCTCCGCCATGCTAGAATTTCCCAGCGGCATCGTGGGCAACCTGACCACCGGCCTCATCGTTAGGAAAAATAACCAGGTAAAAGTTTACGGCAGTCAAGGCATTCTGACGGTTACCTCACCCTGGTTTGCGGGAGGAGTCGGAGCCAGTTTGATTTTTGAAAAACCTGGCTCGCCCGAGCGCGAGGAAATCTCCACCGAGGATCCGGCCAACTTGTATGGTTACGAAATCGATCTTGTCGCCCGTTACTGCGAGGTGGGTGAGGCACCGGCCATGACTCTGGCGGATACCATGGGCAACATGACCGCCCTGGACAATTGGCGCGAGCAAGTGGGAGTGAAGTATCCGGCAGATCGGGACGGGCGGGATTGACAGTTAGCGTTAGGAAAGAAATACCAGGCCGTAAGATGGAACCAAAAAAAGGTAAATCCCGTAACGGACCATTAGTATTAGCAAAGGGACTTTTATTTTTGCAAAAACCTAGGAGCCGCTGGCGTCGAGGAAGCCTTCGAGCTGGCGGATGCGGGTGGGGTGACGCATTTTGCGCAAGGCTTTGGCTTCAATCTGGCGAATGCGTTCGCGGGTGACTTTGAATTGGCGGCCCACTTCTTCGAGGGTGCGGCTGTAACCATCGACGAGGCCGAAGCGTTGTTCGAGGACCTGACGTTCACGCTCGGTGAGCGTGTCGAGAACGTCTTTGATTTTTTCTTTGAGGAGGACGATTGCCGTCATGTCGCTCGGATTTTCGGCACCCTTGTCTTCGATAAAATCGCCGAAACTGGTCTCGTCGCCATCGCCCACGGGAGATTGGAGCGAGATGGGTTGCTGGGCCATTTTTAAGACGGCCCGAACGCGTTCGACCGGGAGCTGAATTTCGTCGGCGACTTCCTCCGGGCTGGGTTCGCGTCCGTAATCCTGGACGAGCTGTTTTTGCACCCGCATGAGTTTGTTGATCGTCTCGATCATGTGCACCGGGATGCGAATGGTGCGGGCCTGATCGGCAATGGAGCGGGTGATGGCCTGACGAATCCACCAAGTGGCATAGGTGGAAAATTTATAGCCGCGTCGGTATTCGAATTTTTCGACGGCTTTCATCAGGCCCATGTTGCCTTCCTGAATGAGGTCGAGGAAGGAAAGGCCTCGGTTGGTGTATTTTTTGGCGATGGAAATGACGAGGCGCAGATTGGCTTCGACCATTTCGGTTTTAGCTTTGAGAGCTTTGCGGAGCCATTTTTTGAGTTCCGCGTATTCCGCGTCGAACTGGGCGGGAGTCTGCCAGAGGCGTTGTTCTAAATCGCGGAGTTTGGCTTGATAATCGGTGCGTCCCACGGCGTCGTCGTCGGGGGTGGAGTCCTGTTTGGCGGCTTCGGTTTGGAGGTGGTGAAGCATTCGGGCGGTTTCGTCGGCCTGATGGACAAATTCTTCGGTGACTTTTTGTTTGAAGTAAAATTTGGGGTAAAGTTTTTGCAGGGAGTCGTGAGCTTTGCAAAAAGAGGATTTTTCGTCCTTGACGGAAGGTTTGTCGGGGCGCCCATATTTTTTATAGAGGACGGAGACTTCGAGGGCGAGGGTTTCGACCTGGTTAAGAAGTTTGGGGAGAAACTTCATGTAACGTTCGCGGCTTTCGATTTTTTTATCGAGAATTACGCGGTCAAAACGTTCGCGCCCTTCGAGAAGTTTTTGAGCGAGATCGCTGTGAGCGCGGGCGGTGAATCCGAAGCGATTGATGTGTTTTTGCACCATGGTTTCGGCATCTTCGATACGTTTCGAGATTTCGACTTCCTGTTCGCGAGTGAGCAGGGGAACGGCTCCCATTTGCTTGAGATACATGCGCACCGGATCATCAAGGATATCAAGGCGATTATCGGCTTTTTCGTCCTCAGAATTGTGGTCGTCCTTATCGTCTTTTTCGTCCTTGTCGTCTTTATCGTCGTCGCTGTCTTTTTTACCGTCTTTATACCGATCCACTTCGGAGGCGTCGATGAGGTCGATTTCGAGAATGCGGAGACGGGAAAGAACGATTTCCATCTCATCCGGATCGTTCATCGATTCGGGGAGGGAATCGTTAAGATCGTCGTAAGTAAGGTAGCCTTGTTCCTTGGCGAGCTTGATTAATTCGCGGATTTTTTCCTGGATCTCGGCGTTGTGTTCGACGCTGCCGGGAACTGAGGCGGCAGCGGGTTTGAAAATGGGATTGGGAACGGATTTTTCGGCAATGGCAGACTTGGAGGCGGTTTTGGCGGGAATTTTAGTCGCTGTGCTGGATGCTTTGGCGATTTTTGTTGCCTTGGCTGGCCGGGCTTTTTTAACGGTTGATTGTGAGGCTGTTTTGGCGACTGCAATAGCGGGAATAAAAGGTGCGTCATTGGCGACCGCGACGGGGGGCGCTGATATTTGGTCGGCTGTCTGACCAGTTAACTCAGCTTCGAGGGAGGTAATCAACAGATCTTTGGAAGCTGTTTTAGACTTATCCTTCGACATGACGGAAGCCACCAATTCATCAATGGGGGCATTTTCTGGCGCAATGATTGCGTCGGAAGGATGAAAGGGCGAGTCGATGGGGCTGGATTTTAAATTTTTCGCGGCTTTTTTAGAGGACGGGGTCTTCTTTTTTAAATTCGGCATAACCAGCTCTGGATAAGTTACAAACAATCTTTTTTGTCATTAAAAAGGATCCTCGGACGATTCCGACGGCTGCGGAACATCGGTGAGGACATTTTTGAGGTCAAGGATTTCTTTGCGTTGTTTTTCCCAGACCTGGACATCCTCGCCTGCAGCCACGGCGGCAAGCAGGGAATGCTGGGTGCGTTTGAGCTGGAGCGCAATCTGATTGCTGCAAAAATCCTGCCAAAAATGAATGGCGGTCTCGTCCAAAGGATCAGGGAGCCGTTCACCGACCAGATGCGCCATGTAAGCTTCCTCGGCCTCGTCGAGGCTGGATAAAAACATACTTAAAGTCCCCGGTCGCGTCGTATCAACCGTTGAGGCAAGGATTTTTTCGAGCAATTCCGCCCCCGGTTGTCCTTCCACGATCCGTTGCCATTGGCAGCTTTTTATGGCCGAACGCAATCTCCCACTGCGCAAGGCAAATAGACACAACATTCGCAAGGTGTGGCTGGGCTCTTCAAAATGCAATCCGCCCTCCTCCATTGCATCATCCATCTCCATCGTTGGACCGCGTGACTGACGCTTTCTCGGGATCATTTTTTCAAAATCAGCTCGCAATACCCCAATACGGGAAACCGTTTTGCTGATCGCATCCTCGCGCATCACCGCATCGGGCACCAGCGCGATAAACTCCGCCATTTTGCGGGCAAAATCCCGTCTCGTCCGCACATCCGCATTTCCTGGCAACCGCGCTATTTGGTCATCAAAAAAACCCGGCGCGGCATCCGTGATCTCGCGAAAAGCCTCCGCACCCTGTTTGCGAATCAACGAATCCGGATCCTCACCCACCGGCATCCGCGCCACGCGCACAAATAATCCCCGATCCAACAACGCCGGCAAAGAACGTTCCGCCGCCTTGTCACCCGCATTATCCGCATCGAAACACAGCACCACCCCCTCCACAAATCGCTTCAAAATCGCTGCCTGATTCTCCGTAAACGCCGTCCCCTGCGGCGCCACCACATTGCGCACACCCGCCTCGAAGGCACTGATCAAATCAATCTGCCCCTCGCAGACAATCGCCGTTTTGGCCTTGATGAGATCGCGTTTGCTGGCATGCAACCCAAATAAAACATTCCCTTTCTTAAAAAGCATCGTCTCGGGCGAATTTACGTATTTCGCCGTATCTTCCCCTCCCAGCACCCGACCCGAAAAAGCAATCACCTCCCCGATATCGTTGCGAATCGGAAACATCAGCCGATCCCGAAAGCGATCATACACCTCCGACGATTCCTCCCTCTGGCTTACCAGGCCGCTTTTGGTGATTTCCTCCGCCGAATACCCCTTCGACCGGGCAAAATTCGTCAACGCATCCCATGCATCCGGCGCATAGCCCAACTGCCAGCTCACAGCCACCTCCTGGGTGAGACCGCGCCCTTTTAAATAATGCCGGGCATGAACCGCCGCTGGCGTCCGCATCAGATTACGGTGCAACCATTCCGCCACCTCTTTATGCAGCTCCAGCAAACGCTTTCTCAAGCGCACCCGCGCATTATCCTCCGCGCTCATTTCCTGTTCGATAATGGCAATCCCCGCCCGGTCTGCCAGCCGCTTTACCGACCCCACGAAATTAAGATTTTCATACTCCATCACGAAGCGAAACACGCTCCCGCCCGCCCCGCAGCCGAAGCAATGATACGATTGCCGCGCCGGATTGATGTGGAACGACGGCGTCTTTTCATTATGAAACGGGCAAAGCGCCTTCCAGACCGATCCCGCTCGTTTGACCGGAAAATACGCCCCGATTACCTCCACAATATCATTTGCGGCGGCAACCTGCTCAATCGTCTCTGGAGGAATATGGGCCATAAAGTCTGCGGCCACGAATGTAGCGCACCAGCGGAAAAAAGTTATTAAAATTCACCATCCAACGATTCTCCCGGCCCCTGTCAGCTTGCTGGATTGCTCGTGAATATGGAGCCAATTTTGCCCATTCAGCCAGCTCGCCCACGTCTGCGACGTTCGGAGGCACTTGCAAAGCAATCGGCACGATAAGGGTGAAAGCATCATCGAAACGGTGCCACACGATCACCGATTCGGAAAGTTTCTCGGGCTGACAAATAACGGCTTTGGGAAAATGCTTATCAACTAATTTTCAGGCCCATAAATTGCGGTCCAGGGTGCGATATTGGATGGCTTCTGCGAGGTGTTCGAGATCGATTTTTTCGGAATCGGCCAGATCAGCGATGGTGCGGGCGACTTTTAAAATACGGTCGTAGGCCCGGGCACTCAGATGCAGGCTGCTCATCGCGGCGCGCAGCAGCTCGATCCCGCTTTCGTCGAGGGCACAATGCGTTTTAATCTGGCGCGAAGTCATGCGGGCATTGCAACTCGTGCCGGATTTTTTGCCAAACCGCCTTTGTTGATGTTCCCGGGCGTTTTCCACCCGTGCCCGGATGTTTTCGGAACTTTCGGCCGCCTCGGTGCTGGCGAGTTCCTTGAATTCCACCGCGGGCACTTCGACATGGATATCGATGCGATCCAGAAGGGGGCCCGAGATGCGTTGACGATACCGCTCCACCTGTCCCGGCGCGCAGCGGCACTCGCGTTTGGGATCGCCAAAATAACCGCAAGGGCAGGGGTTCATCGCAGCGACTAGCATGAATTCGGCTGGAAAAGTCATGGACCCGGCAGCGCGGGAAATGGTTACCCTGCCGTCTTCGAGCGGCTGACGCAACACTTCGAGGGTGGCGCGTTTGAACTCGGGTAATTCGTCGAGAAAGAGCACGCCATGATGGGCCAGACTCACCTCCCCAGGCGTGGGATTGGCCGAGCCGCCAAGCAAGCCGACATCGGAGATGGTGTGGTGCGGTGAACGAAAAGGGCGGGTGGCGACGAAATTGTGCTTGCCGTCGAGTAACCCGCAAATGCTATGAATTTTCGTGGTCTCAATCGCCTCCTCCAGGGTGAGCGGGGGCAGGATGCTGTTGATGCGTTTACTAAGCATCGATTTGCCGGAACCAGGAGGTCCTAACATCAACAGGTTATGCCCGCCGGCCGCGGCGACTTCGATGGCGCGTTTGACCTGTTGCTGGCCTTTGACATCGGAAAAATCGCTTTCATAAATTTCCTCGCGTTTAAAAAGCAGTTGCAAGTCCTGGCGGACAGGCTGGAGTCCGCTGCCACTGCTCAAGAATTCAAAAAGTTGCCGCAAATTTTCCACGCCATAGACTTCGATGCCTTCGACGACGGAGGCTTCCAGAGCGTTGGCTTCGGGCACGAACAACCGTCTCCGCCCAGCGCGCCGCGCGGCAATGGCGATGGGCAGCACGCCTTTGACCGGACGCACCGCCCCCGTGAGTGCGAGTTCTCCGACAAAAGCGCAATCGTCCAGCGCGGGAGGTTCGCTTTCGCCCCCGCAGACCAGCAACCCCAGGGCAATCGGGAGATCGAAACTAGGCCCCTCCTTTTTTACATCCGCCGGTGCGAGATTGATCGTGGTGCGATTGCGTGGCCAATGAAAGCCGCTGTTGAAAATCGCAGTGGTCACACGATCCTTGCTTTCCTTGACCGCCGTATCGGGCAGGCCGACGATGACGATCACGGGGTCTCCCGAGCGGGCGACGTTGACCTCAATCTCCACTTCCATGGCATCGACACCTTGCACCGCAGCGGAATAAATTTTAGCAAGCATTACCTATACAAACCAAAAGCGCGGAAATACGAAACCTTAAAAATGACGAACCGCTCTCTTTTATTGAGTTAACACCGTTTCTGCCGGTTCGATAAGCACCGTGAGTCCGCAGGAAACCAGCATCAACGCAGCGGCCACCCAAAAAGCAGTCTGGCCATAGGCAAGCGGACCGCGGCCCAAATCGAGGGTCAGCAACCAGCCGGCGGCCAAAGGTCCGAGAGTCCGCCCGAGACTCCCGGCGGAGGCCATCAGACCGAGCACGCTGCCTTGAAATTGCGGCCCGGTGGCCCGCGAGGCGAGAGTGTTGAGCGTGGGCTGGATCAGACTGTTGCCCAAAGCGATGATGCCTGTGGCAAAAAATAGCAAGGTCAGTCCCCGGCTGATCGGCATGAGCACGAAACCGATGGCAATCGCCAGGGTGCCGACGATGGCCAGGGAGCGCTCGCCAAATTTTTTGGTCAGGCGCCCGATCAATCCGCCCTGCACGATCACTCCAATCAAACCGAGAAAGGCAAACGTATAGCCATTGTCGGCGGCGCTGAAGTTGAAATGATGCAGCGTAAAAAGCGCGAACGAAGTCGTCATGATCGAAAAACCGATGATGGCCACGAGATAAGCGAGGAGAATTTTCGTGAGCTGCGGGCTGGCGACATCGTGCCACATGGCGAGGCGTCCCTGGCGTTTGTCGGGCTGCAACCGCTTGGCGAGGGGAAGACTTTCGGGCAGACGAAAGAAAACCGCGATGGTATTGAGCAATGCCAGCAGCCCGGCAAAATAAAACGGCACCGCGATGGCCGGGACGGTTACCCCTAACAAGGTGAGATCGTGCTGGCTAAGCAGGCCCCCGAGCGCCGGGCCGAAGATGAATCCCATGCCAATCGCCGCTCCAATGATGCCCATGCCGCG
This sequence comes from Chthoniobacterales bacterium, assembly GCA_038225185.1. GTDB lineage: Bacteria > Verrucomicrobiota > Verrucomicrobiia > Chthoniobacterales > DASVRZ01 > DASVRZ01. The sequence goes on from JBBRFA010000015.1 coordinate 28,753, forward strand.
GGCACGTTTTTCGGGCGTGGTAACATCGGCGATATAAGCTTGCGCGGTGGATATGTTTCCCCCGGTAAACCCCGCCAGAATGCGCGCGGCAAAGAGCAGGGCCAGGGATTGTGCCGCACCCATGATGAAAAAGCCCACGGCTGTTCCCAGCAGACTAAGCAGTAAAATGGTGCGCCGCCCGATATGATCGGACCAACGTCCTAACAACGGACCGGAAAAAAATTGCACCAGGGAATAAATTGCGATCAACCAGCCAATCTGCCATTCCGGCGCCGCGAAATTTTTCGCGTAGAGCGGCAGAATCGGGATGATCATTCCGAAGCCGATCATATCGATCAACACCGTTAGGAAGATGAGCAGCAACGCCGACTTGGGCGCACCGGAAGGTGGATCACTGGACATACGTTGGGAAAAGGGTGCCAGCAGGGATAAAGCTAGAGTTTATCTTCCTTTTTTCGCGTGCTCTGGATATAAAGTTCGCGTAATTGCTTGTATTCCACCTCGGTGGGCGATTGGGTCATGAGATCGGCTCCGCGATTGTTTTTGGGGAAGGCGATCACTTCGCGAATGCTGGAGGCGCCGGCGGCAAGCATCACGAAACGATCCAAGCCGAGGGCGATGCCTCCGTGGGGCGGTGCGCCAAAACTAAAGGCACGGAGCAAGTGGGCAAATTTTTCCTGCTGTTCCTCGGGGCTGACCCCGAGTATGCCGAAAAGTTTTGTCTGCAACTCTTTTTCGTGTATCCGGATCGAGCCGCCGCCGAGTTCCACGCCATTCAACACCACATCGTAGGCCACGGCGCGCACTTTGCCGTATTCGCCCGCTTCGAGCAGCGGCATGTCCTCGGCTTTCGGACGGGTGAAAGGGTGATGCACAGCGACCCATTTGTTGTCCTCGGGCGAAAACGCCAGCAACGGAAAATCCACCACCCAGAGAAAATGCGGCGGCGTGTTCGCAGGCACCAATTTTAGTAAATCGGACACGCGCAGACGCACCCGCCCGAGAATTTCGCAGACCGGTTCCCAGTTTAGATCGGCTCCGAAAAAAAGCACGTCGCCATCCTCAAATCCCATCCGGGCGGCGAGAGCGGCTTTTTCTTCATCCGAGAAAAACTTCACAATCGGGCTTTCCCAGGCGTCAAAACCCGTTGCCTCCGACCCGCTTTTCCAGCGAATGTAGGCCAGACCTTTCGCGCCAAACTCCGTTTTAACCCATTCCTCCCATTTCTTGAGTTGTTCCTTGCTGAGCGCCTCGGCTGCACCTTTGGCGTTGATGGCTTTGATCGTGCCCTGCCCATCCACGATGCTGCGGAAGACTTTGAATTGCGACGCGTGAAACACATCGGCGAGATCGACCAACTCCACCCCAAACCGGGTGTCGGGTTTGTCCGACCCATAACGATTCATCGCCTCGGAATACGGAACCCGCGGGAAGGGAACGGGAATTTCCTGGCCTTTGGCTTCGCGAAACACGCGCGCAAGCAACCCCTCGATCAGGGTTTGAATGTCCACCTCATCAACGAACGAAGCCTCAATGTCGATCTGGGTAAATTCGGGCTGACGATCCGCCCGCAGATCTTCATCGCGGAAACAACGGGCGATTTGAAAATATTTCTCCAGCCCGGCCACTTGCAGGAGCTGTTTATATTGTTGCGGAGCCTGGGGCAGCGCGTAAAAATGACCCGGTGTTAGCCGCGACGGCACCAGGAAATCCCGTGCACCCTCCGGCGTGGGATTCGATAAAATCGGGGTCTCGATTTCCAGAAATCCAGCTTCATCGAGATAATCGCGGGTCGCTTTGACGATGCGATGACGCAACCGAAGATTCTCCTGCATGGGACGCGTGCGCAGATCGAGGTAACGATATTCCAGACGCAAATCCTCATTCACCTTCGGATCGTCGAGCGGAAATGGCGGCACCTCGGCTTTATTGAGCACGACGAGATTCGAGGCCACCACTTCGATGGCACCCGTCGCGAGCCGGCTGTTTTCAGTGCCCCCCAGGCGGGCGGCGACGCTCCCGGTCACTTGAATAACGTCTTCACCCCGCAGAGCATGCGATTTTTCGGCGATGGCCAGGAATTCATCCGGTCGAAAAACCACCTGGGTAAGACCTTCCCGGTCGCGTAAATCGATGAAAATGACCCCGCCATGATCCCGTCGCGAATTTACCCAGCCGGCAAGTTGAACCGTCTGGCCGATATGTTCCGGGCGCAATGCCTGGCAGGTGTGGGTGCGATATTTCTGACTCATAGGGAGGCAGAGCATACCCAGAAAATGGCCGCTGTGAAGTGTGGAGATTGACACCGCGCGGTCAATCGTCAATAACCCCACCCAACCCCTTTAACCCAGATTCCTCTTTGTGAACACTTCCGCGCCCCGTTTTTCCCCCGCATTGCTGGCCGTGATCTTTACCATCGTCGTCCTGGGCGCTTTTGCCTTTTACACCCTCAGCAACGATTTCTCGCTCGTGGCACATGCCGACGAGAAGAAAAAAGTCGTCCAAATCCTTGATCGCACCCGCAATTTCAATCACCCGCTCCTGCTTCTTTCCACCACGCAACTCCTCACCGATCGATGGCCAGGAGCGGCCACACCCGACCAAGTCGCTCGCGTTGGGAGGGGAGTCGCGGCAGCGTTCATGGCCTTCGCCGTGGGATTTCTCGTCCTGCTTGCACATCGCCGGGCAGGAGCGGTCGCAGCATCGACGGCGGCAGTCTTGCTCCTCGCCGTGCCCATGCTTTTCGAGCTCGGGCATTTTTTCAAAGAAGACCCCGCCCTGCTTTTCGGTATTGCTCTTACGCTTTGGTTATTGGATCGGGCTTTGGAAAAATCCACCCTGCCACGCTGGTTGCTCGTGGCCGTGGGATGCGCCATCGCTGCCTCCGGCAAATATCTCGGAGCACTGCTCATCCTACCCATTGGCCTCTTTTTATTCTATCGCACCCGTGGGGAAAAAATGACGCGCCGTCTCGGCTGGCTCACCGCCGTGCTAGTGGTTTTTCCGGCGGCATTCGCCGTGTTAAATCTGGAAATGATGCGCAGCCTGCCCACGGCCCACGAATCGGTGCAGCGCGAAATCTCCCGCGTCCGCGAAGGCGGAGCCAAAGGAAAGCGCAAAGTGCCTCACAACGATTATTTAAAAACCCTCAAGAGCAACGTCCCCGTGCCTTTGTTAGTGCTGGCACTGGGCGGTGTCATCCTGGCCTTTCGCCGTGGCAGGGACGCGAGATTCGAGCAAGGTATTTTTCTCCTGGCGCTAGGCTGGCTGATCCTCCTCTCCTTTTCGCCCAAGGTGGCCCCGCGCTATGCCCTGCCCGTGGTCACGCTAACCGTCTGGCTCGCAGCGTCAGGTGTGGCCTGGCTCTGGCAGATCCGCTCGCCGGGATGGGTGCGGGTGATGACACTTTTATTAGCTCTCACCGGCCTCGGTTTGCAAGCCCGGCCCCTGTATCGCACCATCGAGGGTTTCGCGACCAACAATCGCGACGATCTCGTGCGGTGGTTGCTCGTTCACAGCCGGCCCGGTGATCGCATTGCCCAGGATGATCGTGTCGCCCTGCAGCATCAGCCAGAATTTCAAGGTAGAAAAGTGTTAGGATCAAAATACGTCGCCGATCTCGGCACGATTGGGCAATTGCGGGCCAAGGGAGTGCGCTGGGTGGTGATCAACGACGGCAATCTCGTGCTTTTCGAGAAGCGGGCGGCGCAGGGCGCGAATGACCCGCTTTTTGCCGCGCGACGAGCATTTTACAAAGTGTTGCAGACCGAAAATAAAACTGCCCTGGAGCTAAAGGAAAGCACTGTTTCCGCGCTCAATCCCGGTTTATTAGTCTTCGATCTGGGCGAGTAGAGAGTCTTATTCGTCCGCAGATTGCGCAGATTTCCGCAGATTAGAAAAAAGCAATCCTTTTCTTCCCTTTGGTCCCTCTGATCCCTTAAGTCTCTAACTCCGCCCCACCACATCGGGATCGGTTGCTTTGGTCCAGGCCAGTGATGTTTCATTTGCCTTTTGCATCGAAAGAACCACTCCGATTCCGCACTGAGCCCAAAGAAATATGGAAATTAAAGCTATTTTCGCGTAATCACGAACCTTCAGACAAAATTAATTGTGCAAAACTCAAAATAAAGTGGTTATATGATGCTGTGCAACAATCGACATTTTTGTTAACGATTTACTTGTTAGGCATCACTGCGCTTTCTCGTTTTCGGAAGATTGAAACCGCCCCAACCAATCACTTCTTAAAATGGCTTACGTCTTACTGATTGCGCTAGCAGTCATCTTTTTTCGCATTGGCGAGCACGAGTATCGGGGCGGTTGGCCGCTTGCAGGAGCGAGTCTTCTCGCGTCATTTATTGGATCCTTATTCTTTCCGTTTTACGGCATAATTGGCGCCAATATCCTTTTGTTTCTTGGGATCATCATTTACAATCTTGTCTCCAAGAGGCCGCCAGGTTCATCGTCCGGCCTGTGAGCGCCAATCACGTAACCGCCATGCCTAACATTAAAGGTTGCAGCGAAGGCGAGGGACGAGCCTTCGACTACAACCATGGTTGAACAAGCCCGGCGCGGCTACTGACGAGAAGATTTGAAAGGTAAACTTTGCAGGCCCGGTGCCAGTTCTATAGGGGCTTGTGCTTCACGCCAGTCTCCAAAATCTGTGATGCGATACCAGATTTGGCCGTTGCAAAGTTGTATCTTGAAAACAAATTTGACGCCGTAGAATATGTCCGTGATACTGTCCAGATGACTGCGATTACCTATACTGCCGCGAGGGAAAACCTCGCCTCGACAATGGACCGTGTTTGCAATGACCGTGATCCAGTGATTATCACGCGGAATCGTGATCAGGCCGTCGTGATGCTCTCGCTGGATGACTACGAATCATTGCAGGAGACTGCGTATCTCCTCAGAAGTCCTGCCAATGCCAGGCGATTGTTTGATGCAATCGAGGCTGCCGAGAATGGCCATCTCATCGAGAAGACTCTTTCTGATCTTTCGGAGTGAATCTCTCATTCACACCACAGGCATGGGAGGATTATCAGTTTTGGAACCAGACCGATAAAAAGATATTTAAAAGAGTCAACGAACTCATAAAAGACATTTTACGAGCACCGCTCGAGGGGATTGGCAAACCGGAAGCACTACGACAGGGGCTTTCCGGATATTGGTCACGACGGATCACCGAAGAGCACAGGTTGGTTTATCGACCGGTAGAGTCAGGCATTCTTCTGGTTCAACTCCGCTACCACTATAAAAAATAAGCCCAACACGAAAGGTTGTGGCGTGGGCGAGGGACGAGCCTTCGACTACAACCCTGGTTGAACATTGCCTACGCTTGAGCGAATTCTTAAATGAGAACGAAGTGATCCAACTCGCAGAGCCTTGCTAACAAAGATAATCCCGGCACCTTTAAGTTCACCATTAAGTTCGGTCGCAGACGATGAAGCCAGCAGGTTGTGATTTTTTGCCCGATGCGGATCGTGAGAGAGGAAAAGTGCGGCTAGCGCCGTGGAAGGGGGATCTTTTTGGCAAGATGCCAAAAAGGGCAGGCTGGAAGCACCGCCCTACCAGGGGAAGAGGGAATGCCGGTGCCGGGTGCGTTGGCCATGTTTCAGAGGTGGTTGTGGAGGATTTACGGCGGCGGCGATGCGGGGAACAACTCGGTGGTGTGCCAGACGCAGAGAGTTCTCGTGACGAGGTTAAGTCAAAATAGCCAGATCGGGGGCGGCTTCGTTGTTTCTAAATTGAATGTTATAAAGACGACGGTAGATGACCGATTCGGCAAGCAATTCCTCGTGGGAACCTTCCTCAACGATGCGGCCCTGATCCATGACGATGATTTTATCGGCTTTCAAAATGGTGGAGAGCCGGTGGGCGATGGCGATGACGGTTTTGCCCGAGGCAAGTAATTCGAGAGCGGATTGAATCATCAGTTCGGACTCGGAATCGAGGGCCGAGGTGGCTTCGTCGAGCAGGAGGATGGGGGCGTTTTTGAGCAAGGCGCGGGCGATGGCGATGCGCTGTTGCTGTCCGCCGGAGATGTTGCATCCTTTGTCGCCGATGACGGTGGCGTAGCCTTTGGGTTGGGCGACGATGAAGGCGTCGGCGTGGGCCAGTTTGGCCGCCTGGATGACTTCCTCGTCGCTGGCTTCGAAGCGACCATAGCGGATGTTGTTGGCGATGGTGTCGTGAAAAAGAAAGGTCTCCTGGGTGACGACCCCGATTTGTTCCCGGAGAGAGTTTTGGGCAAGGTCGCGGATGTCGTGTCCATCGAGGCGAATGACGCCGGTTTTGGGGTCGTAAAAACGCAGGATAAGGCCCATGAGGGTGCTTTTGCCCGCGCCGCTGGCTCCGACGAGTGCGTAGTATTTGCCGGCTTCGAAATGGGTGGTGATGTTGGAGACGGCAGGGCGATCTTTGCGGTAGGCGAAGGTGACGTCTTCGAAGCTGAGGGTGCCGTTTACATTCTCGAGGGTGATGGCATCGGGGCGATCTTCGACGGCGGGTTTTTGTTGGAGAATCTCGAAGATTTTACCGGTGGCGCCAAACGTGCGCTGCATGGTGAGATGGATGCGGCTGAGTTTTTTTACGGGATCGTAAAGCATGAAAAGTCCGGCCAGCATGGCGAGGAAAGTGGAGGCGGAAATGCCCGAATACCAAACATAGAAAATGGTGAGCCCGGCCGCGACGGCGGAGACGGCTTCGACGAGGGGGCCGACGGCTTCGAGCGATTGGCGGGTGCGGAAAGATTGATGAAATTGTTTGACGTTGCTGACTTTGAATTCGCCGACCTGATGGCGTTCGCGGGCGAGGGATTTGATGACGCGGATGCCGGCGAAAGATTCCTGGAGAATGACCATCATGGCGGAGGCCGAATCCTCTTCGCCGCTGCCTTCGTTGCGAATTTTTTTCCCGTAATAAATCACTGGGAGCAGGCAAAGGGGAAAGAGGCAGAGGCTGATGAGGGCGAATTTCCAGTCGAGATAAAAGAGCACACTGACGCTGACGAGGATGGCGATGGGCTGGGTGACGAGGTCGCTGGTGATGGTGGAGAGGGCCATTTGCGCCATTCGAGGATCGTTATAAACGCGGGAAATGAGGTCGCCGCTTTTATTTTTATGAAAGAAATCGAGCGATTGCCGCATGATGTGGTGGAAAACATCGTCGCGCAGATCGGAGAGGATGCGCAGGCTTACCCAGGCCATGAAGTAGGAGGAAAAATAGGCGAGCGCCCCCCGCACGATCATGATGAAAGGGATGAGGGCGCAGAGGAAAATCGCGGAATCGATCCTGGGCCCGGTGTGGTTGTTGCGGCTGGCGGTGATGGCATCCATCTTTGCGCGGAAAGGCTGGGTGAGGCGTCCGGTCCAGGTGGTGGGTGCGGCGGCGGGAGCGCGGACGGCGGTCGGTGCGGTTTGGACTTTCTTTTCGGAGCCGTGGGGGACGAGAACCATGACTTCGCGAAGGACGAGGGGCAGCAGGCCGCTGAGGATGCCGAAAGCGGCGCCGAGGGCGAGTCCGATGAAGAAACGGGTGCGATACGGTTTTAAGTAGGGAAGCAACTGCCGCATGGGCACCACACTGGAACGCAGGGTCTCCCAGAAATTAAGTTTGGGGGTGGTGACTTTGGGTTTAGAGACCGGAGGCATGGGTGTTGGATGATTTGACGAGGAGATTTATCGCATGGATCACGTCTGCCGTCGATAGGGCGTTGAGATCGCCGCCGGGGGATTGCGGGGAAAAGTCGGTGAGAGGATTTTTTTTTCCACCTTGCAAGGTCAGCGCACGGGGATGGCGCGCCCGCCAGTGGAAGGGGTTGGTGGGGCCAAAAAGGGTAATCTGGGGTGTCTGCAAAGCTGCGGCGAGATGCGAGGGGCCGGAGTCGATCCCGAGAAAAAGGGCGGCGCGTGAAATAAGGGCGGCGGATTGTTCCAGGGTGAACCGTCCGGATAAGTCCAGGGCGGGATGGGGGAGCAGTCGCTGGATGTCGGCGATGGCAGTGCGTTCCAGGGGGGAATTACCACCGATTAGGATAACCGGGTAGGCGAGAACGGATTGGGCGTGGGCGATAACTTCGGCCCAGCGATGGGCAGGCCAGTATTTCTCGGCCCGGGCGGCGCCGGGATGGAAGACGAAATAGTTTTGGGCGGGAACGATTTTTGCCAGGGAAAAGAAGGCATCGTCGTTGAGATCGAGATGCAAATCGGGTTGTGGAACCTGGATGCCGAGGGGTGAGAGGAGATCAAGTTGTCGATCCACGGTATGGCGTGCGAGGACGGGCGAATCGATCCGCTGCGTGGTAGCCCAAGCCCGCGCGGGACGACCTACGGTGGGAGAAAAAGTGAGGCGATGTCTGGCGCGCGAGAGGCGGGTCAGGAAGGCCGAGCGATCCGTCTCGGTGTAGTCCAGCGCGAGATCGAACCCGCCGCGCAGAAGAGCCCGGAACAGGGATGGATTGAGGGAATTTTTCCGATAAACCAAGGTAAGATCGATGCCGCGAATGAGTGACGCGGCGGCTGCGGTGTCCTCATCGACGACCAGCGTGAGGTGCGTCTGGGGAAAGGCTGCGCGCAAAGCCCGAAGCGCAGGCGTGGTGAGAATGAAATCGCCAATGCGCTTCATCTGGAGAACGAGGATGGATTTCATCGCAGAAAAATCGAGTAAAGTGGGCGCATCCATTTTAATTTTTAGCCGAAAGAGGGCGACGTTGACAAGCCCATGCCCAGAGCTGGAGGAGCAGCCAGCCAACCGCGCAAGTGGTGGCAAGAGTAAAAAAGAAAAGCCCCCATACTACTGAAGGACTTTGCTCGCGTCCCAACCAACTCGCCAGGGGTTGCAGGCCCAGGCCGCCGTAAAGAATCGTGAGATGGACGACATACAACATTAGTGAATGACGTCCGCACCAAAGGATCGGGGTAAAAAAAGGTTGAGGAAGCCAGCGGGCGAGTTTTCCCGCAAGAAAACAGAGTAAAAAAACCATTCCCAAACGCGAAAGAAACAAGGAGGGATGCGCGGGTTGCAGCCAGGATTCTGCCACGACCCAGAGATCAGCCAGAGGAACGAGGAGAATGCAGCCGGCAAAACCCCACCAATACAGGTTGGGGCATTCAATCCAGCGGCTGGCCAGTAAACCAGCGGCGACATACCCCAGACAGGGCAGGAGGGGGAAAAGGCTGCCATGCGCCGTGGTAAAATAACCGGTGAAAGGAGTCGGCCAGTTTTTTTCGCCCACCCATTGCCATACGGAAGGAGCAGTGAGGACTGCCAGCAGGCCACATGCACCGACTAGCACCTCGTAGTTTACCAACGATATTCTGCCACGTGCGATTTGCGATCCCACCAGCAGCCCGGCAAGCGATACCGCCAGGCAATGCAGGACATGGATTTGCCCCAGGGAACGCATCCATTGTCCTCCATCAGCCCAGGTCAGCCAATGGATTTGCAAGGCGTAACCCAATAGTAAAATCATTCCCAGGTAGCGTAAACGACGTCTCACTTGCGGCAGCACTTCCAAGACCGCAGCCGGTCGTGGTGACGCCCAATTTTGGCGCACCCAGCGCCCTTGCAATAATCCGGCCAGGAAAAGAAAAATCGGGACCACCCAGCCATTGAATTGGTTTAGCCGACCGAACCCCCATCCTGTTCGATCTGCAGGATTCAAAAACGCGTCCACCACATGCGCCTCGATCATCCCGATCACGGCCAGCCCGCGCAAAAAATCAATCCAATGCAGACGCCGGGAAGCGGCTTCATTCATCGGGTAAAATAATTCCGCTGTTTTTCGCTGATGGGCAGTTTCAATCTCTCCATCACGAGCAATAAATCCTCCCAGACCTTCCGTTTTTCGCTTACTGCCTGGTTCCGCAAAAGATAAGCCGGATGGTATGTGACCATGAAAGGCGTCCCCTGAAAATCCATCCAGTGACCTCGCGCCTCTTTCATCGGACGTTTATCGCCTGTGAGGCCATCCAATGCCGTCGCACCCAAGGCCACAATTACCTTGGGCCGCACGATGTCGATTTGCTCTTGTAAATAGGGCAGGCAGGTCGCCATCTCCGAGGCCACAGGTTTGCGATTGCCAGATTCTCCCGGCGGCATGTCGGGTCGGCATTTCAAGACGTTCCCGATAAAAAGATCCTCCCGACGCAACCCCATCGCGCTGATCATTTTTGTGAGTAATTCTCCCGCCTTACCCACAAACGGCTCGCCCTGCAAATCCTCTTCCTCGCCCGGCGCCTCTCCCACGAACATCAAATCCGCCTCCAGATTCCCCACACCAAACACCACCTGCGTGCGCGACGCCGCGAGGTGCGCGCATTTCGTGCAAGGCATGACGATTTCGCGCAGCGCCGCCATTCGCGCAGTCTTGTCGCCAGTGGTTAAAAATGAAATAGGCGCCGACTCCCGCTTCGACAGCACCTGTGGCTCGCTCCTTGACGGGATAACCTCAGCCTGGGTCACTTTGGTTTTTTGGCCCGCCATCAAGTTACGCAAAATCTCCGGTGTGACAGATAAAGTCGGCTGCAAAAGACGTTTTCCAGCGGTCAATTGCGCTAATACCAAGGCCAGTCCCTCATCAAATGCAGTCATAAAATCTGGTATCAGTCTGCCTTCGTGACCTGTAAATGCCAGCTTAAAGCGGCCCTTTTTGGCGTTAATTGAAACAAATATCGGTGAAGCCTCTCATCGCGATTTCTCCTCTGCTCATTAAAAGCCGTGATGAAGTGGACCGCCTTTGCGACAGCGTGCGTCGCGAGCTGGATGAGTTGTGGGATTAGGGAATTTGTCCACAGATTTCACAGATTGACACAGATTTTTCACCTCGTTAATTCGCCAGTTTGTGGTCGCGAACACCGCGAATTCTGCGTTCCCAAACCGGAGTTTGGGAACGAGTGGAGCCTCCTCCGCAGCAAATGGCGTCGATGTGGAATGGTCTATTTCTTCAACGCCTCTCGGTGACTGCTCCGGCTCTTACAGTCTAATATTTTAATACACTTCGACCGGGGAGCGTTTGCCGTCCTCGGGGCTGCGGGTATCGGCTTCCGCCTCGCCGAGCACGTCGCTGCGGAGTTGACGCACCTCGGCATCCAATTTTCCATGCGCTTCGAGACTAA
>JBBRFA010000016.1:0-39782 GCA_038225185.1 Chthoniobacterales bacterium
GTCGCAGAACGCGGGAAGGTCGTCGGGATTGCGACTGGTAACGAGTCCTTGGTCGCAGACGCATTCCTCATCGACCCACGTGGCACCGGCGTTTTTCAAATCGGTTTCCAGGCTGGGCCATGAGGTCACTTTGCGGCCGCGGACGACGTCCGCCTCGATCAGCATCCACGGGCCGTGGCAGACGGCGGCGACCGGTTTTTGCTGGGTGAAGAAGTCGCGCACGAAGCTGACGGCATTTTTGTTCACCCGAAGCGCATCCGGATTAAACACGCCTCCGGGCAGGACGAGACCGTTGAAATCGGAGGCGGAAACATTCTCCACGGTTTTGTCGACGGCGAACTGATCGGCTTTCTCGTCGTGATGGAAGCCCTGGATCTTTCCGCTCTTCAGGGAGACGAGAACGACCTCGGCACCCGCGTCTTTGATGGCGTTCCAAGGTTCGGTAAGCTCCACTTGTTCGAAGCCGTCAGTGGCGAGGAACGCGATTTTTTTTCCGGATAATTTGTTGTTCATGATGTTCGATTGTTAGGAAACTGCTTTTCGGGGAAGGCCCTTGAGAAAGCCAGTGAGGCATTCATCAGTTGGTATGTTCCCCGGCTCGACTGATCTGCTTTGCGAGGGCCACGATTTCCTCGCCGTCGGTAAGCCCTTCGATGAAGCGGGAAGGTATGCCGGACAGTCCCACCTGCGCCCCCATGAGTGCCCCTGTGAGGCAGGCGCGCGACATGTTTTGCCCGCCGCCGTTGATGGCATGGAGCACGGCGCTTTCGAAGTCATCGGGGAATCGTGCCGAGAGGTAATAGGCGCAAGGCAAGACAAAAGTAATCGCGCACGACATGCCATAGACGAGCGAGACTTTCCACGCTGGCTCAAATTGCGTCCCCGGATCGTGAGCAGCCTGCACGACCCACGAAGGCAGCAACAATGCATCGGGCGAAGCGAAACCGAAAGGGTCCGCACCTGGCGTGCGCTTGCTGGCTGCGATGGACGTGGGCGCGGTGAAGGGAATCTCGCCGGTTTCCACCAGCTTCATCAGTTTATCAGAGAGTTTACTGTCGAAAGCCTCGCCGCGGATGATCGCTGCGATCACGCTGGCAAAGGCGACGCTATGTTGAAGAACCAGCGGATCGGTCTGCGTGAGCCTGGTATTTTCGTAGGCTTGGCGTGCGGCGACACAGGGGTCGTCCGCAAAAAAGGCTGCCAGCAAACTCACACGCTCGGCGGCTTCCGAGGTATCCGCATTTCCCCCGGCCTCACCCCACTCTTTGCCATCTGCCCGGGCCTGCCACGTCTGGCGGATGGAATGATTGGTGTAACCGCCCGGACCGTGAAAGGGATTGCCATCGAAATTCGCAAGGATTTTGTCATCCAGTCTGCGCGTAAAATCCGCAGCCTCGTATCCCTCGCATTCGGCCAGCGAGCGCAGTAGTTCCAGCATGATCAGCCCGCTCTGCGAAAGGTCTCCCGCGTGCATGCCGGCATGATAGCGATGATCGGGTTTGGGCGTGGTGTAGCCATTGATCCACGGGCCGAAATCCTTCCGCAATTCGTCTAGATCGTAATACCAATGCGGCCCCAGGCCGAGGGCATCGCCAATGAAAGCGCCCAGGATGGCACCGGATGCACGATTGGAAGTTGAGAGAGATTCTGTATGCATGATACATCGTGTTCGCATGCAGAGTGATTATGGCTGTATGGCAATGATGTTTTTCCAGCATCCGCTGTCGGCGCAGTTGGTGCGGGACTGGCTCGATAATTTCGCCATTTTCACCGACAAGAATGGCTTCCATTTTTGCAACCAGGGCACTTTATTCCAAAATAAGTGCCTGGACAGGTGCGCCGTGTTTTACCGAATTTTAAATCCCCGAAGCTCCGCCTCCACCGTGGCGGACTCTGCCGTTTCCGCATGAATGTGGCCGGCCAGACCGCTCTCGCGGATCGCCGCCATAAAATCTTTTATCTCCGCGCTTTCTCCTTGAGCTAACATTTCCACTCTTCCATCCGCCAGATTTCGCACCCATCCGGTTACCTCAAATCCCGCTGCGACGCCCCGCACGGTGGCACGGAATCCCACCCCCTGCACCCTGCCTTCGTAATAAACCCGCGCGGCTGTTTTCATCGTTGGGAGTCTAATTCCTAACCGAACAGGCGGGCAACGTAAAACTTCCACTTGGGGGGCGATTGGGGCGAGTCGCCCCAATCTGCATGCGAACCGATAGATCGCCTCGCCAATTTTCCCCACCGAGGCAATCTCGTGCGTTCCTCCGAGCTCGGGTTCGACTGGCGGAATGATTCTGGTTCCGGCTCTTTATACCTATCCTCGAAAGGGTTAAGTAAATAAATCCGTCGGCTTACGTCCGGGGGGTGGATGACCATCCTGGCCACCCGACCCGTGATTGTATTTTACCGGTTAAATTTGGGAATGGGTCTGGCTCCCGGAGGGTTATGCCAAGACGCGTTCGAGCAAATCGTTCATGCGTCGAAGCATGAGTCGGGGATCTTCCAACATCCCGGCGGAGATGAGGGCGCTATCGAAAATCTGCTCGGCCACCTTGGCGGCAAGCTCGGGATCTTTGCCGCGCACTTTTTCCAGACGGATGATGACCTGATGATGCGGGTTAATCTCAAAATCGGGTTTGCCCTCGGGTAAATTGGCGTCGTTGCCGAGGGATTTCATCATGCGTCGCATACTGGCGGTGAGCATTTTATCGCTTTCCAAGGCGACGGCCGGGCTGTCGGCGAGACGTTTGGAGACGCGCACTTCGTTGACCCGTTCCTTGAGGGTTTCCTGGAAAAAATTAGCCAGGAGACGCGCTTCGTCCTTGCCTAGCCCGTCGCTTTTTTCCTCCAGTTCGATGACAGCTTTTTCGGCAGGCTTCAAATCTTTGCCGTCAAATTGATGGAGATGTTCCATCACGAATTCATCCCAGGGATCGTTAAGGAAAAGGCATTCGTAGTTTTTGGCTTTGAGACCTTCGTAGTAGGGACTGGTCTCGGCGGCATCGCGATTGGGGGTTAGCACATAGTAAATCTCTTTTTGCCCCTCGGGCATGCGGCTGATGTAATCGGCGAGGGAGGTCACCTTCCCTTTTTCGAGGGAGGAAGTCTCGAAGCGGAGGAGTTTGGAAAGGGATTCGCGATGGGAGAAATCGTTGACCACACCTTCCTTGATGCAATGGCCATATTCGGCGAAGAATTTCTGATATTTTTCGGGATCGGCCTCAGCTTCGCTGGTGAGAAATTTAAGGAAACGACCGGTGAGAACGCGGTTGAGTTTTTGGAGCAGGGAAGAATCCTGCATGGTCTCGCGGGAGATGTTAAGCGGAAGATCTTCGCTATCGACGACGCCTTTGAGGAAACGCAGCCAATCGGGGAAAAGTCCCTTGGCTTTGGGCTGGATAAGCACGCGCCGGCAGTAGAGATTCACGTCCGACTCGGTGCGGGTCATGGAGAGTTTTTCAAAGTTGCGTTCGGGCACGAAGACCAGCGCTTGGATGGCGAGGGGAGCATCGGCGGTGAAGTGCAGGCGATAGAGAGGATCGCCGCTTTCGTGGCCGATGTAATGGTAGAATTCCTTGTATTCGTCGTCGGTGATGTCGCTTTTGGTGCGGCTCCAGATGGCTTGAACGGTGTTTACCTTGGTGCCGTTGAGTTCGATGGGATAGGAGACAAAGTTCGAGTAACGTTTGATGACGCCCTCGATGGTGGAGGCGGTGGCGTAATGTTTTTCTTCCTCGGTGAGATGAACCACGATTTTCGTGCCGCGCGGGAGATCGTCGGCGGGTTCGAGTTCGTAGCCGCTCCGACCGTCGGAAGTCCAGACCCAGCCTTGGGACTCGGGTTCCCAGGAACGGGAATAAACGATCACTTTGCTGGCGACCATGAAGGCGGAGTAAAAGCCGACGCCAAACTGGCCGATGAGGTTGGCGTCATTTTTATTTTCGACGAGTTGTTTGAGGAAAGTTTTGGAGCCGGAATGCGCGATGGTGCCGAGGTTTTCGATCAATTCATCGTGGGTCATCCCGATGCCGGTGTCGGTAAAAGTGACGGTGTGCGCCGAGTCGTCGGAGGTGATGGCGACTTTGAGGTCGAGATCGGGTTGCTGAACGGTTTTGCCGGAGGTCTGGAGGAAGCGAAGTTTTTCGAGGGCATCGGCGGAGTTGGAGATGAGTTCGCGAACGAAAATCTCTTTGTCGGTGTAAAGTGAATGAATAACGATGTCGAGAAGCTGGGTGATCTCGGCTTGGAATTCGTGGCGTTCGGCGGTGGTGGTGGTCATGTTTTTTGGTAAAGTTGGCGGGGGATAGAGTGTAACTTACTTTTGCAAAATGCAAGTGCCAGAGTGTGGGCGATGGCGTGGGAGCAATCTGCCCTCCGTTGAATCTGCGTTGGCACCGGAGGGCATTTCGTGCAATAGCTTTGGTTCAGTATCTTTGTGCGTTGCCCGCGCCTGTTTTAAATTGAATTTTTGCCCATGAACCCATCCGCCACTGTCGAACCCACCGTTGCCGTCCCGCGCGTGCCGCGGGTAAATCTACGCACGCCCGACGTAATGGCGGCGGTGCAGGCCCAGGTCGAAGGCCATTACCGCAGCGAAATCGTGGACCGTTTGCGTGCCAACGGCGGCACACTTTCCGTGGGCGACGTGACCATTCTTCTCGCCAAACAATTTGGCTTTTGCTACGGGGTCGAACGCGCCATCGATCTGGCTTACGCCGCACGTAAAGTATTTGCCGACAGGAAATTATTCATCCTCGGGGAAATTATTCACAACCCCGAGGTGAACGAACAGATTCGCTCTTTTGGTATTCGCAATCTCATTGGCCCCGATAAAGAAGCCGATATCGATCTGCTCGATCCCGAAGATGTCGTCATCGTTCCGGCCTTCGGAGCGGAAGTCGCCACGGTGGAAAAAATCAAGGCGCGCGGCTGTCAGATCGTCGATACCACCTGCGGCGACGTGATGAGCGTCTGGAAACGCGTGCGGCAGAATGCGAACGACTCGGTGACCTCCATCATCCACGGCAAAGCGCAGCACGAGGAAACCCGCGCCACCAGTTCCCACGCTTTGGGGAAAACCGGGCAGGGTCATTACCTTGTCGTGCTGACCCTGGCAGAGACCGATTACGTCTGCGATTACATTCGTGGCGGAGGAGATAAAGTGGCTTTCCTGGAAAAATTTGCCGGCGCCACCTCTCCTGGCTTCGATCCCGACCTGCATTTGCGCTCCGTCGGGGTGGCCAACCAGACCACCATGCTCAGGGGCGAAACCGAGGAGGTGCAACGCCGGGTGCGCCAGGCCGTCGCCGAGCGTGACGGCATCGCAGGCACTAGTAATTTCCGCTTTTTCGATACCATTTGCGGAGCCACGCAGGAGCGGCAGGATGCTCTGCTCCATCTCCTTAACGATCCGCTCGACCTCCTCGTCGTCGTCGGCGGCTACAACAGCTCCAACACCTCGCACCTTGCCGAGATGGGACAGGAAAAAGTGCCCACCTATTTCATTCGCAATTCCACCCGGATGCAATCGCTCGACGAGATCGTTCATTACGATTTGCACGAGAAAAAAGAAGTCACCTCCCACGCCTGGCTGCCTCCGGGGCCGCTCCGCATCGGCATTACCGCTGGTGCCTCCTGCCCGAATAACCTGATCGAGGAAACCATTCTCCGAGTGTTTGAGTTGCGCGGGATCGACTGTTCGCACTTGCTGGCCACGGCGCAACCTGTGTAAAAAAAGATCGCCATGGCCGAGCGTTATCTCATCGTCGATGGCCACTCCGTTATCTTTGCCTGGCCCGAATTGCGAGCCCGGCATTCCCTGGTAAACAGTGCGGCGCGCGAGGAATTGATTCGTGAACTGACTCATTACCAGGACTATTCGGGGATCCAGGTCGTCATCGTATTCGACGGGCAGGGTAGTAAGGTGAGCGAACTCACCGAAGCGGGCGGCATCCAGATTTTTTATTCCCGGAGCGGCCAGACCGCCGATAGCATCATCGAGAGGCTGGTGGCCAAATACGGTTCGCTGCACGAGATCACCATCGCCACGAGCGACCGGGCGATTCAACAGACAGCGATCACTTTTGAGGGGGCCTTTATTTCTTGTGAAGAACTCCGTCTGCGTCTCGACGATGCGGGCAGGGACATGCAACGCGAACTTAAAAAACGCAATAAAAGCTAGAAACCCGCATGGCTGCCCTTCCTGAAAATCCAGCAACGCTCGACGCAGTGATTCGCATGGCCTGGGAGGATCGAACGTCCTTCGAGGAAATCCGCGAAAAAACCGGGCTCACCGAAGCGCAGGTCATCGAAGTCATGCGCCGGGAACTCAAGCCCGGCAGTTTCCGACTCTGGCGCAAACGCGTTGCGGGCCGCATTACCAAACACCGCAAACGCTTTGAAAACCGCATCCCGGAAGATCAAGCTAACGATCCCTAGGAAATCCTCCGCCAGAGCGCCCAACCACCCCAAACCCCTAACCCCCGGTGCGCAGGCCGGAGATGGCCTGGAAAATGCCGGTGATGATGCTATACGCGACCACACCCACTAACACGGCCATCACGAATATGATCACGGGCTGGATCATGGCGGTGAGACGCTGGATTTTTTTGGAGAGTTCCTTGTCGTAGCGATTGCCGGTTTTTTCGAGAGACGTGGCAAGGTCGCCGGTTTGCTCGCCCACAGCCACCATGTCGAGAAACAAGGGGGGAAATCCACCCACACGTTTCATGGCCCGGGTGAGCGATCCGCCCTCGCCCACGATATCGACGACGCGGCCCATCAGGCTGCGGAGATGGACGTTGCCCGTGGCGGCGTTCATGAGCTTGAGCGCGCTGAGCAACGGGACGCCGTTGCCTAATAAATTGGCCATGGTCTGCGAAAACTGGGTGTAATAACGCGAGGATAGCACGTTGCCCACCAGGGGCAGTCTTAGCTGCGTGCGATGCCACCAGAGTTTGCCCTCGGGTTTGCGCACGGTATGATAAAAGAAAAACCCCGCGATGCCGCCGACTAACAATAAGGCCCACCAGTAATGAACGAAAAAATCGCTCGTCCCGATCAATATCTGCGTGATGAGAGGGAGACCGCGATCCGTTTTTTTAAATAAGACAGTGAGCTGCGGCACGAGCACGGTCATGAAGACAAAGAGCAACGCGATCCCGGCGAGGAAGATGAAAGCGGGATAAATCAAAGCCTGCACGACGCGGGATTGCAACTCTTCCATGGCCATGAGGAACTGGCTTTGGCGTCGCAAAATCTGGGGCAGGGCGCCGCTGATTTCACCCGCGGCGACGAGATTGCAATAGAGGTCGCCGAAGCTGGGCGAGGCACTGCGCAGAGCGGTGGAAAAGCTAATCCCGTCGCGCACCTGCTGGCGGAGGGCCACGGTGACGCGTTTGATCGAGGAGGCTTCCTCGCGATCTTCCATGATGCGGAGGGCGGGTTCGAGTTGCAGGCCGGCTTCGAGTAAATCGCCCATTTCTTCTGTGAAAAGAATGATTTGCCGGCGCGTGAGCCGAATCGGACCGGAGGGCGCTGCGGTCTTCGGTTTGCCTGGGGCGGCTGGCTGGCTGGAACTGTTCGGTGAGGAGGCCTTGGCAGGCGCATCGAGTTGTCGCAGGGATATGGGCTGCAATTTCTCGCGGTCGAGCCGTTTGTAAGCCTCGGTTTTGCTCGCCACCTCAAACTCACCGGAAATACGTTCTCCGGTGGGGTTGACGGCTTGGTAGGCAAACTTGGGCATAAAATTTCGTTTATTCGTCCAATACATCCACGTCGGCAGTGGTCACGCGGAGCACTTCTTCGACGGTGGTGGTGCCGTCGATGACTTTTTCCCAGCCAAATTTCCGCAATGGAATCATCCCCTCCTCGATGGCGAGAACTTTCATCTGGGCGGAGGATTTTCGTTGGGTGATAAGTTCCTGCATTTTATCGCTCACCATACAGATTTCAAAAATCGCCGTGCGCCCTTCGTAACCGGTGTGGCGACAGCGATCGCAGCCGTTGGCGGCAAAAATTTTCGAGATGGATTCCATCGGAAATCCCACCTGGGCGAGGTAAGCTTCGGAGTGTGTCCCGGGTTTTTTGCAATACGGGCAGAGTCGGCGCACGAGACGTTGCGCGATGAAGCAGCGCACCGAGGCGGCGACCAAAAAGGGTTCCACGCCCATGTCGATGAGACGGGTGATGCCTCCAATGGCGTCGTTGGTGTGCAAGGTGCTGAAAACAAGGTGCCCGGTAAGTGCGCCGCGAATGGCGATCTCGGTGGTCTCCACGTCGCGCATTTCGCCGACCATGATCACGTTGGGATCGCCCCGCAGGATGGCGCGGAGGCCGCGGGCAAAAGTGAGATCGATCTCGGGTTTTACCGCGATCTGGACGACGCCGGAGAGCTTGTGTTCGACGGGATCTTCGATGGTCACGATGCGACGATCTTTGGTATTGAGACTGGTGAGAAAAGTGTAAAGCGAGGTCGATTTTCCGCAACCGGTGGGGCCGGTGACGAGCACGATGCCGTTGGGCATGGCGAGAAGGGCGCGTATTTTTTCCTCGCTCGGCCCATCGAGGCCGAGGCGTTGGAAGGTAAATTGTTCCTGGCCGAGAAGACGCAGGCTCACGCTTTCGCCCGAGACGGAGGGGATGGTGGCCACGCGCACATCGATTGGTTTGCCTTCGAGTTCGAGCGGGATGCGTCCGTCCTGGGGCAACCGACGTTCGGCAATATCGAGACCGGCCATGATTTTTAGACGCGAAATGACGGAAGCCTGGAGCACTTTGATCCGGGGTGGCACGGGCACTTCGTGTAATATGCCGTCGATGCGGTAGCGAATCTGGAGATCGTCCTGCAAAGGTTCCACGTGGATGTCGGTGGCGCGTTCTTCGAGAGCTTCGCGGAGGATTTGATTGACGAATTTTACGACGGACGCTTCGGAATCGTCGAGATCGAGCACCTGGGTTTCCTCGCGCATGTCGAGGGCAAGATCTTCAAGGTCGCGGCCTTCGAGGATTTCTTCAAACGTCTCGGCACCGATGCCGTAGCCCTGGCGGAGGGTTTGCAAAATCTGGGTTCGCGTGGCCATGGCCCATTGCACGGGTTCGTCCACGGCCCGGGCGACGGTCTGGCGGGCGAGAAGATCGAACGGGTCGAAGGTCACGAGTGTGAGGCCGTTCTCGTCGTGTCGCACCGGGACCACGCGGTAGCGCAGAGCGAGGCGGGCGGGGATTTTTTCGCGAAGAGGAGCGGAGATGGTTTCGAGGCTTTCGGGCCACCACGGGATGCGGAGCCAGGCGGCGATGCCCTGGAGAAACGGGGTTTCGTCGGCCAGTTTTTCATCGAGCACAGCGGCGACGAGCGATTTTTGCTGGGTGGCAGCTTCCCGCAACGACAGTCGGCACGCCTCGGCATCGCCGCAATGGGAGTCGAGTGCGACGCGGGTGAGAGGTTCGATCAGGGTCATGAGTGATTAGTGGAGCGTGCCGCAGGACAGTAGCGGCAAACTACCAGTCACTTCAACAAGTCATCGTGGAAAAAGTTGCTCCTCCTGGGGATTGCGGGAAGTTACAAGTCCTATGAAGGGCGGAGTTCGTGGAAGGTGGCTTGGGCCAATCCGCCGAAACGTTCGGGATGGCAGGTGAGAACGACGATTTGCAGCCGATCGGTAAGTTCTTCGAGGAGACCGAGAATGCGGGCAAGACGAGCGGTATCGGTCGCGGTGAGCACGTCGTCGAGCACGACGAGTTGACGTTCTTTTTTTGCCAGCACCTGGGCGAGGGCGAGGCGGGTGACAAGAAAAAGCTGTTCCTGTTCGCCCATTGAAAGATTATCGAAATGGACGGGATCGGTGGCGAGCGAGGGGGAGGTGCCGGTGGGGAGAAAGTTTTCGGTGAGTCGCACGCGGCCAATGCGGGGTCCGGCAATGCGGGCGAGGAGCTGGCTGGCGGCTTTTTCGACGGGGGCGGCCACAGCGGCGATGGCCTCGGTTTTGCATTGCTGCCAGGTCTCGTGGAGGAGGCGGATGGCATCGATTTGGAGGCGTTCGCGGGCGATGCGTTCGGTGAGCAGGGCGAGTTGCTCGGCGGCTTCCACCCATCGGGAATAAGAGCCTTCCTGGGTAAGGATTTGCAGGCGGGTCTCGGCTTCCGTCTCGCGATCCCGGGCTGTGGCTTCGGCGGCTGCAAGAGTTTCCTTTTGTTTACGCAGGATGACAAGCTGGGCGGTGGGATTGGGGGGCAATTGCTGGAGACGTTCGGTGCAGTCTTTGCCCAATAATTCAGCTTCGCGAGCCTCGCGCAAATGGGTGATCTGACGTTTTTCGAGGTCGTCGCTGGAAACTGCGTCGCGAGAGAGATCGGCAAGCCGGGTTTGCGCGGAGGCAAGGTTAAGCTGGTTGTTTTTAAGGGCGTTGGCCGTTTCGAGATGCTGACGGTCGCTGGCCAGATGAGCGTTTTGGGCCTGGTCCCAGGCTTTTTCTGCCTCGCGCAAGGTTTGTTGATGGGAAGCGCGCTGGCGGTCGAGGGCGAGTTGAAGCTGGCTGAGTTGCGGCGGGGATTGCGTCCAACCGGGCTGTTGCGCGGCGATGGCCTGGAGGGCGGCGGTGGCGGTGGCAAGCTGGCGGTCGAGGACAGCAAAAGTCTGGCCATCGAGAGCGGTTAGCAGGCGGGCTTCGAGGGCTTGAACTTCGGAGTCCAGAGTGGCGGCCTGATCGCGGAGGAGTTGGAGTTGATCGGGGTCCTGGCTGGGATAGGCGCGGGTAAGGGAGGTGAGTTTTTCGGTGGCGGAGCGGAGTTGCCCGGCAAGGTGACTGGCGTTACTGACGGGGCCGATGGCGCTGATGCGTCCGAAACCCGGCACGTCGAGAAGCACTTCGGGGGAGGCGGAGAAGGTGTGTTTTTGATTTGAAGCAACCGGGAGCGGTGTGGTGCCGGGAAGTTGGATGACGTTGATCGCAGCGATGGGTTCGAGGGTGAGATGGATTTGCGAGGCCTGGAGGGCGGCGGTGGTTTCGGCAATGGTGCTGGTAAGTTTGCGGAGGGCGGCGATTTCGCGGGCTTCGGGTGCGAGCAGGGCGGCCCGGCGGATTTTCGCCTGTTGCAGAAGGGTGTCGGTGTCGCGGAGACGGACGAGCCGATTTTTGAGAACGGCGCTTTCTTCGTAGAAGGAAAGGTAGGAACGCGCTTCTTCGATGTGACGTTCCTCGGCGTGCAAACCTTCGGCGGCAGTGCGGGCAAAGTCGCGTTGTTGCCGGGCGTGATCGAGGCGGAGTTGAGTGGCGTTTTTTTCTTTATCCAGCTCAGCGAGACGGTTTTCGGAGCTGACGATGGTGGTGGAAAAGCTGGTGAGATCGGTCTGTGCGGCCTGGATTTGCGCCAGGATGCGGGCGACGGCGCTGGCGCGTTCGTTGGCGAGGAGCAATTTTTCCTGATGCGCCTGGAGTTCGCTGGTAAGCCGTTGGTGACGTTCGACTTCTTCCTGGGTGGTCTCAAGGGCGATGCCGATGGCTTCGGCTTCGCGTCGTTTTTGCGCACGCAAATGGCGGGCATCCTCCACGGTGCGGGAGGCGACGATGTGCTCCTCGTATTTTGTTTGCAGGAGTTGGTTTTGCCGGGAAAACCGGGTTAGTTCGTCTTCCAGCGAAACGATGGCGGGCGCGTTTTTGCCTTTGATGATTTTACCCTGATCGGTGTGGTAAGTGAGGAAGCTTTCACGAATCAAAGCACCGATTTTACCGCCGCCATCGCCGCTGATTTGCACGCCGAGCGAGGCGCGAATGTTTTCGGAGACGCTGGGTGCAAGCTCTTTAAGCGCGAGCAATCCCTGGGGGGACCAGAGCACTTGCGACAGGCCCCAGTGGACGGAATTGGAGAGTCCACGTCCGGGAGCGGACGAGCCGAGAAGGGCACGAAGTTCGGCATCCGCCTCCCGGCCTTCGGCGAGGCGGATGAATTTTCCGTCCTCCCAGCGGGACAAAAGGGCGGAAGGACTGTCGATAAACGTTTTTTCGACAAGATAACGGGTGTCTTTATGGGAAAAATCGACGCTTACCTTTGGGTTGAGCGGACGGCCCCAGGGGCGAATGGTGAGGATTTCTTGTCCGCCCACGGCGTGAGAATCAAAAAGCGCGAGTTGGAGGGCCTCGAAAAGGGAGCTTTTACCTGTGCCATTGGGGGCGTGGATGACGGTGATCCCCTGGTCGAACGGGCCTATGGTCACGGGATCGACGAGGCTGCGCCAGTGGGCGACCTGGAGTTGGTGCAGGATCATTCGACGGCCTTTCGTTGCAGATCGAAGAGTTGGAGCAGGGCGTGGGTGGCGACGTTGCGCTGATTTTCCTCCGCAGTGGAGAGGCTGAGATTTTGCAAACGGGAGGCGGTTTCCCGCAAGGGACCGGCGGGCAGGGCATCGATCCAGGAGGAATCGGTGGGAGCGGGAGCGAGGGCGGCGGTGTCGAGGCGTTCGTGGAGAAAGCGGGTTTGGAGAATTTGTTTCAGAGTGTCGAAGGTGGGCTGATTTTCCAAAAAAAGGATGCCGCCAAGTTGGAGTCGCACCAGGGTGGAGGCCGGGTTGGGGAGGGCATTAAGGGCGGCGAGAGTGTGCGCGAGATCGGCAGGCGACTGGAGATGTGCTTCGAGAGAGACCCAGGAGAGGCCGCCGGTTTTGATCGGGGTAATGAGAGGCACGGAGCCACGCCCGGCGATTTCGATGAGAAGGACATTGCCGCTGTCGCGTTCGCCAAATTTCGTGGTTTCGTGAGTGCCAGCATAGGCCATGCGGCAGGTGCCTGGGGTGTCTTCGTAGCGGGCAAAAGAATGCCAGTGCCCGAGAGCCAGGTAATCCAGACCGAGCTGGGCGGCGGCTGAACGCGGGATAGGGTAATCGGGTTCCAGTGAGGGAAGGCCTTCGACGTTGCCATGGGCCAGACCGATGGCGGGCAGGGAGGAGGTGTGGCTGGCGATCTGGGGAGCGATCCAGGCGGTGGGATTGCGGGTGGAGTATTTCTGGCGCAGCGGACACGGGTAAAGAATGCAAGAGTCGAGCGGGATGGGGGCTTCCTCGCGGCAGATGACGATGTTAGCCGATTCCTGCCAGACGGCGTGCTCCCACACGGAACCGGGAACGAGCGGGTCGTGATTACCCGGAATGATAATTACCTGGCCTGGAAACGCGCGGAGGATTTCCCCCACCTGGCGCACTAACAAACGATCCACGGCGTTATCCTCAAAAATGTCGCCGGTGACCAACAAGAGTTCGGCTGCATGATCTTTCCCGGCCTGGATGACGCGCCGGGCGGCGTGGAGTCTTTCCTCCCGCACCCGACTGGCCTGGATGCCGGCGGATTCGGCTTTCATCCCCATCTGCCAATCCGCGGTATGAAGAAATTTCAAGGGGAAAAAGCGCGGCGGGTAAGAGGATGTTGTTTAGAGCGTGCCGAGGAATTTTTTCAGTTCGTTTAGCGAGGGGCTTTTGGCATTGCGCACATAGTAACCCGAGGTGGCGACTCCCAATTGCAAGCTCACTGCGAGATCGTCATCGAGCAGACGCCCGAGGCAGAAGCCGGCGTTAAAATGATCTCCAGCGCCGGTGGTGATTTTCGGTTTGGCGGTGAAAGGACCGGCGACCACGGCGGACGAGGTGGCGTCGGCGGCAGCGGCGAAATGGGTGGGATGCACGACGACGGTTTCGAGGCCAAGGGCTTTTTGGAGGGCGACAGCCTGTGTGGCCACGGCTTCCTGCGTGTCGGAGCAGGGAGGAATGCCGTAGAGCTGGCCGACCTGACGTGCTTCCTGGAGATTGAGGCCGAGAATGACTTTGAAGGTTTTTTGGAATTTGGCAATGAGCGTGAGTGCTTCCTGCAAATCCTCGCGGGTGCGTTTGGCGGGGTCGGCGAGATCGAAGAAAATCCAACGCTTCGGTCCGGTGAGTTTGGGGGCCACGACGGTGAGAATTTTTTTAAAGATGGCCGACATGGAGGTGAGCATGGTCCAGTTCACCAATGCGATAAGGGCGGATTGCTCGAAAAGCTGGATGAAATCCTCCTCGGGAACGTGTTTGAGGATGTTATTCCAGTTGACGTCTTTCAGCCCCTCATGCTTGCCACACATCAGCTTGCCGTCGTCAAATTCAATGGCGTCGGTGTAACCGGGTTCCGCCAGGCTGATGACATGGGCGTTTTTGGTAAAACCGTGAAAGACGGGATGGATATTGGGAAATCCCAGGTTGCCGAGATAGGTGATTTTTTGTCCCTGAGCAGCGAGAGCATTGGCCATGATGGGGCCGTTGCCGCCGAGTTTGATGGCTTCGGTGATGAATTCAAAATTGGCGCTTAGGCCAGCGGCGGCGGATATTTTTGCACCGAAATCCGCCATTTGATGGAGGCGTTTGAATTTGGTGGCCGATTCGCGGGTGGCGACGACGTGGATGATGGTATCGACAAAGCCGTCGAGGCCGACAAGAGTCTGGGTATTGGCGATGTTTTGCGCGTTTTTTTTAAGAGCGGCAAGGGCGAGGGAGGCAGTGGTGGTGGACATGAGAGGAGAAAGAGGGTTAATCGATTTTTATTTCTTCGCCGAGGCCAGTGGTCCAGGCTTTTTCGGCGCTTTTACGGAGTTCTTCGACGGTTTCTTTGGAGGAAAGCCGGTATTCGACGGTGTGGGCATGGGTGGTGGTGGGATAGACTTTGACGACGCGTTTCCAAGGTGCCTTATCGCCCGCAAGACGTTCGGCGATTTCCTCGGTTTTATTTTTCACCAGATCGATGCCCGATTGGCCTAGACCCAGGGGGCTTTGGGGGGTAACCGTTTCCTGAAAGTAAAAACGTGTGACGACGGAGCCGCCGGTTTCGACCGTGAGTTCGGTCACCCGGAGGACTGGCTCGATGGTGTATTCGTGGGTGCTGATGGATTGAATGCGATCGAGGCGCACTTGATAAATGCCGGCCGGGAGAATGACGCGCCAGAAGTTTGGCAGACGATTGGATTCCCCGGCGGGTGTGGGAGTCTGCGCCAGGCCATTCGATAGTATTATACCGAGGGCGAGGATGCAGAATAGAGGTCTCATGGTGCGGTGGGCAGTTCCACAGCACCGTGGGGAAGTCCCACGGGTAGGGCTTCGGGTATTGTAACGCTACTTTCCAAAGTGTAATGGCGTTGGGTATCGGAGGAAATATGAAAGCCATGCATCAGTTCCAACACATGAAGGGCGAGATCGCCCGAGGCCCGGTGTGGACGACCCAGGCGTTTGGCGACGGCCATTTCTGCGACTCCAATGCCGCGACTGTTTACCGAGTAACCATGGGTAAAGGGCACTTCGGTAAATTCGGTTTCGCCGAGCCGCCGGATTTTGGGCCGAATATCGAAGCAATTGGGGTCTGGAACCGAGAGAGTGCCTTCGGTGCCGTAGATCTCGATCCAGGGAAGCTGATGCGATTGAACGTCGAAACTGGTGATAATGGTGCCGACGGCTCCTGTGGCAAAGGTCATGTGACCGGAGACATGAGTGGGAATTTGCACGGGAATCACCTGGCCTTTTTTAGCACCGCTGCCAACGATCCGCTCGGGATAGGATGTGGAGGTGATGCCACTCACCTGGATTACCGGCCCGATGAGGGTGACGAGTGCCGTTAAATAATAGGGACCCATATCGAACATGGGGCCGCCGCCGGTTTGAAAGAAAAATTCTGGATCGGGATGCCATCTCTCCGGGCCCGATGAAAGCATGAAAGCGGTGGCGCCGATGGGGCGTCCGATTGCTCCGTCGTCGATTAGTTTACGACTGGTCTGCAATCCTGCCCCCAGGAAGGTGTCGGGCGCACAGCCCAGGCGCAGGCCTTTTTCTTTGGCAAAAGCGACGAGTGCGCGACCTTCCTCCAAGGAGACGCTGAGGGGTTTTTCGTTGTAAGCAGCCTTTCCACTTTCGAGAATTTTGCGAGCCACATTGTAATGAGCGCCGGGGATGGTGAGGTTGATAACGATCTCGATGGTGGGATCGGCTAACAATTCATCGACGGCAAGGGCCCGCGGGATGTGATGCTCGGCAGCCTTGGCTTTGGCGCGATCCAGATCAAGATCCGAAACGGCGACGATCTCTATATCGTCGAAGGTGGTGCTGGCTTCGCAGTAAATTTTGCTAATGTTGCCGCATCCAATGATGCCGACCGGGGTGGGAAAATGACTCATGGTTTGATAGTAAGATTGATTGATCAGCGAGCGGCCCAAAGCATGCCGCGGAGGGTGATTTCGCGGGCTTCGATGACGGAGAAATCCGCCGCGACATGGCCGAGAGAGGAATAAAAGACGCGTCCATTACCCCAGTGCCGTTTCCAGACCACGGGCATGATCGTGCCAGCGATGTGAGGGTTTACGGAACCATCGAAAGTGGTGGTGGCCAGAACCTCGTTGGAGGGATCCACATGAAGATAGTATTGCTCGGAATGCATTTGGAAGTCGGAGATGCCATCCATAATCGGATCGTCGGGTTGGGTGATCTGAACGGTATAAGTGATGATGTTGCCTGGGTGTGCCACCCATTGCCCGCCGACGACAAACTGATATTCGGTGGCATTGCGGAAAGAATCGCCCATGCCACCGTGCCAGCCGGCCAGTCCGGTGCCATTTTCGACGGCGGTAAGGAGACCTTTGAGTTGCTCCGGGGAGATCGTGCCCATGGTCCAGACGGGGATAATGAGGTCCAGGCCGGCCAGCTTTTCCGTATCGAGATAGGCGTCAAGGGTGTGGCTGATCTCCACTTCGAAGCCAGCCAGCTCGAGCAAAGGGGCAAAAATTTTAGCGCACGCAAGGGGTTCATGCCCCTCCCAGCCGCCGACGACAAATAACGCTTTTTTCATTTCGTTCGTGAAAATAAAGAGTGCGCCACGAATTGCAATCCGATTTTTGGGGAATTCGTCGGTTGCAATTGATGGGAACAATTTTAGCATGTCGCCAGTTATGCCACCGAAATTTTCACTCAGTCGCCGCGATTTCCTTAAACTTTCGGCTTCAACGGCGCTTTTGGCCGGTCTGCCCTCCCTGGGAACGGCTGCCTCGGACGATACGATCCAAATCTCGATTTTGCATACGACGGATTTACACGGACACATCCTACCCACAACCAACTACCAGGGGGTGCCGGATTTGGGAGGTTTCGCCCGTTGTCTGACGCAAATCCGGCAATGGCAGGCGGCCAATCCAAACCATGTTCTCATCGATGTGGGCGATCTTTACCAGGGCACCGATGTTAGCTTTCGTAATCGTGGAAAACTGATGCTGGATCTACTGGCCCTCGGTGGATACGACGCCTGGGTGATTGGAAACCATGAGTTTGACTGGGGGATCGAGCCTTTCCATAATGTGGTAGCACACTCCAGAACCGTTCCGCTGGCTAACAATCTGTTGGTGGGAGGGAAAAGAACTTCCGAACTTCAGGACCCGGCCAATGTCTATTCCAAAATAAGACCTTATCTTTTAAAGGAAGTCGGCGGTATAAAAATTGCCATCATAGGAATCACCACACCCGGGATGGAGTATTGGTTTCACCCCACATTTTTGGAGGGGTTGACCTTTGTTAACCCTGTGGAAACGACGCGTCTGGCCATCGCGGAAGCGCGAGCAGAGGGAGCCAATGCGATTATTCTCGCCGGTCACATGGGTATTAGGAAAAATGGAGATGATTTTGCGAATCGCACAATAACACTTTGCGCGAATTTTCCCGAGGTAGATGTGTTCATAGCCGGGCA
The DNA here is from genome assembly GCA_038225185.1 of Chthoniobacterales bacterium. Classification (GTDB taxonomy): domain Bacteria; phylum Verrucomicrobiota; class Verrucomicrobiia; order Chthoniobacterales; family DASVRZ01; genus DASVRZ01. The sequence goes on from JBBRFA010000016.1 coordinate 17,730, forward strand.
TACCCATCAGGATGTGCCGCGCGAAAGTGTGCGGGAAGTGCTTTTTACCCAGGCAAATTATCATGGCATCAACTGCGGACGTGTTGACCTAACATTTGATCGGGTCACGAAAAAGCTGGTGGCCAGGGAGGTCGCCACCGTGGTGATGGATGCTTCGATGGCGTTGGATGCCACCGTTTTGTCGATGAGCAAGGACGAGTTGGAAGCTTCCGAGGAAACGATGAGGCAAACCGTGGGAACGCTGGCGGATGAACTTTCGGTAATCACCAAACCGACCTTTCCGAGCGATGTGGAAAAATTGATCGGTGCGGCTGTGTTCACTGCATTCAAAGACCGGCAATTACCCATCGATGCGGTTTTTCACGGTTTGTTTCAGGATGCCGCGCCGGTCGCGCCGGGAGAGAAAACAATTGCAGATATCTGGAAAATCGTTCCTTACGAAAATTTTCTCGTTAGCGCCGAGTTAACACGCGAGGAATTGCTAACGGTGATGAACGAAACCGTGCAGACGCGTTCGCCCCGCAGTCTGCTGGGATTGAAACTTGAAGGAGACACCGAAGGGCGCGCATTTATTTACACAGAAGTGCGGATGCCGGATGGAAAGCCGTTGCCGGCAGGCAGGCGAATTCGCGTGGCTTTGAATACATTCGATGCGCAATCGGGCGGTCAACGAATGATGAATCTGCGCAGGATCATAAAGCAACCCGAGGCGAGGCAGCAGTTGTTACCCATTCAGACGCGAGAGGCTATCATTGAATTTTTTGGCAAGCAAAAAACGGTGCGGATCACCGATTTGCAACGCATCGTGGGTTAGGTTTCATCGATAAAGTAATCCTGCAATCCAGAGACGCGGACAAGACTTCGGTCCAGGAAAAGTGACAGCAGGTTTTCCTCGCAAACGAGGGTCACTTGTTTTCTGGCTCGCGTAACTGCGGTGTAGAGTAGTTCGCGGGTGACCACGATGCTATCGACCGGAGGCAGGACGATGCAAACATGATCAAACTCAGATCCCTGGCTGCGATGAACGGTGATGGCGTAGGCAGTCTCGTGTGCCGGGAGAGCGGACGGCGCAAACTGCCGCAAAACGCCAGCTTCATCGGCGGGAAACCAGACACGTAACTCGCCATCATCGCTGGAATCCTTCCAGGCAATGCCGGTATCGCCGTTAAACAAACCAAGAGGATGATCATTCTCGGTGATGAGGATGGGACGGCCATGATACCAGACGCCTGCATTTTCCAATCCTAATAGTCGAGTGATGGTGGTATTAATGCCATGAACGCCGAAAGGGCCATCGTTAATTGCGGCCAGCAGGCGAAGTTTGCCCAGAATGGCGAAGGCAGCGGCAGGATCGCTGGCATGGGCAATTTTTTGGAAATGGTCGATGACGATGTTGCCAATGATACGACGCAACCCGGTTGCTTCGCGACAACCAACCAGCTTGACATCGGAAATAGAAGTTAGGACCTCCCGGGTGTGTGCGATATTTCCTTCGAGAATAGCTCTGGCGAGATTTCCAATGCCCGAGTCGGGGCCAAATCTGCGGCTAGTTTGCAACTCGACTATCCGTCTGCCCAGCGGCGATGCAGGCTGGAGGGTTCCCGCCTTGGTAAGGTCGCCGAGAACCGAGCCTGCCTCCACCGGCGCAAGCTGGTTGCGATCTCCCAGCAAAATAAGCCGGGCTGTGGAGGGAATGGCCGCGATTAAGCGGGCAAAAAGAGGCAGATCCACCATGGAGGCCTCATCCACTACTACAACATCGACGGCAGCGTATGAATCGTTAGGACGTTGCCGTCGATCATAGTCCACCGATCCCAGCCAGCGGTGAATGGTTTGAGTATCCAATGGGATGGCGTTTTTTGTGGATTCGGAGAGCTGCAAGCGATCTATGCTCTGGGTGATCGATTCTTTTAGCCGGGCGGCAGCTTTTCCGGTGGGTGCCAGCAATGCAATGTGCAAAGGGCGGGATGCTGTGTGGGTGGCTTGCTCGATCAACAGAGCCAGTATTGCCAGAACGGTGTGCGTCTTTCCCGTTCCCGGTCCGCCGGAAATAATGGTAAACCAACCGTTAAGGGCGGTTTGCGCAGCCAGACGTTGCAAGTCGCCTTTTTCCGAAGCGGGGAAAAAACGTTCGAGCGCATCGTCAATCCAATTTGTATCCAGTAAAGGGGGAGGAGCTAATACGCGATGTGTAACGGCGCGAGCCACATTCTTTTCATCAAGGTGGAAATGTCGCAGATAAAGCCGGCCACCAGCATCCAGCACCAGGGGTAAAGGATCACTCAAGCTGCCTATGAGACCCGATGAGGCGAGAGTGGCGGGGTCGGGAAAAGTGTCGAAAAGAGATCGCCAAGGCACGCAGACATCGCCGCGTTCCAGGGCATCAACCAGGCCGCGCACGATGATCTCTATGTCCAGACCTGATCCCTTGTTCAGTCGCTGAAAAAGACGAGTGAGTGGCCCGACCAGTGGATGAATCCCGGATAAATCTCTCATGATGTTAACATTGCCTCCATGGCGTCGAGTAATTCGAGGGATGGTCGATCGCGATAAATGCCGGTGTTAGCCGAAGAGTCGGTGATGCCGCGAAGAAAAACATAGGTAACGCCGCCAAAGTGTTCTTCCCATGAAAAATTGACCACGCGTTGCGTAAGCCAGCGACGCAACGCGACACAATAAAGCAAATACTGCAATCCATAATGGGAATGGCGCATTCCAACGAGCATTCCCTGGTGATCGTAGGAGGGGAGTTGATTGGATTTCCAATCAAGGATGAAATAGCGATTTCCGTGCCGCCAGACAAGATCGATAAAACCTTTGAGCATTCCCCGCACGCTTTCGAATTTAAGAGTGTCCCAATCGATGGGAATGGGAAAGCGTTCGCAGGTTTTCCGCAGCCGGGCAAGCGTAAGATGGCTGATCGGGAATTGAAATTCCAACTCAACGATTGTTTGCGAAGCGGTTAAGTCGGCGAGAGTTATGCCGTTCATGAGTGGGGTTGCGACCAATTTTTGCAGAAGTAAAAAAATGTATTCGTCGCCGGAAGTTTTATTTGGAAAAGTTAGATATAACTGTTGTTGAATGATTTTTTTCCATTGGGAAGAATCCTGGAAATCGACTTTCTCCAGAATTTTATGCAGACAAGTTCCCAACGCGGCGCCTGCTGGGAAAAGATCAAGGCCGGTGGGGGAATCCTTTGCCGGGGAGACCATCGACGAGAAATCGTAATCGGGCAGGTCGAAAGTGTCGAGCCGGGATAAGGCGGTAAAACTGGTGATCCGCCAATCGCGAGAGATTGAGCCGGTAAAATAACGTCTCTTCAACTGGCTAACACCGGTGTTATCGAATGAGGAGGGATGCGCGCTGAGCGAGGGTTCAGAAATGGCGATGTTCTCATTGGAGGCTAAGAGTCCTTCCAATTCATCACGAGCTGCCGTTCCAAGTTTAAGTGCCATATCGATGGGCGATTTTGGCCGGTTTTCCATGGCAGGAACGACCAGGTAGCAACGTTGCCGGGCGCGGGTGAGCGCGACGTAGAGAAGTCGAATTTGTTCCTGATGCAATTCTTCCAGCGCTTGATCGCGTGGTGTATTTTCGGATGGATGAATATGGGCGGTAAGTGTGCCGTCGCTGTGATGAAAATAAGGTGGATCGAATTGTCTGGTGGATTTTAGCTTTAAAAAATAGGGGGCGAAAACGATGGGAAACTCCAGCCCCTTGGCAGCGTGGACGGTGAGGATTTGCACCGCGTGTTGATCGATGTCGAGGCGCTGTTCCGAGGCTTCCTGGTTGGAACTTTTGGTTATTATTTTCTTTCCCAACCAGATTGCAAGCGAGTTAGGATCGCGTGGAGACGCGACATCGGCGCAATGGAGCAGCTCCGCGAGGTGGAGAAGGTTCGTGACAGACCGTTCGCCTCCCGTGTGGCGCACCATTTCCAGAATGGTATGGGATTTATGGAAGATGTTGTTGAGCGCGGACATGACTCCCTGGCTGCGAAAGTGCTCGTTCCATTCGTGGAATTGATTTTGCCAGCCAGCCCACAGTGCATCGTTCCCGGCAAGCTCATGAAGGGCATTGCCGCCGAGGTTGAAAATTGTTGTGGAGAGAGCCGTTTTAAGTAAAGAGCCGCGGCGGGGTTGGGCAATCGCTTGAAGCAATTGATGGATGGCCAGCGCTTCTTTACTTTTAAAAACGGAGGTGCCATTTTTGATTACGGATGGGATGCCGTTTTTTGCGAGCGTGTTTTGAACGATGGCCGATTGTTTGTGAGTGGCGGTCAGGACGGCGATATCCTTGCTGCCTACCTTGTTAGTTCCGATGTAAATCTGTTCGGCAAGTAGTCTGGATATTTCTGTGGCAACCCAGCGACTGATGAGTAATTCATCGGTTTTATCCTCAGACAGCCAAAGAGTGAGGGGCCTGGCATTACTATCGGTATCCACCAATTCGGTAACGGGATCAGTTTCTTTTGGGCTGACTTTGGTATAGCGGATGTCGTCCAGTTGAAAAAGGTCGGGATTGACTTCAAAAAAAGTATTGCAGGCCGATATAAAGTTGGGGCTGGAACGATAGTTGGTCGCGAGCGAGTAGTGTCGCTGTGTTGTCTTTTTAAATTCGAGGTAGGTAAAAAGATCAGCTCCACGAAATGAGTAAATAGACTGTTTGGGGTCGCCGATGAAAAACATCCAGTTGCTGGCTGGATCAAAAAGTGTGTTGAAGATGAGAGTTTGCGCGGGATCGGTATCTTGAAATTCATCGATCATAACTACTCTCCAGCTTCCGCGAAGTCGGAGAAGTGCGTCGGGAGAAAGTTTTTTGATGACGGATTGAACCTCGGTGATCATATCGGAAAATCCAATGAGTCCCTGAGACTTTTTTCGTCGCAGCAACTCTTTTTGAATGGTTTGGAGAGCGAAAAGCGAGGTGGCTTCCTGCCACTGAGGCAGGAAGTTGACCAGATCATCGCAAAGCACAAAAAAAGGATGGGTGGGCACGGGATTTTTTTGCCGTTTCTTCTGGCACGCCAGCAAGTTAGATTGCGATAGTTGAATCAATCCATCGAGTGCGGCAGAGAAATCGGTCCCTTTTGCGACATGGTTGTCAATGGAATCGATTATTAATTGAATCCGATCTGGTCTCGAAAAGGGAAGATTTCCCCACGATAAATCGGAGAAAAGCAGTTGCGTGATTTTCTCTCCGTCATTATTCCATTGTCTGGAAATCTCGTTCCAGAGATTGGCCCATTGACCGCAAAGTTCCTCGTGGTTACCAGTTCCAAAGTGCCGAACGATCCTAACTTCGGGATAACGCAGAAAGGTATTGGTCAATGCGGCCAGGGGTTTCGGGATGGGAAAATAATGTAGAAACAGCCGGACTTGAAGAGAATCTTCCTGATAAGCTAGTGAACGCCAGAAATCGGCTGCGACTTCAAAAAGTAAATCGGTGTGATCGGTCAACACTTCAGATTCCAGGCGATTGCCGGTTTCCAAAGCGCGATCCTGGAGTAAACGCTGGCAAAAACCGTGCAAGGTGGAAATGGTGGCAAGATCGACATCGCGCAGCGCCGTTTCCAAACGCGCCCGCAATTCTAGCGGCGACTCGGTGGAACGTTTGATCAGGGTTGGAAGGTAATCCAGGCTGTGTGCGCCGCAGGCATTACACCAGTTGATGGCTTCCAGGAGCATTTGACGCACTCGTTTACGCATTTCGGCGGTGGCCGCCTCGGTGAAGGTGCAGACGGCGATTTGCTCCAGGGAAAGTTTGTTTTCGATGACCAGACGCGCAATTATACCGACCAATGTATAAGTCTTGCCTGTGCCGGCACTTGCCTCGATGAGAGTGCGCCCTATCTCAATCGGAGTGTTGACCACATCGAAGTTAGGAGGCATCGGATTGTTCCTCCAGGTTTTTCAGCAACGGCTTAAAAATTTCGGCAGCCAGTGTAATAAATTCGGCATCAAACGGATCCGCGAGGTGAGAAAAACATTGTTTGAATGATAAATCCTCGTCTTCCCCCCGATTAAACTCTGTGGTAAACCACGCTTTCTGCGCGGCACTTGGTTGTTTATGAGGATTAGCGCTATTGTTTTGCCAGGCATGGGATGTTTCGGGAAAAAATGGCAGTGGCCGGTTAAGCCCTTTCGTAAAAATGGTTCCGAGTGTCGAAAGACACGCCAGTGCCTCGTCACTTGGCAAGGCTTTGAAAAACAGAGATTCGTCCCTGCCAATGAGTCGTGTATCGATGCGATCCATTTGAGAGTTACAGACCAGATGTTTGATCCAGGCATTGAGGAGATGTTTGCTTCTGATCGTGCCATGCTGGGTGATGAGTAATCCGTTGGCGCGAAGATCAGTAATCTGGCCAGAGAGCAGGAGTGATGAGATCGGCAACTCAAAAGGGATGTCATCGAGTGATTCCTCGGCCAGGTATGGAGAGAGCTTTGTGAGGAAAGCCTCTGCCTCCGACTCGATTTGGAGAGCTAGAGTGCGTCCTTTTTCGCCGGGGGTAAGGTTGCCTTCGGCCTGCCACTTGGTGAGACTGTTTCCGGGATGTCGCAGGCCATCGTCGCGCAATTGATAACGAACGAGAGGGGTTATCTCGAAAGGTTCGGTGTCGTCGGTGTCTTCCTCGATTGTTTTGAAGGTTAGTCCCAGGCGTTTTTGAAGGAAGAAAGCCGCGGGATTTTTGAAAAACCGGACAAATTCGTTGAGGGTTGCAGCAAGCGGGGCCAGCAGATCGGGAAGACTTTCCTGAAACCAGGGTTCGACCGGTTTTTTGGTTCCCAGCAGATTGGTGGCTGTCTCGAATTGAGTTTGTGAGTAGGAGAATAAATGTTGCCCATCTCCCAGAAAATAGTTGGGGGAAAAACCATGGAGAGGATGTTGAATGAGCAGCCGGCTGCTCCATTTTTCCTGTGTGGCAAATTGAGCATCAAGATAGTCGCCTAGCTCGGAGACAAGACTGGATGGCAACAATTCAGTGCCATTTTGTGCAGAGCGCCCGATGTAGCTAAGATAGAGGATGTCGCGTGCCGAGAGGATGGTTTCCAAAAATAAATAGCGGTCGTCTTCGCGCCGAGAACGGTCGCCCTGCCGCGGTTCCTTCGCCATAAGATCGAGTTGAGAGGGCAGGGCGCGCCGGGGAAATTCGCCGTCGTTCAATCCTAACATGGCGATGACCCTGGCGGGGATGCTGCGCATGGGGCGACACGCGCAAAAAGTAACACCGCCATTGAGGTAACCGACCTGGGTTTCATCCACGGAAAGGGCCAGCGCCAGGTATTCGCGAAGTATGTCTGCCGAAATTTTGAGCGGTTCGGAGGATTCGAGCCAGGCTCCTGTCTCGCGCATTTGCTCCAAAACGGTGGTGGTGGGATCGAAGGTGGGTAAACTTCCTGGAAGCAATAAATAATCGAGTCTTCGGCGCAATTCGTTGCTCCACTCGGCGAGGGGGCGTGGTGTTTGCAAGGAAAGATGAAATTGTCGCAGCCACTCGATCAATCCACAGATTTTCCCGAGGATGTCGGCGGAGGTTTTGTCGCGCACGGAGACTGGAGCGATACCGGCATGGACGCCACTCTCTGGGGGGGGCATGGTGAATCCTAACAAAAGACGGTCCAGACCAAATTGCCAGGAGTTTTCTCCAAAGGCAGGAAGACCCAGACTGGCTCGATGCGCGGCATCGAATCCCCAACGGATACCTGTCTCGTGCGTCCAATTTTGAATGATTTCGAGATCGGCCAGAGATAGCTCCAGTTTTTCGCGAATGGGAGGTATTTCCAAAAAAGCCATCACCTCGGGAACGGTGACACGACTGGAGGCAAGCTCGAGCAAGGCTAGGAGAACGGCGGCTGGTGTGTGCGGATTACCAGTGGTGCGGTCTGCCAGACTGTAGGGAATGTTAACACTTTCCTGGGATCCGAAGACGGCTTCGATCATCGGGGCGTAGGTATCGAGATCGGGGGTCATTACCAGGACATCGCGAGGCTGTAAATCGGGAAATTGCTCAAAGAGGGCGAGCAGGCGGTCTCGAAAAATCTCCACCTCGCGCATGGGGCCGGGACAGGAATGGATTTGGATGGATTGGGAGGGATCGTCGGCCAATGGCTGTGGGCTGGGACGCTCGGGATCCATGAGACTGGCCTGCAATCTTCCTAACAAGCTGGAGTTCGTGGGAGTGACGAATTCGGGGTCATCCTCCAAATGCTCGATTTTCCACAAGGCGGTGAAGTAATCCCGTCCGGTTTTGCCCAAAGAGGCTAACAACGGATTCCAGGTGATGGCTTCGCTGCGCATTGGCAGGCCTCGTTTACGTCGGCGGGCTATTTCCCGTTCTGTCTCCAGGTCGCCCCAGAATTGATCGGTGGGTTGCAGGACAAATAAATCGACCGGGACGCGATGGGAAAGGGCACTGAGCAGATGAAGATAGGCAGGAGGCAGGGTGGCCAGGCCAAAAACGGCGAGCCTGGGGGGCAGGTTTTCGAGAGGAAAAAGGTTAAGATCTGCGGTAAAACGTTGCAGAAGAGCGGGAAGATGAGTTTCTGGATAGTCGCGCCCAAGATCATGCCAGATTGTTTCCTGCCAGCCGGGGCGGGCGGATTTCTGCCAGTCGATGAGCCAATCGGGGCGATAAGCGGAGTAATCGTCGAAGATTTGCGCTGTGTGGCTGGCCAGTTGCCAGCATTTTACGCCGGTTGGATCGTCTGCCAGAAAGGGGGCAATCTCGGACGGTCTCTCGCCGATATGGTTTTGCAGCCAGGCATAAATGCGCCAGCGGAGGGTTTCGCGAGCGAAGGCGGTGTTTTGGATTATTTCGTTTGGAAGGCACTTTTCGAGGAGGGATCGGAGGAAACTCTGGGGAAATGGGAAGTCGATTTGCGTGCAGATACCAAGATGACGGGCAATTTCAAGTTGCAACCAGCGTCTCATGCCGAGACTTTGGACAACGATGGTTTCGCGGATGAATGGGTCGGACAAAGGCGACTTGACGAGCCAGGAGGCCAGTTTTTGGGATAAAACCTCCTGTTGATTGCTGGTGTGCAGCGTTAAATTCGCCATTGCAATCCCGAGCTTAAAGCAAATCTGACATTCGCAAACCCCAAAAATGTCTTCGCAGTTTACGATTCGTCATTTTTTTGTCTTTTTGACTTTCTTAATATGCTTTGAAGTTTCATGATTTACTGGAAAACATTCTTTTACGCCCTACTTCAACCAATTTTATAAACTTTGAGCCAACCCATCCGTTTTACTAATCTCACTCGCGACACAGAGATAGGAGCCAACTCCTATTTTATAGAAATCGGCGGCAAACGACTGATTGTTGACAGCGGGATGCATCCCAAAAATGATGGATCAGAGGCACTGCCAGATTGGGGGGCGATTGAAGGTGAGGAGATGGATGCGATTTTGATTAGTCACACGCATCAGGATCACATCGGGACATTACCAGTGTTGATGCGGCGGCAGCCATCTGCGAAGATTTTTATGACTTATGCGACAAGCCGCCTAGGAGAGGCGTTGTTGCATAACTCGGTGAATGTAATGACGAGTCAGCGCGAGGAGACGGGGAATACGGAATATCCATTGTTCACGCATCGAGAGCTGGATTTGGGAGTGCATCGCTGGGATGCGGTGCCGTTGAATATTCCTTTTGGGGTGGATGGAGAGCGGCGGCAGCGCACAACCGATGAGCTAACCATGGAGTATTTCGATGCGGGACATATACTCGGATCGGCGGGCATACGGCTTCGTGCTGGTGGCAGAACTTTGTTTTATACGGGGGATGTAAATTTTAAAGATCAGACCCTGATGCGTGGTGCGCAGTTTCCCAGCGAAGGAATCGACATTCTGGTGGTGGAAACCACGAGGGGCGACAATCCCACGGGGGCGAACGCTGATCGCGCGACGCAGGAGCAACAATTTATCCAGGGCATCGCGGATGCTTTTGCGCGTGGAGGCTCGGTGTTGATCCCGGTCTTTGCGATTGGCAAAACCCAGGAAGTGTTAACATTGATTTATGAAATGAAGCGCGATGGCAGGCTGGCACAATCGGTGCAGGTTTACATCGGAGGATTAAGCACCAAGATGACGATGATTCACGATGAGCTGGCCAGATCTTCGCCCCGGCAATACGAGGGGTTGCAGTTACTGGACGTGGTGGCGCCCTATGTTTTGGGTGGAAAAGAAGCGCAACATGCCTCGCCGGGTCAGGGAAAGATATTTGCGATTTCCAGCGGGATGATGACTGAGAAAACATTATCCAATTTTTTTGCGAGAAAGTTTTTGGAAGACGAGCGTCATTCGGTGTTTTTCGTCGGTTACGCAACGCCAGAGTCGCCGGGAGGATTATTAAGGGCGGCACAAAAGGGAGAACTGGTGTCGCTTGATAAAAAGCAACCTCCTTTGCGCCTGAGTGCAACGGTGGAAAAATTCGACTTTAGCGGACATTCCACGCGGGAGGAATTGCTGGAATACATCTTAAAAGTAAATGCACCCACCACGGTATTGGTTCACGGCGATGGGCCGGCGATTGAATGGTTCCGGGATCAGTTGGCAGAGAAAGTGCCGGGGATGAAAGTGATCGTTCCGCCTCCGGGCGAGACTTTGGAGTTCTAACTATTTTTTAAAAACGGATCAAGGCAGGCGAAGATCGAAAGTGATGCTGGTGGGGGCAGACCGACGGCACTCGGCGGCGGGCTTGAATCCACTGCGGCCAATGGGTCCCTCGAAGGCAGGTGCACCGTAAGGCAATTGATAGACCACTTTTTGTTTTCCTTTGATGAGCACGACTTCCAGGGGGAGTTGCGGAGCGATACCGGGATGCAGACAGGGATAGAGAGCCGACTTGCGAAAGCGCAGCCCTGCTCCCAAGGCTGCGGTGGGGAACGGGGAAAGCGGAAGTTTACGCCCGCGAAACTGCACGGAAATTTGTGAGCTGGCGGTAATTTCCAAGCGTCCGATGCTGGTATCGACAAAGCGGCTGGTGCTTCCGCCCTCGAGTGGTTGTTCGCAGAGAAGAGGCCAGCTTTCGAGGGCTTTCCGAATGCTGACATCGGTCGTTCCCACACGGGTGGCTAACAAGAGGGGGAAACGCCACTCCCAAATCTCGCGAAAGATTTCCAGTGGCAAATCGACGCCGTGTTCGCGAAGAAAGGCGAGCACTTCGACGAGATCCTGCCAGAGATAGGAGGGCAGGAAATAGCGGTCGTGGATGTCGCCGGAGAAGTCCTTCAATGGCAGTTGATAAGGATGAGTTAACAGAACCGCTGCAAGAGCACGCCAGAGGAGACCCACGGCGGAAGTCCAGCGTGCGTTGGGCAGTGTCTCAACGGCGCGAAACTCCAGGATCCCGGTGGAGCCACCGGGGAAGGCGGTATTCCAGAATTTATCGAAGCTGATTTCGCTGCGATGAGTGTTGCCCGACCCGTCGATGTGCAGATGGCGTAAAGTTTCGTTGATGATGAGTCGATGATCGCCGCGCGGGAGTGCCTCCAGATACTGGTAGGCCATTTCCAAATCGTGGAGGCCGCGGGCCGATTCATCGGTGCGCGGCGCCTGCGAACTTGCTCCGACATAGATGCCGGTAAAGACGTAGGAAAGGGAGGGATGATGCTGCCAGAAACGCAGAATGGAGGTAATCCAACCTGGGCGCGTAAAAAAAGGATTGTTATCGAGGGTCGGTCCACCCAGGCAGATGTGGTTGCCGCCGCCGGTGCCCGATTCCCCATCGGCGGCAACTTTGTAGGTGCGCAAACCGGTTGCCTTGCCGACCAGATCGATGATATCCATCCAGTTGCGATATTCCAGCCAATTGGAGCAGGGAGGAATGTTAATTTCCAACACACCGGGATCGCAGGCCACGCCAGTTTTGTGCCAGAGCTGGCCTTCGTCTGAGGGGATATACCCCTGAAAACGAAAATTAGTAATCTGCAATTGCGTGAGCAGGGAATCGACGATGTTCAATAACTCCAGAAATGGTTTTTGTAAGAGGGGCGGGAAAAAAATGGCAAGTGCACCGTCAATTATTTCCAGGGTAAGGGCGCGACGGCTGAGGTTTTCGGGTATTTCGTGAAGTGGGAGCCGTAACCCGGCGGGGGCATCGACATGGAGGAGATGCAGGGATTTTTTTTTCCAATTGGCAGAGACGAATTTTTTTTCATCGTGATCCAAAGGCAATATCCAGGCGTTGCTTTGCACCGGCAAAGCTTTGATCCATTGGGGCTTGAGATGCATTATTTTGGTGAGAGCCAGCCGAAAATTTTGCAGGAGTGATGGCGTAACCGTTTGGTGGGTGAGGGGTGTGCGGATGAAAGGTTCGCCGCTGCGGTAACTAAGATAATGAAGAATCCAGCGGGGATTGGTTTCGCCAGGGTAGGATTTGCCGGGGGAATAAAAAATGGCGCCGTCGTTGCCGAGATGGTTGTTTAGCTCGTTGGCAAATGCATAGGCGTAGCGTAGTTTGGTGGGGCCGACGGCGGTGATCGACCATTCCGGGCCATCGGGTTCGTCGGGCACGAGGGTGGGTTCGCCCCCCATGGTGAGGTGAACTTTTTTTTGAAGGAGCAGGCTTTCGACTTTTTTTGCAGCCAGGAGAATGGATTCGTCGCTCATGCTAGTAGTTCGATGGTTAGAGAGGAGGCAGGTATGCTGGAGGAGGTGGCGGAGACTGTGCCGGGAGAGGGTGCGATATCGTTGGGGTGAAGACCTACGGCTGTGGGAATGAAGAGATGATTGGTGAGAATACCGTTGGTGGGATCCATGCCCAGCCAGCCTGCGCCAGGGATGTAGGCTTCGAGCCAGGCGTGGAGACTGCCTTCGGAGCGGCGGTCGGCATCGGGCACGTCGATTTCGACGAGATAACCGCTGACGAGACGCACGGCGACGCCGACGTTGCGGAGAAGAGATGCGGCCAGGCGCGAAAAATCGCGGCAGGATCCGGCGCCTTGTTGCAAGGTTTCCGCAGGCAGCATGGCTTCGCCCTCATCCCTGCGTTCGTAGCGAAGTTGGGAGAAAATGTTTTGGTTGAGCTGGATCAACACTTCGAGGGTGGTTAGTCGGGAGTCGGTGGGGAGAAGCTGGGAATGATGGACCACTTCGCTCCCGGGTTGCGAGAGATAGGGCTGGAGGGCCTGGAATTCCGATTCGCGATAGTGGAAGGGGAAATGAACGGCGTGCAGATCGACCAGGAAATCGAAGGCGCTGCGTTCCTGGATGTTTAGTTCCAGATCGAGATTGAATTCGAGGTGTTGCCCGGGTTTTTGATAGACGCAACGGGCGACCTGATTATCGAATTGATCGCGTTGATGATAAACAAGTGCTTCCGGCGAGGTGGAAAATTCAGCGGAAACAACATCGATGTAACGATCCTGTCGAGGAAAAAGGCGCACGAGATGAGGGGAAAAGATGGCTTCGCTGTCATAGTGATAAGCGGTCTGGCTGCGAATACGTAGGTGCATATTAGTATTTGATCATTTTTTCCGAGGCCAGATGGCGAACGAGCACCTTGACCTTCATATTTTGATCGCCGACGCCCTTGAAGGTGCCGCGCAGAGGGGTGGCGTCGCGGAAGTCGCGTCCGAAAGAGACGGTGATATGACGTTCGCCGCACCATTTATTGTTAGTAGGATCGAGGGCGACCCAGTGGAGGCCGGGAAGAAGCACTTCGACCCAGGCATGGGTGGCGAGGGCACCGACGAGGCGACGTCCGTCTGCGGAGATCGGATTGGCGTCGATATAGCCGCAGACGTAACGGCAGGGAAAACCCGAGGTGCGCAAGACCGCGAGCATGACGTGGGCAAAATCCTGGCAGACGCCGTGGCGATCCCGCCAGACAGTGGCAAGCGGGGTGGAATTATCGGTGATGCCCTTGCGATATTCGAAGGTCTCGTAAATGGCCCGGTTGAGAGCTTCCAGAGCATCGCGGATTGAGATTTTTCCAGGTAAATAACGCTTCGACCATTGGTGGGCCTCCTTGCCTATCCTAACAGTGTCGGTGGGTTGCAGGTAGTCGTAAATATCGGTGAGCGATGAGCTGAGGATCTGCCGTGCTTCCTGGACGCTGGCGGAGAGGATGTCCTCGGGGAGTGGCCGTGGAGAGGTGGAGATGGCGATTTGGCTGGTGATGGTGAGCCTTTTGTGGCGGTAGGGCAGGGAGATAAAATCCACTGTATTACTGAAAAAATCGACATATTGCGAGGTGGGCGTCGCAGGGTTGGTGATGAGACGGCGGCGCAAGACTTTCTGGCCGCAGTAATCGGGTGGAGTGAGCCTGGCTTCGAGATAAGCTTCTGCCGCGGGGGTGGTGTAGGCGTAATCGGTGGTATGGGTAACGTCGAAGAGCATGTTAGCGCAAACTGGTGAAGAGAAGTTGCTCCCGCTGGCTGATGATGGCCTGGTGGTTGAGGAAGCTGTCGGCGATGACGTGATGGATATTCAGCGTCGCGTCTAACATTTCCTTGAGTAAACTGGAGAGGCGGCTGGCTAGTTTCTCGGGAACCTGGGCGGGGGAGGTGATGCTTGCGACGTCTTCATCGTGGCTGGTGGTAAAAAACTGCTGCCAATCGATCTGGGAGATTCGGAAAACAAGTTCTTCGATGGTTGTTAGAACTTCAGTGGGATACCGGGAGTCGGGGCCGGCAGAGTCTTTGAGCAATTGGACACACTTGCGAAGGCATCGCACGACGGAGCGCGGCACTTCGGGTTGTCGCCAGAGAAGCTCCAGGACTTGCGCCGGGGCGGCTCGCATTTGATACACGCGGCGATAGGCGTCGCGACTGCTGAGAAGCCTTAGGAAAGCAGAGAGTTCGATCTCGGTGGTGTGCTGGGTGCCTTGCAGGGAATGGTTTGTGAGTGGTTTATCGATGGAGATGACGGCATTGGCGGTAACGACGGCGCGTTCTATCATTTGTCCGATTTCGCAAAAATTCCATCCGTTATCCGCCAGCATGGTTCCTTGGGCGATGGCAAAAAATTGGGGGATGAGATTCACCACGAGGTCGGCGATGCGGCGGGTGGTGCGCGAGAAAGCGGCGTCGTCCTGTTCGAGGTTGAATTTTATTTTGTTTATCGCCTCCTCGATTTTTACCAGGGTGCTCCAAGCTTCGGGGGAGAGACTTTCCTGAAGGGAATCGGCATTGAAAATGGCTCGCCGCAGCGAATGGACGACGCTTCCGGGCGATTCGCTGTCGAGGAGGAGGCGGTAGCGTTCCAGCGGGTTGGCGATGCTGCGTCGTCCGGTGGTTCCCGCAGCGCCTTCCAGGGGAGGGAGAATGCGGTTCCACATCGGGCGATACAGTTTGCGCTCGGCGGAGGTGAGCTCTTCCATTTCCAAGGTTTCGACCACCTGGATCATGTAAGCCGTGCAAAGCGAACGTTCCAGGTAACGGCCCATCCAATAAAATTCGTCGGCCACACGGCTGGTGACCTGGCGGGATGGCGGACGATATTGGGAGGTGCGAATGGGAAGAGGGTTGACCGCTTCGACTTCGCCTGCACGTGCGGAGACCCAGGTGTCCTTGCTGCCGCCGCCCAGCTCGGAGGCGGTAAGCCGGCTATCGGCGGGAGCGACGCGGGTGAGGGCGCCGGGAAAAATGTCGTATTTGGAATTGCTGCGGAGGGCGAAGACGATGTGATCCTGCACGCGGTCGGTGAGCCTGCCATTGTTAAAACAAGGTGCGGATTCGCCTTCGTCGCTGGGTTGAGCGACAAAAAGATGCGGTTGCCTCCTGACTTCGGTGCTGATGGCTGCGTTTTGTTCTTCGGTGGCAGGAAGGCCTTGGGTGCCGCCAAGGATGCGTTCGCCGGTGAGTGGGAAAATGCGATAGTTTGCAAGTTGGGAAAGGATTTCCTCCCGTTGATCGATGTCGCCCATCCAATAAGTCGGGAGGGTGGGGAGAATGGCAGGTTCGCCGAGGTAATAGCGGATGATTTTGTTGGCAAAGCCGAGGAGGGCGCGATCATCGACGAGTTGGCTGCCGATGGCATTGACCAGGGAGACGCTGCCTTTGCGGATGCAATGGACGAGGCCGGGAACGCCCAATCGGGAGTCGCGACGAAAAACGAGCGGGTCGAGCCAGGCATCGGCGACACGGGTGTAGATGGTTTCCACTTTTTCGAGACCGGAGACGGTTTTTAGATAAACACAATCGTCGAGCACGAGCAGATCGCCACCCTGCACGAGCGGAATGCCCATGCGACGGGCGAGAAAACTATGTTCGGAATAGACGGCACTGGTGGTGCCAGGGGAGAGGAGGACGACGGTGGGATCGTGCATCCCGGGGGTCATGACACGCAGTTTTTCGAGGATGTCGAGAGGGGTATCGGCGATGGAGGTGACCGGGAAATCGCGGAAAATTTCCGGTGCCACGCGGGCGAGAACACGGCGATTTTGCATCATGTAAGCGACACCGGAGGCATGACTAAAGTAGTGATTTTTTACGGCATAACGCCCCTGTTTATCGCGGGAAAGAGCCATGCCCGCGAGATGCAGATAGGCGTCTTCGGGAGGAGCCAGGCTGGTGGCGACGCGTTGGTAGTAAGGACTGCCAAGAACCAAGTGGAGAGGGACGATGCCTGCTCGAAGAATCTCTTTTTTGCCATAGACATCTTGTAAAAAGAGTTCGAATGCCTGTAATCGCTGGCGAAATCCGCGTGCGAGATGGCTCCAGTCGTCGTCGGAAAAAACATGAGGCAAAACGTCGCAAAACCAGGGGTTCTCGGTGCGTTCGCCGCGCACAAAGTCAAATGTGACGCCCATTTCGCGCAGGGTGGCTTCCATGCGCTCTTCAAGGTTGCGAATTTCCCGGGGTTTACGTCCGACAAAGTAAGGCAGGGCGGGATTGGAATAATGCGTTGCGGAGACGCTGGAGGGTAGAGATCCTTTTTTGGTCCCTGGATCCGTAAGTTGTGTGATGCCCTGTGCCGAGTTTTCCACGTTCAAGCCCGGGATTTTCCCTGCGAATAATTTTTAAAGCAAGACGGGAATGGCCTTGGAAGATTCATTTTTCAGCAAAAAAGAGTGAGATTATGTCTTGAAAACCAAGGGGAATCATTCTTCGGATTCCTGCCTGGGCGCATCGGAGCTGCGTTGAAGTTGCTCGAAGGCTTCGGTGACATCTTCGACTTCGCTCCAGACATCTTGAGAGACGTAAATGAGAGCGGATTGTTGCACAGCGAGGGCGATGCAATCGCTGGGGCGGGCATCGATTTCGATGATTTTGCGCTCGTGCAGTTCATTTTCGGCACTGAGGATAAGCCGGGCAAAATAAGTGCCTTCGCGCAGGTCGTTAATAATAACCCTCTCGACCTTGGCTCCCAGTGCCGAAAGGATGTGTCCCATGAGATCGTGGGTGAGGGGACGTTTTTTGGCTGCCCGCTGCATGAACAACAGAATGGCCTGGGCCACACCTCCGTCGATGTAGATCACGAAGATTTTATCCGTATTGCCGAGGAAAACAGCGCTCCCAGCTTTGGTTGGAATGACTGCACGCACCTGAATTTCGACGACGGTCTTTGCCATAGAGTTCACTGGTATAGAAGTCTTTCCAAAAATAGGCAAGCGCGGTCTGTTTTTGCAAACGAATCCAAAAGAATCCCGCGAATCGCGAAAAGTCATTTTTCCACTTGCAGACTATTTGAAAAGCCGTTAAATACCCGCTCCCCAAATCTGGCTTCGGCCAATTTATCATTTTGCAACATGCCTAAATCCAAAACAGAAAAATCCCCTAAACGCGCCGGAGAAGCCTTCGACGTTGACGAATCCGTTTCCATCCTCCCTGTTGGCACCGAGGACCCCGACAAGGGACTCAGCCCTTTTCTAAAAAAACAAAAAGCCCGTCTGATTGCGTTGCGCGACGGCATGGTCGATTCCATGCTTGGCGTGGCCAAGGATAATCTGCGCGCCCGGGCCGAAGGCAGCGAAGCCTCCGCTTTTGGAATGCACCAGGCCGATGCTGGCAGCGATGCTTACGACCGCGATTTCGCCCTCAGCCTTCTTTCCAGCGAACAAGACGCCTTGAACGAAATCGAAGAAGCCATCCGCCGCCTCGAATCCGGTGCCTATGGAATTTGCGAAGTTTCCGGCAAACCGATTCCTCATGTGCGCCTCGAAGCCATCCCCTTCACCCGATACACCGTCGAGGTGCAAGCTTCTTTGGAGAAACAAAATAAAATGACCCGCGTCCGCCAATCGGTGACTTCTCTCTTTGGATTGACCGACGAAGAAGGCAACGAAACTGAGGAAGAAGAATCCCCGGTTGATACCAAAGACTAAACAACGTATAATCTCATTCTCATGGCACAAGAAATCATCATCCTCGAATGCACCGAAGCGAAAGCTGAAGGCAAACCCGCCTCCCGTTACATGTCGTCGCGCAATAAAAAAAGCATTCGCACACCCAACCGCTTGGAAAAAAAGAAATACAATCCTTTTTTGCGCCGCCACACTCTCCATCGCGAAACCAAGTAATCGCAACTCATTTCCACTTAAATCCCTACCGCACAACCTTTTATGCAGCCCAAAACCGCTCAACGCCGCTCCAACTTCCGTCGCGCCAACCGCATCATGCCCCGTCGCCGCATCGACATCACCATCGATGCCATCGATTATAAAAATCCCGAAATTCTCAAAAAATTCATCACCGAAAGCGGCAAAATTCTCCCCCGCCGCCTCACTGGTATGCCCGCTCATTTTCATCGCAAAATCACCCGCGAAATCAAGCGCAGCCGTTCCGTCCTCTTAATGGCTTAAGTGTCTCCACCGAGTTTGTTCCCGTGGCAAGCTCAGAATAAAAAAGGACGCCTTCGCAAATGAAGGCGTCCTTTTCTTTTTCTATTCGTGCTCATTAGTATCCGTTTTAGTGGTTAAAATTCATGCTCACCGAAATCAACCGTCGCCGCACCTTTGCGATCATCTCCCACCCCGACGCCGGTAAAACCACGCTCACCGAAAAACTCCTGCTTTACGGAGGAGCCGTGCAATTGGCGGGCTCTGTGACATCGCGCAAAAATCAGCGCGCCGCCACCTCCGACTGGATGGAACTCGAACGCAAACGCGGCATCAGCATCAGTTCCACCGTCCTGCAATTTGAATACGGCGGCTATGCCGTCAATCTCCTCGACACCCCCGGACACCACGATTTCTCCGAGGATACCTACCGCGTTCTCACTGCCGTCGATGCCGTCGTCATGGTCATCGACGCGGGCAAAGGCATCCAGGCACAAACCCGTAAACTCTTCGACGTTTGCCGGCGGCGCGGCGTCCCGATTTTCACCTTCATGAACAAACTGGACCGTCCGTCGCGTCCACCGCTCGACCTCCTCGACGAACTCGAAAGCGTTCTCGGGATCGGCGCGTATCCCATCAACTGGCCGCTCGGCGAAGGGGTCCAATTCAAAGGCGTCTATGATCGCATCCAAAAACAGGTGCATCTCTTTGAAAAAACTCCCCACGGAGCTTACCGCGCCCCGGTTTCCATTGCCGGTATTGACGATCCCATCGTGGAGCAAACCCTTGCGCCTGATGTATTTGCGAGTGTTAAAGAAGAGTTGGAAATGCTCGAAATCGCCGGGGAAGCCTACGACCACAATCGTGTCCTCAACGGCAAACAAACCCCCGTTTTCTTTGGCAGCGCGATGAATAATTTCGGCGTTCAACTCATGCTCGACGCCTTTCTGGCCGAATCCACCCCGCCCGGACCTCGCATTAGCCATGGCGAATACGTTCCCACCGATTCACCGAATTTCTCAGGCTTCATTTTCAAAATCCAGGCCAACATGGACCCGCGCCACCGCGACCGCATCGCCTTCCTCCGCGTTTGCAGCGGCAAATTTACCCGCGACATGTCCGTCATCCACGAGCGCACCGGCAAAAAAGTCCGCCTCTCGAACTCGCATAAACTCTTCGCCCAGGAACGTGAAACCATCGACACCGCCTATGCGGGCGACATTTTGGGCCTCGTCGGCTACTCCGAATTTGGCATCGGCGACACGCTTTCTGAAGAACCGGGCGTCGTTTACCACGAAATCCCGCGTTTCCCGCCCGAATGCTTCGCTTTTCTGCAAAATCCGAACACCGGCAAATACAAACAATTCCGCCAGGGCCTCGAACAACTCCTCCAGGAAGGCGTCATCCAGGTCTTTCACCTGAACGACTCCATTATCAAAGTCCCGCTTCTTGCCGCCGTCGGTCCGTTGCAATTTGAAGTCGTGCAATATCGCCTCGAAACCGAATACAACGCCGAATCGCGCCTCGAAACCGCCACCTGGAGCATCGCCCGCTGGCTTGCCCCCGACACCGACCTGGACAGTGTCAAACTTCCCACCGGGGTCAAACTCGCCACCGACGCCAGTGGTCTCCCTGTCGTTCTTTTCCCCTCCGCCTGGACCCTCAAATACTTTGCCGAAACCAATGCCGGGATTGCGCTCTTCGAGATTCCCGAGCAACCTGTTTTGGAAATAAGCTAGAGCTATTCTCAAAACTGACGGGGTAAATAAAATCACGGGTTGGGCTGCCATCCTGGTTACCATGTGTCGCATCTGGCGGCACACTTTCGAACCCCGCGACTGGCGGGTCAAAGAAGGTGGATCAAGCCTCAGGATAGATCTTCCCTAAGGCGTTGGTTTGGCTCCTTCCACTCGTTTAATCCTTCCCCTTTCCCGTTTAATTGATCAGTATTATTTTTCATGGTTGGCCCCTCTTTTCTCAATAAAGACTTTTTCTCCAATCTCGGCTTCGAGGCCGATTTCGGGCCCAAGAACGCCGAGTTCTATAATCTCGACAAGCTCCGCAAAGCCGCCGCCGGGGACCGCCGCCTTGGTCTGCGCGAAATCATCGAAAAGATTTTCGGTCTCATTCCGCGCTTCAAATCCAAGGACAACCTGCTCGAAGAGGAGTTCTCCAAGTTCGTCTCCAACTCCAAGCCCGACGAAGCAGAGGCGATTCCCGCGCTCAAGACCTACTTTAAGGCCTACGCCACCAGCGACGCCATCCGCCACATTATCGAGTCCGGTCAGTTGACCGATCACGCCACCAATCCCGTTTTCTCCATTAAGGATTTCAAAGCCCTGCCCGCGAATTACCGTGCGCTCATTCCCGATTACATCAAGGAATACGTGCGCCTGAACCAGTTTGCCGCCTGATCTTTTGCGCCCATGAACATCGCCCAAGTCATCATCACGATTAACCAGATGCAGGCCGACGGCGTGATCGAACGCTACGCCATCGGCGGTGCGGTGGGGGCCACCTTCCATCTCGAACCTGTCTCAACGCTCGACGTGGACATCTTTGTCGCCTTCCGTCACGAGCCGGGTTCATTGCTCGTCAGTCCCCAGCCCATTTTCACTTATCTCGCCGCGCGAGGCTGCCACATGGAGGGCGAATACGTCATGATCGCCGGGTGGCCCGTGCAGTTTCTTCGGCCGACCGACCCGCTGGTCGAGGAAGCCCTGGCTGATGCCATTACCGTGCCGGTAGGCGAGACGCCCGCCCGGGTTTTTACTGCCGAGCACCTTGCCGCCATCGCCTTGCAAGTTTGACGGGCGAAAGACAAAGCGCGGCTCCTCCAGTTCATCGAGTCAGGCGTGCTCGACTCCGAGTGCTTCCAAACCATTATTGCTCGCCACCATCTCGTCGAAGTCTGGCAGCGTTTTGCCCGGCAATTTCTTACCGACACGCCATGACCTTCGACCTACACCAGATCCTCGCCAGCAAACGCGCCTTCCGCCACGCGCTCGCCGCCCGCGACATCGTGGAGAAGCTGGCCCTGCTCGATGAACTGCGCGCACGCACTCTCACACTGCGCTCGGCGCAAAAAACCGGACTCGATTCCCAGACGCTGCGCGAGGAATCCACGCCGTATCGTGTGGACACGCAATCCAACCCTTCATAAATTCTTCTTCATTCCCAATGTTCAACACCGATCATTCCCTTCCCCCGATCACCGCCCTGATCATCGCGAAAGAAAAGATCGCGGCGAATTGCGACTACAACCTGAGCGGCGAGCGGTATCGGGAGGGCGCTGCCAAAAGCCAAACCTATACCTCTTATCCGCTCTT